>JASLMY010000131.1 GCA_030746295.1 Alphaproteobacteria bacterium | reverse complement strand
GTGGACAAGCTCCCGACCTGTCAGTGGTGTAGTTTTGCTCCGCCCGAGTGGCGCATTTTTACTCCGCCGTTGACAGTGGCCCGAGGCAACGAAAACCGACCTTGGCGAGGACCCGGGCCGAGGCGTGGTTCTCGGGGTCGGTCCGAGCCAAGATGCGAGTCCGAGCCAAAGTCCCAACGCCGTACGACACGAGCATCGCCGCCGCCCGAGTCGCCACGCCGCGGCCCCAAGCGTCCGGCTTCAGCCAATAGCCCAGCTCGTTCTCGACACTCATCGCGCCCAGAAGCGCGTCGTCCGAGACGGCGGCAACGGCGAAAGACTCGGGCTCCCCACCCTCATGCTCGCTTGCCACCTTGTCGATCCACCAATCGGCATCGGCGTCGGTGTAGGGAAAGGGTGGTGCCACCAGCCATTGCGCCACGGACCAGTCGTTCAGGGCGGCGATCAGGGCCGTCCGATCGTCTTCCCGGAACGGCCGCAGCCGGATTTCGGCACCCTCGAGGATCATTCTTCCTGCCCCGCTGTTACTACCTCCTCAGCACCATCAACGTAACATGACAATTACACGACACAAAAATTTGATTAATCTATGTTTTTACGTATTGAAGTATCGCCCTGCAAGCGGGATTGCGATTTCGATTGACAACTGAACAAAAAGAGAACAAAATCTATCTCGAAAAGCCCGACGGAAGGCCGGCGTTGCGGCGACAGGGCCAAGGCCCCGCCCCGGCAGCCGGAACTTCGGGACCGGGCTTTTACTTTGTTTGCAGGCTCCCCTGCTTGCCGGCAGGGCGGCGAGCACGCATATACTCGGAGGGGGCGTTGGGGAGAGCAACATGCATTGCCGAATTGCTATTCTGGCCGCGTCCGCGGCGTTCTTGGCCGGCTGTGTCGCCGATGGCGGGGGGACGCCCCGAGCCGTCGGTGATCAGGGCCTCACGACGACGCCTTACGAGTCCCACTACACCTACGAATGCCAGTTCAGGGGTATCGAGCCGGGTACGGAAGCGTTCCGAGCCTGCGTCGAGACCGTCCGCCTGGAGCGCATGGGCCGATTTCCCTGATTCGCGGCGCCAGACGCGATCGCTCCTCGGCGCAGTTTCCGCCGGAAGACCGGCCTCAACTGCCTCCTTGGGACTAGATATTGTGGTTCCGCTGGGGGAGATGCCCTATACTCGCGTCCAAGCAACGGAGTATTTACGGGTAAGCGTAGCGTATCGATGAATCAGGATCCGATGAGCGATCTCTTCGAGCAGGCACCGGCCGGCGGCGGCAGCTATTCCGCCAAGGACATCGAGGTCCTGGAGGGCCTGGAGCCGGTGCGCCGGCGGCCCGGCATGTATATCGGCGGCACCGACGAACGGGCGCTGCACCACCTGGCGGCCGAGGCGCTCGACAACGCCATGGACGAGGCCGTCGCCGGGCATGCCAGCCGCATCGAGGTCGATCTCGCCGCCGACGGCACGCTCACCGTCACCGACAACGGCCGCGGCATCCCGATCGACCCGCACCCCAAGTTCAAGAGCAAGTCGGCGCTGGAAGTGATCCTGACGACGCTGCATTCGGGCGGCAAGTTCTCGGGCCAAGTCTATCGCACCTCGGGCGGCCTGCATGGTGTCGGGGTCTCGGTCGTCAACGCGCTCTCCGAACGGCTCGAGATCGAGGTCGCGCGCGACCGTCAGCTTTGGCGTCAGGCCTACGAGCGCGGCCAGCCCAAGGGCAAGCTGAAGAAGGCCGGTCAGGCGCCGAACCGGCGCGGCACCCGCCTCGCCTTCCGGCCCGACCCGGAGATCTTCGGGCCCGCCGCCGCCTTCCGACCGGCCCGCCTCTATCGCATGGCCCGTTCCAAGGCCTATCTCTTCCGCGGCGTCGAGATCCGCTGGCGGGTCGATCCGGCGCTGCTGCCTGAGGACGACGAGACCCCGGCCGAGGCGGTGCTGCATTTCCCGGGCGGCCTCACCGATTTTCTGGCCGAGAGCCTGGCCGGACGGCCGACGGCAACGCCCCGGCCCTTCGCCGGCCGCGCCAAGCCGCCCGGCAACGGGGCCCAGGTCGAGTGGGCGGTCCACTGGCCGGCCGAGGGCGAGGGCTTCCTCAACTCCTACTGCAACACCATCCCCACGAGCGAGGGCGGCAGCCACGAGGCGGGCCTGCGCCAGGCCTTGAGCCGGGGCTTGCGCGCCTATGGCGAGCTGGTCGGCAACCGCAAGGCCGCCACCCTCACCGCCGACGACGTCATCGGCCAGGCGGCGGCGATGCTGTCGGTCTTCATCGCCGAGCCCCAGTTCGCCGGCCAGACCAAGGAGAAGCTGGCCAACCCGGAGGCGACCCGCCTGGTCGAGAACTTGGTCCGCGACCACTTCGACCACTGGCTCTCGGGCGACCCGACGACCGCCAACAAGCTCTTGGACTTCGCCGTCGCCCGGGCCGAGGAACGCTTGCGCCGGCGCCAGGAGCGCGAGGTCAACCGCAAATCGGCGACCCGAAAGCTGCGCCTGCCGGGCAAGCTGTCGGACTGCACCCGCGATGCCGCCACCGGCACCGAGATCTTCATCGTCGAGGGCGATTCGGCCGGCGGCTCGGCCAAGCAGGGCCGCGACCGGGCAACGCAGGCGGTGCTGCCGCTGCGCGGCAAGGTCTTGAACGTGGCCTCCGCCGGGGCCGGCAAGCTGGCCCAGAACCAGGAGCTCTCCGACCTGATCCAGGCGCTCGGCTGCGGCACCCGGTCGAAATACCGCGAAGCGGACTTGCGCTACGACAAGGTCATCATCATGACCGACGCCGACGTCGACGGCGCCCATATCGCGGCGCTGCTGATGACCTTCTTCCAGCGCGAGATGCCCGAGCTGATCCGTGGCGGCCACCTCTATATCGCGCTGCCGCCCCTCTACCGTTTGAGCCAGGGCGGCCACACCCGCTATGCCCGCGACGACGCCCACAAGGACGAGCTTCTGGAAACCGAGTTCACCGGCCGCGGCAAGGTCGAGATCAGCCGCTTCAAGGGCCTGGGCGAGATGCCGCCGGCGCAGCTCAAGGACACGGCCATGAACCCGGCGAAGCGCGCCCTCCTGCAGGTCGTGATCCCGGACGGCGAGGAGCGCGATACCGACCAGACGGTGGAGCGCCTGATGGGCCGCAAGCCCGAACTCCGCTTCCAGTTCATCCAAGAAAACGCCAAGTTCGCCACCGGCCTCGACGTCTGAGGGCTGCGCGCGCCTAGGCCTCGCGGCGCCTGCGTGCGCAAATTTCTTGCCCGGCGGTGACACCAGTCACTCGCACTGCATCAAATCCAACCGAAATTTTAGGAACAATAACCTAAGGTTGGAGGTACAGGAGATGTCAGTGTCAACGAGTGAGGTCGAGTTCTACCCCGGCGCCATCACCGAGGCCACGAGCCAAGAGCAGTATCGTCTCGGGCTCGACTATTCGACCGGCCACGAGGGCGTGCCGCTCGACTACGTCATGGCGCATATGTGGCTCAACGTCGCGGCCATGAACGGCAACCAGGCGGCCCGCGAGCTGCGCACCGAAATTTCGACCTACATGAGCCGCGAAGAGGTCTCCGAGGCCCAGCGCCTGGCCCGCGAGTGGGTCCAGAGCCGCCATTGAGCGGCTCTCGACATCGCCCAGGGCGAGCCGCCGGCGCGGCTCAGCCGGCGGCGCCGGCGAGGCACGCGACCGTCACCTCGATCTCGCCGGTGTTGTTCTCGTATCGACTTCCGAGATCGTTGGCGAAGGCATAGAGCTCGCCCGACTCGGGCGCCTCGATCGCCGCTCCCTCGCCGCCCTTGCCGATCCGAAAGAGGTGATCCTCGTCGTCGCCGACGGCACCGATCAACTCGAACCAGTTGGCCGGCGGGCAGCGGCGCCGGCTTTCGAATAGCGCCACGAACTCCTCCTTGTACCAAGGCAGGTCCTCGGTCTCCCAGCCGCCGGGACCGCATTCGATATCGCCGTCGCGCCAGCGCTCGCCATCGGCGATCTGGAAGACGTAGCGGGCCCCTTTCTCGAGCCGAACCCCCGACCAACTGTAGAGCTCGGCCGCGCGGACCTTGAAGCTCCGTGCCTCACCGGGCACCAACGTCGCGCCAATGGCGCTCGGATGAATGTTGTCCTCCGGGTGGATCGTCCGATCCGGGTTCCGGATGAAATCCAGGTTCTCGCTGATCGCCACCATCGGATCGCCTACCGCCTCGATGGCGGCGATCTTCGTCGCATCCACTGGCACGCCGGCCTGGTCCGCCTGTCGCAGCATCCAGGCCAGGGCGATGCTCGACAGCGCCTCGTTGGCATTGCCGCCGCCGACGTCGCTGTGGACACCCCGGAACCACACCTCCTCGATATTGGGGCGGCCGCCGCCGACGTCCTGGCGCCTGAGGTCGAAGGTCTGGCGTCGCTCGTGCAGCGCCATCGCGTGACTACAGCGCTGGACGTTTTCGCCGACGTCCAGGTCGTAGCCGATATCGATGTCCTGGAAATTCAACACCAGGTCGATCGGAATTCCGAACGAGCCGACGGTATCCCAGAGCCCGAGGAAGCGGATCGGCGGCACCGTCGTCTGGCCGTCGACGCGGATGCCCTGGTCCGTCACCACGTTCGAGAAATGCACCGCCAAAGCCGCACCACGGCTGAAGCCGACGATGTCGATCGCCCGGTCACCCGCCTGCCAGTTGGCGACCAGCTTGTCGTACATCTCCTCGATCCGGGTTTGGCCGCCGATCCCGAAGAGGCCGCCGGCGATACGGCCGAGGGTGCCGAGCCTGGTCCCGACGCCACCGATATATTCCGCCTTCTCCAAGTAGCAGGCCTTGAACTTGACGACGTTGGTGTCGTCCTCGGGATCGGGCTGATCCTCGTTCCAGGTGCCGTCGAATGCATAGAGTGCCATCGTTTGCTCCTCCTCGCCTCTCGCGGCACCCCGAGAGTATTGCGGTCTCGAACCGAGTCGTGATTGCGCCGCCATTCTGAGCGACGGCGGCGTGGAAATCAGCCCCTAATTCTAGCAGTCGGCGCCTTCGCGGTCTTTCCGCCTCACCACTCCAGCCAGCGCCGCATCGCCATGTTGACCTCGGCCGGGCGTTCCATCGGCGAGAGGTGGCCGCAGTCCGCGATCACCTCGAGCTCTGAGTTCGGTATCAACGCCGCCATCTCCTCGTGCAGATCGAGCGGCGTCCGACTGTCCTGACGGCCGGTCAGCACCAGCGTCGGACAGGCGATCTGCGGCAAGAGCGGGCGGCTGTCGGGCCGCCCCAGGATCGCGGTCTGCTGGCGGACGAAGCCCTCGCGCCCGATCGCCGCCGCCATCGCCTGTACGTCGGCGACCAGCGCCCGATCGCTCGCCCGATCGGGGTGCAGGAAGCTCCGGACAAGTTGCTCCGACATGCCGAGGAAGCGGCCCTCGCCGGCGAGCCGGATCTGATCTTCCCTGTGCGCCCGGGTGGCGTCGTCGTCGGCCCGGGCCTGGGTGTTGAGAAGGGCCAGGCGCTCGACCCGCTCCGGCGCCCGGCGCAGGATCTCGAAGGCGACGTAGCCGCCGAACGAGAGCCCGGCGAGCGCGAAGCTCACCGGCGCCCGCTCCAGGATCTCGGTTGCGATCCGGGCCAGCGAATCTTGCTCGGCTTGTGCCGTCGTCACCTCCGGGCAGCCGAGATCGGCCAGCGCCGTCATCTGGTCGCGCCAGAGCCGCTCGGTGCACAACAGGCCGGGCACCAGAATGATGGAAATCGGCTTCGACATAGAGGTTTTGCTCCGGGACCGGCCACCCTTCTGGCAACCAAGCGTTGACTTAACGCGCCGCTGGTATTATGTCGCACTCGGGTTCGCCGGCCCAGGTACAACGGATTTCGAACACACGCCAACGGGCGACGGCCGGCAAACGATCCACTGGTTCGCGATCCCAACCGAACGTTTTCATGTCATTTGATGAATTAGGTTTAAGCGACGACGTCCTGAAGGCCGTCACCGATGCGGGCTACACCGAGCCCACCCCGATCCAAGCGCAGGCCATTCCCCACGTCCTCCAGGGCCGAGACGTCCTCGGCTGTGCCCAGACCGGCACCGGCAAGACGGCGAGCTTCACGCTGCCGATGATCGACCGGCTGTCGGCGGGCCGTGCCAGGGCGCGGATGCCCAGGACCTTGATCCTGGAGCCGACCCGTGAGCTGGCAGCCCAGGTTTCGGAGAACTTCGAGACCTATGGCAAGTATCACAAGCTGTCGATGGCGCTGCTGATCGGCGGGGTCTCCTTCGAGGACCAGATGCGCAAGATCGACCGCGGCGTCGACGTCCTGATCGCGACGCCCGGCCGCTTGCTCGACCACACCGAGCGCGGCCGTCTGTTGCTGCGCGGTGTCGAGGTCCTGGTCATCGACGAGGCCGACCGCATGCTCGACATGGGATTCATCCCCGACGTCGAGCGGATCGTCCAATTGGTCAATCCAAACCGCCAGACTCTCTTCTTCTCCGCCACCATGCCGCCAGAGATCCGTCGCCTGGCCGACATGTTTCTGACCGAGCCCGAGGAAATCGCGGTGGCGCCGCCGGCCTCGCCGGCCGAACTGGTGGAGCAGAGCCTCTCGGTCGTCCACGAGGACGCGAAGCGGCCGGCGCTGCGCGCCTTGCTGCGCGCGCAGCCGGTCAAGAACGCCCTGATCTTCTGCAACCGCAAGCGCGACGTCGATGTCGTCCACAAGTCGCTGGTGAAGCACGGCTTCGACGCGGCAGCGCTGCACGGCGACATGACCCAGAGCTACCGCACGCAGACGCTGGACCGCTTCCGCGCCGGCGAGGTCTCACTTCTGGTCTGCTCCGACGTCGCCGCCCGCGGCCTCGACATCGCCGGGCTCAGCCACGTCTTCCTGTTCGACGTGCCCTACCACGCCGAGGATTACGTGCACCGGATCGGCCGTACTGGCCGGGCCGGCATGCGAGGGCGCTCTTTCACCCTCGCGACTCCCGGCGACACCAAGTTCCTTGCCGCCGTCGAAGGGCTGATCGGCCGCGAGATCCCGCGCTTCGAGATCGACGACGTCGAGACCGCCGGACTGGACGAGGCCGAGGGACGTGACCGTCGCCGTCGCGGCGGCGGGCGCAAGCGCTCGGAGGGCGGCAACGGCAAGAGCAAGCGGCCAAGACGCGAGCGCGGACGCGACAAGGCCGCCGACGGCCGCGAGAAGAAGGCCGAACGCGCCGAGCGTCCAGTGGCCGAGCGTTCGGCGACCGAGCGCAAGGAGCGTCCGCCAGCGGAGCGTAAGGAGCGTCCGGCGGCCGAGCGCAAGGAGCGCAAATCCGGCGGGCGCAAGCGCGAAGAGCCCGTCCTCGGCCTCGGCGACCACGTCCCCGCCTTCCTGCAGCGGCCGGTGCGCCGCGGCTGAGTTCCGCCGATACCAGGTAACCGACGTCTCGGACCCTGGATGGCGCCGGGCGGCTCGTCTATCATGACGACGACGATCCTTGCCGGACGGGACGAGGTGCCATGCAGACGATCTTCGTGATGGTGAAGTGCGAGCTGGGCGAGACCTACAATGTCGCCAATCAGGCGGTCGACCGGGTCGAGCACATCTCCGAGGTCCACTCCATATCCGGCCAGTACGACCTGATGATGAAGTGCCATCTCCAGGACGGCCAAGACATCGGCCACTTCGTCACCGAGGAGATCCAACGCCTCGCCGGCGTCAAGGACACCTTCACCCTGATCACCTTCAAATCCTTCTCGTGAGGCCCCAATGAGTCTGGCGCAGCAGGCCAATGTCGACCTCGCCTCGGCACTCGCCGAGGCCGAGGCCAACTACGTCGCCAACAATCCCGAGAGCCGGGCCCGTTTCGAGGCCGCCTGCGAGGTGATGCCGGGCGGCAATACGCGCACCTCGATCTTCTATTCGCCCTTCCCGCTGACCTTGGCCTCAGGGAACGGCGCGCGGGTCACCGATGTCGACGGTCACGAGTATGTCGACTTCCTGGGCGAGTACACCGCCGGCCTCTACGGCCACTCCAACCCCAGGATCCGAGCCGCCGTCGACCAGGCCCTCGATGCCGGCATCGTGCTCGGCGGGCAGAACGAGACCGAGGCCAAGCTGGCGGCGGCCGTGGTCGACCGCTTTCCGGGCATCGAGCGGGTGCGCTTCACCAACTCCGGCACCGAATCCAACCTGATGGCGATCTCCACCGCCCGCGCCGTCACCGGACGGTCGAAGGTCATGGTGATGAAGGGTGGTTATCACGGTGGTGTCTTCTACTTCGCCGTCCCTGAGATGCCGATCAACGCCCCCTTCCCTTTCCTCCTCGGCCGCTACAACGACATCGACTTCTGCCGCGAGATGATCGCCGAGCACGGCGACGACCTCGCCTGCGTCATCCTGGAGCCGATGATGGGCAGCGGCGGCTGTATCCCGGCGGCGCCCGAGTTCCTCGCCATGCTACGCCAGGAAACGACGCGGGTCGGCGCGCTGTTGATCTTCGACGAGGTGATGACCTCGCGCCTCGGTCCGGGCGGGCTGCAGGGCCGGCTCGGGATTACGCCGGACCTCACCTCGCTCGGCAAGTATATCGGCGGCGGCCTCACCTTCGGCGCCTTCGGCGGCCGGGCCGACATCATGGACCGCTACGATCCCCGCCGGGCCGACGCCATCCCGCATGCCGGCACCTTCAACAACAACGTGCTGACCATGAGCGCCGGCCTCACCGGCCTGACTGAGGTCTATCCCAAGGACGAGGTCGCGGACTTCAACGCCCGCGGCGACAAGCTGCGCGCGCGGCTGAACGGGCTCGCGACCGAGCGCGGGCTCGCGGCCCAGTTCACCGGCATCGGCTCGATGATGTCGATCCACTTCCGCCACGGCCGGATCGCCGGTCCCGACGACGCCCAGGCCGGTAACCAGGAGCTTCGCACCCTGCTGCACTTCGACATGTTCGAGCGCGGCATCTACATCGCGCGGCGCGGCATGTTCAACATGATGCTGCCGATGACCGACGACGATCTGGAAACCCTGGTCGAGGCACTCGCCGAGTTCTTCGACAGCCGCGCCGGACTGATCGGCGGCTGAGCTCGAGGCAGCGGGATCCTCGCCTCTCGATCGCCGCTTGAATTAGAAAGCGCTGTTGTTAAATAGCGCCGTTCTGTAAGGATCGCGCCGACTTTCAGACACCGGCATTCGTTCGGTGACACCATCAGGTCATAGGATTGGGGGGGGGAACCATGCGACGCATCACGCTCGCCTTCGCATTAGGAATAGTTTGGGCAGCTTCGGCGTCCGCCGAGACGCCGTTGGAACGCGGCACTTATCTGGTGCGCTCGATCGTCGCCTGCGGCAACTGCCACACGCCGCAAACGCCGACGGGGCCGGCGCCGGGCATGGAGCTGGCCGGTCAGCTGGTGCACAAGGACACGGACATGACAGCCTACGCCCCCAACATCACCCAGGATAAGGAGACCGGCATCGGCGCCTGGACCGACGCCCAGATCGTCACCGCGATCCGCGACGGCAAGCGCCCCGACGGCAGCCTGATCGGCCCGCCGATGCCCTTCGGCCTCTACCGTCGGATATCCGACACCGACGTCGCGGCGATCGTCGCCTACCTCAGGACGGTGAAGCCGGTGAGGAACAAGGTGCCGAAGTCGGCCTACGACATCCCCCTGCCTCCCGCCTGGGGCCCGTCGGTCGGGCGCGTCGCCGATGTGCCGCGGGACGACAAGGTCGTCTACGGCGCCTACCTCGCCGGGCCTTTGGGCCATTGCATCGAGTGCCACACGCCCATGGTCAAGGGCCACTTCGACTATGAGAGCCAACTCGGCGCCGGCGGTTTTCAGTTTCCCGGCCCCTGGGGCGTCTCGGTCTCGCCCAACATCACCCCGCACGGCGACGGCGTCGCCGGCTATACCGATGCGCAATTGAAAAAGATCATCACCACCGGCATTCGTCCCGACGGCAGCCGCCTGATGCCACCGATGGGGGTCGGCTATTACCGCAACATTTCGGCGCCGGACCTGGACGCGATCATCGCCTATCTCAGGACGTTGAAGCCGGTGCCCTCGCCCGAATGAGCCTCGCGCGCCGGCGGCCGGCTTTGTAGACTGCGGCCATGAGCAAGCAATCCCTGGCTTACGCCGTCGAGGGCCGGGTGGCCCGGGTCACCCTCGACCGCCCGGACCTCGCCAACGCGATGACGCCTGCCTTCTGGCAGGAGATGATCGACGTCTTCGCCGCCATCGCCGAGAACCCGGAGGTCCGCGCCGTCGTCATCGACGCCGCCGGCAAGCATTTCAGCGCCGGCATGGACCTCTCCGCCTTCGAGGGCCTGTCACCGCCCGCCGAGATGGCAGCGAGCCGCGGGCGCGAGCAGCTCAGGCGCATCGTCTTGGAGTATCAGGAGAGCTTCAACGTCATCGAGCGTTGCCGGGCGCCGGTCTTGGCCGCCGTCAATGGCGCCTGCATCGGCGGCGGCGTCGACTTGGTCAGCGCCTGCGACATCCGCTACTGCACGGCCGACGCCTTCTTCTCCATCCACGAGACCAACATCGGCATGGCGGCCGACGTCGGCACGCTGCAACGGCTGCCGAAGCTGATCCCCGACGGTCTCGTCCGCGAGCTCGCCTATACCGGCCGGCGCCTCGCCGGCGCCGAGGCCCGCGCCGTCGGCCTCGTCAATGCGGTCTTCGACGACAAGGACGCGATGTTGGAAGAAGTCCTGAGGGTGGCTGAGACAATCACCGAGAAATCGCCGCTGGCCGTCGCCGGCGCCAAGGAGATGCTGAACTACGGCCGCGACCACTCGGTCGCCGACGGCTTGAACTACGTCGCCACCTGGAGTGCTGCCATGCTGGATACCGACGATCTTCGCCGCGGCATCGAGGCGCAGCAGGACAAGCGCACGGCCGAGTTTGCCGACCTGGCGCCGCCAGCCGGGCGGGTACGTAACCGCCGCGCCTGACGAGGCCTGCCTATCCGGCGTCCGGCGGCGATTGCAGCCGGTCGAGGACCGCCGCCGCCTCGGCCATCACCGCTTCGACCACCGCGCCGGCCGACACCACTTCCTCGATCAGGCCCGAGCTCTGCCCCGCCGGCAGGACGCCGTTGTCGACGTCGCCCTGGATGCGGCCGCGCTCGGAGGCGGCATGGCCCACCTTCAGCGCTTGCAGCGGAAAGGGCTCGATCTCGGCCTCGCGGCCGGCCCAGGAGTCGGTGAAGCGGTTGCGGATCAGGCGGCAGGGCTTGCCTGAATGGGCTCGCGTCACGACCGTGCCGGCGGTGTCGGTCTCGACGATGCGGTGCTTGAAGTTGTCATGCGCGCGGGCCTCGACGGTGGCGATGAAGCGGGTCCCCATCCAGATGCCTTGGGCGCCGAAGGCCAACGCCACCGCCAGGCCGCGGCCGTCGGCGAGGCCGCCGCCCGCCAGCACGGGTACGTCGCCCAAATCCGCCATCGCGTCGACCACCGCGGGCACCAATGCGGCAGTGCCGATCTCGCCGACATGACCGCCGCCGTCCCGGCCCGAAGCGATCACAACGTCGACGCCGTCACCCGCCGCCTTCAGCGCGTGGCGGACCTGGCCCACCACCGACATGACGGTGATGCCGCGCGCCTTGGCCTCGGGCACCACCTCGGCCGGGCTGCCGAGGCCCGAGATCAGGACCGGCACCCGTTCGGCCAGCACCACCTCGACCATCGCCTGCACAGCATCGGTGTAACGGGCCACGTCATCACCCTCGGCACGGATCGTGGCGAACAGGATATCGACGCCGAAGGGCTTGTCGGTCACCGCCCTCGCTCGGCCGATCTCGTCGCGAAGCTCGTCCGCCGTCATGGTCGAGCCGGCGCCGATGACGCCAAGCCCGCCGGCGGCCGAGACCGCGGCGGCCAACTCCGCCCGGGCGACCCAACCCATGCCGGCCTGAAAGACCGGATAGCGGATGCCGAGGCGCCGGCAGATCGGTGTCGTCAAGGCTGTCGTCATGGCCGCCTCCCTCAAAGATGGCGGATGTGTAGGCCGCCGTCGACGTGGAAGGCCTCGCCCGTCGTGTAGGGCAAGGCACCGCTGGCGAGTGCTGCCACGGTACGGCCGATGTCCTCGGGCTGGCCCCAGCGACGGATCGGCGTCATGCCCTCGGCGATGCGCCGGGTGTAGTCCTCGCGCGCCGGCGCCGTCATCTCGGTGTGGATGGTGCCGGGGCGGATCTCGTGCACCCGGATGCCGTGCTCGGCGAGGCGCAGCGCGAAGAGCCGCGTCATCATCGAGACCCCGATCTTGGAGAGGCAGTATTCGCCGCGGTTGGTCGCGGCGATGATCGCGTTGGCCGAGGAGATCGAGACGATCGAGCGCTCGGCCCGCGCCTCCGGCTCGGCCAGCATCCGCTTGGCGACCCGCTGGGTCAGGAAGTAGGGGCCGCGCAGGTTGACCCGCATCAGCCGGTCGTAGCTCTCGGGCGTCGCTTCGAGCAAGTCGCCGCGGACCTCGACCTGGACGCCGGCGTTGTTGACCAAGCATTCGAGGCCGCCGAAGCGCTCCCAAACCGCATCCGCGAGGCGGCCGTGGTCGTCGAGCTCGGCGATGTCCGCGGCCACGAAGAGACCCGTGCCACCCCGCTCCGAGATCCCGTCGAGCGTGACGGGCACCTCTTCGTCCTCGACGATGTCGGCGATGGCGACGTCGAAGCCGGCCTCGGCCAAGGCCCAGGCGATGGCGCGGCCGATACCGCGCCGGCCGCCGGTGACGAGGGCCGCCGGCCGGCCCTCGGCGTATCCGGCCACGGCGCTAGCCTTTCGGGTCGGGCCAGGTCTTGCGCGGCGGCGATTTGATCTCGAGCTGGACGCTGTCCTCCAGCGTCTCGTGGAAGTGCGGCACGCCGGCGGGGTGGATCCAGATGTCGCCGGGCTCGGCGATGAACTCCTCGTCTTCGATCACGACCCGGACCTTGCCGCTGACGAGATAGCAGATCGACTCGTGGTCGGGGTGGGCGTGCTCCGGGTCGGTAATGCCGGCCTGGCGATGCACCTCCAGGAAGACCATGTCGCGGCCCACCATCATCGGCTTGACGCCCAGGTTGGCGGCCAGCTTGACGCCCTCCAGCGCGTCGATCGACAGCGTCTCGACGGCGCTGCCCTTGACGAAGCGGGTCTCCGTCGGCGGTAGCGTGCGGACCTCGTCGCTCATCGCGTCTCTCTCCCCTGATGCCTTCGGGAACGGCGCTCTTCCGTTCCGTTTTCCGTCGAGGCATCATGCAGAAGAGATGACGACAGGGGAAGAGCACGAAGACGCACTGGCGGCACGGCCGCTCGCCGGCCGGCACGCCATCGTCACCGGCGGCGGCCGGGGTATCGGTGCCGCCATCGCGGCCGAGCTCGCCCGCCTCGGCGCCGACCTGACCTTGACTAGCCGAAACCTGGCGCTGGTCGAGAACCACGCCTTCAATCTCGCCGACGACCATCACGTCCACGCCCAGGCGC
>JASLMY010000130.1 GCA_030746295.1 Alphaproteobacteria bacterium | reverse complement strand
AACGTGTCTGGCGGCCGCTGCCGGAGGCGAAGTCGGCCAGGTAGTGGTCGACGCCGTCGCCGTGTCGCGGCCGCTCGGAATTGAGCTTGGCGGCCTCGTCGAAGAAGAGCTCCATCGTCGATGTCGCACCGGGCGGCCAGGTGGCGGCGGCCTGCCAGGCCTCTGCGCCCATCGTGTAGTAGTGGATCGGCTTTTCCTCAGGCAGGCCACTATCGAGGCCCTTCAGGTGGGTGTCGAAGAAGCGCAGGTACTCGCCCAAGAGCGCAAAGCGCAGCGCTTCGGCCCGTCGCCAAGGGCTGACATGGGCCCGGGCGCCGTGGTCCCACGGCCCGATCAAAAGCCGCCTGGCCGGATTTCGCTGCCAGGTGTAGCGCTGGATGGCGCCGGTCGAGTAGCCGCCGCCGTCCATCCAGCCAGTGACACCCAGGCAGGCGGTGCCCATATCGTTGGCGCGCTCGGCGTAGTGGTAGGGGCTGATCGAGGCGCTGGTGTAGTCGGGATCGTAGGCGAGCGCCGAATCTCGATATTCCAGGGCGTCGGCGAAGCCCACCATGTCGACGTTGTGGCCGTGCTCAGCGATCGCCGCCGCCAGCAGGCTGCCGTCCTCGTCGTCGTCCACCGGGGCCGGACCGGCGAAGTCCGGGTCGGCGAAGTAGGCGTATTTCAAGACGTGCTCGCGGTCGTCCAGGTCCATGGCCCGGCAGAGCTTGCCGTAGAGCGTCGGCACCACGGTCAGCAACACGCCGCCGGGCCAGAGGTGGTTCGACCAGGTGTCCCAGACCGAGAAGGTCGGGACGATGGCCTTGACCGCCTTGTGCCCGGTGGAGGCGAGGAAGTCCGCCGCCGCGCCGACGTAGGATATGCCGGTGGCGCCGACGGCGCCGTCCGACCAGGGCTGGGCCACGATCCAGTCGACGACGTCGTAGTAGTCGCCGCGTTCCTTGGGCGAGCGGAAGCCGTCGCGCCAGCCGAAGGAGGCGCCGGTGCCGCGCACGTCGACCACGACGACGGCATAGCCATAGGGCACGAAGGCCTCGCGGAACTGGGCCGCGTTCGGGCTCGGCTCGACCTCGAGGTTGTACCCTTCTTTCAGCGCAAAGCGCCGGTAGTAGGGCGTGAAGAGCACGATCGCGGGAAATCGCAGGCCTTCCTCCCGCGCCGCCGGCAGGTGCACGTCGACCGCGACCCGGGTGCCGTCGCGCACCGTGACGTAGCAGGAGCTGCGCTGCCAGCCGTCGAAGCGGGGCGGGTTCTGGTCGAGATAGCGGTCGGGCGGGACCAGCCAGGCACCGTCGCCCTGTTCCAGACGTTCGTCATCGCCGGTTTGGTCTAACACGTGCGGCACGGTCGGGGAGCCTCCGCTAGGCCGAGGCCGGCAGGATGCCGCCGCGCACGGCGCCGGGGCGGACGTCGCGGAAGAGGACGGCGAAGCTCTCCGGCAGGGGGCGGCTGTTCGCCATCGAGAGCCAGAGCCGATAGAGCAGGCGGCGCCGCTCGGGCTCGGGGTGGTCCTCGTAGGCGGTGCGGGCGTGGAAGGTGACGTGGCTGTTCAGAAGTTGGATCTCGCCTGGCGCTTGGCAGGTCTCGAAGGCGACCTCCTCGGCGATCTCCGCCATCAACTCGATGGCCTGCCAATGCTCCTGCGCCATCTTCGGGACTTCGTCGTTCAGCTGCGCCGCCTCGATGTAGGTGCGCGAATAGTGGGTCGTGAAATGGCCGTCGCGAAGGGCGAAGACCGGCACCGCGTACCAACTGGCGTTGTCACCAAACTCTTCGCCTAGGCGGCTGCGGTAGTAATCCTGGAAGAGAAACTCCAAGAGGTCCGGACGGCGGGCCAGCATTTCGTTGTGGACCCGGGGCACGCTGGCCAGCTTGTTGACGCCGCCCTGCTTCGCCTTGGCAACGCAAAGGAGCGCGACGACATCGGCGCGGTCAGTGTGATAGCGCAATCGGCCGGTGGAATGGACGCGGGCGCGCGAGGAGAGGAAGCTCTCGTCGCCGTCGCCATCGTCGGATTGGAGCGCGCCGTAGCGGTCGGCGGCGGCCGCACCCTCGTCGGTCACCTCCGACATCATCATGCCGTCCTTGCTCATCGAGACCGGCGTGCCGAGGTTTTGGCCGAGGCCGAAGAAGAGGGCGCGCCGCTCGGCCTCCGAATAGCGGTCGATCTCGAGGCCGGTGAGCTTGGCAAGACCGGGCCCGTGCTCCAGGTGCTCGGCGATCTCGTCCAAGAGCCCCGACACCGTCGGCAGGGGGAAGTCGGCGCGGCCGATCTCTCGCCAGTCGAGGCCGCGGTGCATCACGCCGTCGAGCGCCGTCTCGATCTCGGCGATGGCCGCATCGTCGAGCGGAAATTTCCAGTCGGTCGAGGCGGCCATATCGGGCCCATCCCAAACGGCAGCACCGGTCAGCGGCTGACGACTCTGAGTTTCTGCTCGAGCGGTCATGGCGTCAGTGTAGCTCATGCCAGGTCCGGGATCAGCGGGGCGAAGCTGTCGAGGAAGGGCAGGGCGTCGTCGTCGCGCCTGGGACACACCAGCACGACGCGCTCGATGTCGAGCTCGCGGTAGCGCTTCAGCGCCGCCTCGTTGGCGCCGTCGAAGGCGAAGACCGAGACCGAAATCGAGGCCGGGTCGCGCCCCGCTGCTTCGGCGCGGCGGCCGAGATCGGCGATCGCCTCGGGAAGATCCTCCAACAGGACGTCGATCGGGATCCAGCCGTCGCAATAGTCGGCGACGCGCTGGCGGCCGTCGCCGGTGGCCGAGCCCATGATCACCGGCGGGTAGGGGGTCTGCATCGGCTTGGGGTGCGAGATGATGGCCTCGAAGTTGACGAACTCGCCGCTGTAGGAGGCCTCTTCCTGGGTCCAGATCGCCTGCATCGCCTCGACCCTCTCGCGCAGCACTTTCCAGCGCCGGGCGAAGGGGGTGCCGTGGTTCTCCATCTCCTCGGCGTTCCAACCGCCGCCGATGCCGAAGAGGAAGCGGCCGTCGGAAAGCCGGTCCAGCGTCGCCACCTCCTTGGCGGTGGTGATGGGATCGCGCTCGACCATCAGGCATATGCCGGTGCCGATCACCAGCTTCTCGGTCACGGCCGCCGCGGCCATCAGCGACACGAACGGATCGGCCATGTGGTAGTAGGGCTTGGGCAGCGGCTCGCCACCGGGATAGGGGGTGTCTCGGCTCGCCGGGATATGGGTGTGCTCGCCGACCCAGAGGCTCTCGTAGCCGCGTGCCTCCAGCTCGCGCGCCAGCACGTCGGGGCGAATGCCGTAGTCCGTGTTGTAGCTGAAGATGCCGAGCTTCATGGGGTGCGCCTCCCGCCGCGGGGTAATCGTTTCGCCGCCATCAGACGGCATGGCGCCCCGGCGATCAAGGCCGTCGATCAAGGCTTGGCTTTCCGGTGCTGGCGGCCGATGCTATGGGGAAGCGGAGAAGGAGACGATGATGGAACGGGAATTGGTGGATCGCGCGGCGGCGTTGCTGTTGGAAGCCCGGAGCGAGGGGCTTCGTATTCCGGGCCTGCCGGAGAACCTGAAGCCGACCGACGTCGAAAGCGCCTATGCGATCCAAGCGGCGACCCTGGCGGCAATCCTGGAGGACGCCGGCGGCGGCACCTTCGTCGGCCGCAAGATCGGCGCCACCAACGTGACGGCGCAGGAACAGCTCGGCCTTTCCGAGCCTTTCCACGGCATTCTGATGTCGGCCTTCGTGCACCAGAGCCCGGCCGAGCTCCCTGCCGACGCCTTTTTCATGCGCGTCCTGGAGCCCGAGATCGCCTTCCGCCTGGGCGCCGACCTG
The DNA here is from genome assembly GCA_030746295.1 of Alphaproteobacteria bacterium. Next base: position 9,709 of record JASLMY010000130.1, on the reverse strand, counting down.
CCGGCCTCCGGCGCGCCCTACGATGCGGCCGCCGTCAAGCCGGCCATCGCCACCGTGATGGGGGCGATCGAGGTCGTCGACAGCCGCTATTCGAGCTGGACCACGGTTGGTGGCCTGCAGCTGATCGCCGACAACGCCAGCGCCGGCCACTGGCTCCACGGCGAGGAATTCGAGAACCTCGACATCATCGACTATGCGAGCCAGCCGGTGAGCCTGACCCTGAACGCCGAGGTCGTCCAGGAAGGCTCGACGGGCAATGCCCTCGGCAGCCCGCTGAACGCGCTCGCCTGGCTCGCCAACGACGTCGCCCGGCTCGGCCAGGGGCTGCGCGCCGGCGAGCTCATCACCACCGGGACCTGCACCGTCGTCGTGCCGGCAGAGGCCGGCGATCGGGCCAGCGCCGACTTCGGCCCCCTCGGTCCCGTCCGCGTCCGCTTCACCCGAGTCCCGGCCCCCGGCCGCTCAAGCATAGTTAGGGGCAGAGTCAACTCTGACCCTAAATTCTGACCGACTTCGAACCGCTACGGCGCCTCCGACAGGTAGTCGAGGGCGGCCAGCGCATGGACCTTGACGACGTCGAGGAATTCCTCGATCTCGACATGCTCGTCGACGCCGCCCATGCCGTGCGGGAAGGGCCCATAGATGTAGGCCGGGATGCCGAGATAGCGCCAGAGCCGGGCGTCGGTGGCGCCGAGGCTGACGCTGGGGCTCAGATCGTGACCGCGGACTTTTCGGGCGGCGGCGCGGATGTGCTCGGCGAGCGGCGTGTCGGGGTCGCACCAACTGGGCGCCGTGAAGTTCATCTCCTCCCAGTCGATGCCATCGAAATTGGCGACGATCCCTTCGATCGCTTCCAATACCTGCTCTTTCTCGATCCCGATCGGCAGCCGGAAGTCGGCCTCGAAGCGGCAGGCACCTGGCACCATGTTGACCTTGGCGCCGCCCTCGATCAGGCCGATGTTGAGGGTGACCCGGGGCACGATCTCGGCCGCACCCGCGCCCATCGCGGCATCGTGCGCCTCGGCCGAGGCGGCGATCACCTGGGCGATGTTGGAGGGCTGGCTGGGCTCCAATTCCTCGACCGCCCGCAGCGCCTCGATCACGCGTAGCGCCTTGAAGACCGCACCCTCGGAGAGGTGGGTATAGGCGCCGTGGGCGCCGTCGGTACGGACCGTGAAGGCGACCCAAAGCGGCCCCTTCTCGCCGAAGCGCAGGCAGAGGGGCGAGCCCGGCTCGCCGTTCAACAGCGCATCGCCGCGCACGTCTGGCCGGTGCTCGATCAGGTAGCGCGCGCCCCAGGGACCAAAGGTCTCCTCGTCCGAGACGCAAGTGAGCGTCAGCCGGCCCCGCAGCCGGTCGCGGAGCCGATAGAGGTAGCGGTAGGTGAAGATCGAGGCGGTGGTGCCGGCCTTCATGTCGGCGGCACCCCGGCCGTAGAGCTTGCCCTCGCGGATCTCGCCGCCCCAAGGGTCCGCACTCCAGCCCGAGGGATCACCGACGGGAAAGACGTCGATATGGCCGTTCAGCACCAGATGCCGGCCGGGCCCCGCACCGCCCTCGAAGTTGCCGACCAGGTTGGGCATGATCCCGTTCGGCGCCACGGTCTCGAAGGGCAGCCCTTCCGCTTCCAGGAAACTCGTGATGTGGGCCGTGGCGGCCCGCGTGTCGCCGGGCGGGTTGGGCGAGGGCGTGGCCACGAAGTCCTTGAGGAAGCCGATCAGCTGGTCGCGGTCCGCCTCGATCCAGTCGAGCAGGGTCGCTTTGTTGTCGTTCACCATCGGTGCCTCCCGGCTCTGATCTAGGCGATGATCCCCCGCGCTCGCGAGGCGGGTCAAGGCGGCTTACGCAACGTCGGCGGATCGGTCACAATCGGCCGACTTGCAGGAGCGACGGGACCAGCGGCCATGAGCGAGATCGAGCATACGAGCCACTTGGAAAAGCCGGCGGGCGACCCCTATGGCCGCCAGCTCCGGGGCTTCGGTGTCAACCTGTTGGTGACCGACGTGTTGGCCACCGTCCGCTTCCTCGTCGAGGTGATGGGAATCGAGCAGGTTTACTCCAACCCGGACTTCGCGATCCTGCGGCACGAGGGCATGGAGTTCATGCTGCACGCCGACGGCACCTATCATTCGAACCCGCTTCTGGGCCTGACGGGCGATGGCGCCGTTCGCGGCGTCGGCGTCGAGCTGCGCCTCTACGGCATCGACCCCGACGCGGCGGCGGCGCGCGCCCGGGCCCGCGGCGACCACATCCTGCAGGAGCCGACCGACAAGCCGCATGGTCTCAGAGAAGCCTTCATCATGGACCCCGACGGCTACCTCTGGGTGCCGGGCCGGGCGAAGGATTAATTAGGGTTAGAATCGACTCTAACCCTAATTTTCGAGCTCGGGCTTGCCGGCTTTGACCCAAGCTTCGTATTCCGCGCGGACCTTCTCGCCCGGGGGATAGAGGCCGGGCAGGGCCTCGCCCCGGGCCAGGCGGCGGTGGACGTAGGCCTCGATCTCGTCCATGGCGCGGCCGGCGTCCGCGACTTGGGCGGCGATCTCCTTCGGCACCGCGACGACGCCCTCGGCGTCGCCGATGATGACATCGCCGGCAAAGACGGGGACGCCGCCGCAAGCGACCGCTCCGCCGACATCCACCAGCATCAGTTTGGCGAAGCTGGGCGGGGCGGCGGACGCGGTGGCGAAGACGGGGAAGTTGATCTCGGCCAGCTCGGGCAGGTCGCGCATGCCGCCGTCGGTCACGGCGGCGGCCAGGCCGCGCATCTTCATCCGCATCACCAGGTTGCTGCCCAGCATGCCGACGTCGTTGCGTCCGTTCCCATCCAGCACCAGGACGCTGCCGGGTGCGGTCTCCTCCGCCAGCGGCCGCATCAGGTTCTCCGGGTGATCGAGATATTGCGCCGGCTTCAAGTCCTCCCTGAGCGGCAGATAACGCGCCGTCACCGCCGGCCCTGCGAACCGGCAGGCGTCCCGATTGCACGGGAACAGATCCCGCATCGCGGTGTTGTTCAGGCCATGGTCACGCATCATGACTGTGGTCAGCGTGGCCGTGGAGACTTGGGCAAGCGCGGCGATGATGTCGGTCATGGGGGTAGGCTTCCTTGGTTGCGGGCGCGGTGCGCGTCGGCTGCTTCCATACCCATAACCGGCACTGATCGATCTGGAAAGACGGCGTTTTCGAAGCGTCTCTCCCAATGTTTGCGGCGAACCGCGAGGGGTCGGGCTAAGCCCAGCGGAGCGGCTTTCCGGTACGAGGGTCGAGCTCGAACCAGGGATCGAGCTCATAGGCCAGGAAGTCCTGCTGGATACGCCGCAGAACGACGCGCGGGTTGGTCGTCGGCACCGCGGCCATGGCGTCGTCGAAGCCGAGCCATTGGAAGTCGTCGGCTTCGTGGTCCAATCTCACCTCGGCATCGGCCGACACAAAGGCGACGAACGCCGGGAACAGGCAGACGGTGTCGAGCGTCGTGGCATAGAAGGTCTCGGCGACATTGGCCGAAAAGAGCCGGACCGCCGTGAGGCCGGTCTCTTCGCGCAACTCCCTGATCGCCGTTTCAGTTGCCGTCTCGCCGGCCTCGATCCCGCCCGACACATAGAGCCACCGACCCGCCAACGGCTCCTTCGCGCGTCGCACCAACAGCGTCTCATGCCGCCCGCGCACGTCGCGGACCACGACGACGACGACGGCGTTGGCAGTTATGTCCAGGCTATGAGCTCGATGAGCCAATTCCGTACAGGCTCCGTTTTTAGAACGGCGGCGGTGAGAAGGGGGAGAGGCGGCGGACGTTCTCGTCCAAGCTGAGGGGCTGGTTCAGGGGCGGGACGGCGCGCTGGTGGCAGTCGAGGCGCTCGCAGACGCGGCAGCTGACGCCGATCTCCATCACGTTCTCGGGCCCCTTCAGGTCCAGGCTCTGGGCATAGACCAACTCGCTCGCGTGGCGGATCTCGCAGCCGAGGGCGAGCGCATATTGCGGCTGAGGTGACGCCTGCCAGCCCGGCAGCCCCGGCAGCGTGCGGGCGATGGTGAAGAAGCTCTGCCCGTCCGGCATCCGGGCCACCTGGGTCAGGATCCGTTCGGGCCACCGGAAGGCGTCGTGCACGATCCAGCGCGGGCAGGTGCCGCCGAAGCGGGCGAAGTGGAAGCCGGCACCCGACAGCCGTTTGGAGACGTTGCCGGCGTTGTCGAGGCGGATGAAGAAGAAGGGCACGCCCCGCGCGCCGGGGCGCTGCAGCGTCGTCAGCCGGTGGCAGACCTGCTCGAAGCTGGCGGCGAAGCGGTGCTGCAGCAGCTCGATGTCGTAGACGAGCTCCCGCACCGCGGCAATGAAGCGGTCGTAGGGCATCATCACCGCGCCGGCGAAGTAGTTGGCGAGGCTGGCCCGACAGAGGCGCGCCGCCTCCGGGCTCTTGAAGCCGGCCTTGACGGTGATCCGGTCGAGCAAGTCCGCATAGCCGAGGAGGGCGATCTGCACCGCGAGCTGGAAGGCGCGACCCGACGGCGGCAGCGCCTCCGACAGCAGCACCCGGCGGCGGTGCAGGTCGTAGCGGCGCAGCGTGTCCTGCATGACCTCGACCGGCATCACCCGGGTGCCGGTGCCGAGTGTCTCCTCCAAGTAGGCGGAGAGGCCGCGAAAGAGGTCGTCGGCCGCCAGCTCATGGGCCCGCCAGAGCTCCTCCGCCGCCGTCTCCAGCTCGGGGAAGTGGTTGCGCTCGGCCTCCAGGAAGTCGCGCACGTCCTCGATGGCCGAGGTTCGGGTCTCGGCCCAGGCACCGCGCTCGGGGTCGCTCATCCGCTCGGCCAGCGCCTCAGCCTCCTCGCGCAGCTCGCGATAGGCCTTGTAGAGGGTGAGGATGCTCTCGGCCGAGACCGGGGCGGCGGCGGCCAGCTCGCGCACCTCCTGCTCGCGCACCGGCTGGCCCTGGAAGAGGGGGTCGCTCAAGACCTCGCGCAGGCCTGCCGCCAGCGCCGCCTCGTCGTCCTGGGCGAAGGCCTTGAGGTCGATCTCGAAGCTCTGGCCGAGGCGGAAGAGGAGCGGCACCGTCACCGGGCGCTGGTTGTGCTCGATCAGGTTCAGGTAGCTCGCCGAGATTTCCAGCGCCGCCGCCATCTCGGTCTGGGAGAGCCCCTGCTCTTGGCGAAAGCGACGGACCTTATGGCCCAGCATCGCCTTCCGCTCGACCTCGCGCGCCATCTCCATCTCCGTTTCGTCGTCCGCAGTGGATTTACAAAATTTACAAAATGACAATAAACTAATTAGCAAAATTTACAAGGCAACTCGTTTTCGGTCAGGTACTTATCGACATGTGGATGGATCGTCAAATACTTTGTTCGGACGCAAAGGCTGTTCCTTCGCGATGTTGACGAGGAGACGAGACGATGCCTGAGAGGAACGAGTTCGAGGAGATGATCGGGACCGAGCCCGGTCGCTTCCAGGGGATCCGGCGCAACTACGCGATGCCCGAGGTGGAGCGGCTGAGGGGCTCGGTCCGCATCGAGCACACCATCGCCCGTCTGGGCGCCGAGCGGCTGTGGCGGCTTCTGGCCGAGACGCCCTATGTCAATTCTCTCGGCGCCGTAACCGGCAACCAGGCCATGCAGATGGTCCGGGCCGGCCTCAAATCGATCTACCTCTCCGGCTGGCAGGTCGCCGCCGACAACAACATGGCCGGCGCCATGTATCCGGACCAGAGCCTCTACCCCGCCAACAGCGGCCCGGAGCTGGTGCGTCGAATCAACAACACGCTGCAACGCGCTGACGAGATTGCCCATATGGAAGGCGGTGATGATATCGATTGGTTTGCACCCATCGTCGCCGACGCCGAGGCCGGCTTTGGCGGCGCCTTGAACGCCTTCGAGCTGACCAAGGCCTACATCCAGGCGGGTGCGGCCGGCGTCCACTTCGAGGATCAGTTGGCGTCGGAAAAGAAGTGCGGCCACATGGGCGGCAAGGTGCTGATCCCGACCCAGGCGCATATCCGCAACCTGAACGCGGCCCGCCTCGCGGCCGACGTCATGGGCGTGCCGACGCTGATCATCTGCCGCACCGATGCCGAGAGCGCCAAGCTGATCACCTCGGACGTGGACGAGCGCGACCGCGAGTTCATCAACGGCGAGTGGACGCCGGAGGGCTTCTACCGCCTGGAGGAGGGGCGGAGCTTCGAGCGTTGCGTCGCCCGCGGCCTCGCCTTCGCGCCCTATGCGGACCTCCTGTGGATGGAGACCTCGACGCCCGACCTGGGCCAGGCGCGGCGCTTCGCAGAGGCGATCCGGGCCGAGTTCCCGGGGAAGATGCTGGCCTACAACTGCTCGCCCTCGTTCAACTGGGCGGCCAACTTGAGCGCCCGTGAAATCGAGAGCTTCCAGCGCGACATCGCTACCATGGGCTACAAGTACCAGTTCGTGACCCTGGCCGGCTTCCACCAGCTCAACTACGGCATGTTCCGCCTCGCCCAAGGCTATCGGCGGCGCGGCATGGCGGCCTATTCGGAGCTGCAGCAGGCCGAGTTCGCCGCCGCCGAGGAGGGCTACGGCGCGGTCCGCCACCAGCACGAGGTCGGCACCGGCTATTTCGACGCCGTGGCCGACACCATCGCCGGCGGCACCTCGTCGACCACGGCATTGGCCGACTCGACCGAGGCGGCGCAGTTCCATGGGTACCAGGCAGAACGAGCCGAGATCCTGCCGCCGGCGGCGGAATAGGTCCGGCAGAGACATCGGAGGACGGAATCATGGATGGGAAATACTGGGTCATCGGCGGTCAGTATGCCGACACCAGCTTCGACAGCATGCTTGACGGCACCGGCCGCATTGCCGGACCCTTCGCCAACCACTCGGCGGCGATGACGGAATGGCGCCGGCTCGCCGACGAGACCAGGAGCGATTGTCTGACCCGATTCTCGATCGCGGTCGAACCGAGGCGATAGGGGGGCCGTCTATCGTCTCTGTGACGGGGGGCCGGGCCCGCGTATCCGGCCGGCCCCCCGGTTCGTTTTGCTCGGTTTGGATTCCTCTGCCAATGCCGGCGCCAGGAGGCGACGATGCGGCTTGTCAGGGGGCTCTTCGCGCTGCTGTTGGCAGCACAGCTCTGGGCGTGCGACGACTCAGGTGACGACCAGCCCTACGTCGAGATCGTCGGCGGCGGCTTCATCTTCAACTACCGCCTGGCCGAGGCCTATTACGGCTTCGTCGCCCGCGTCGTTCGCCAGCCGCCGGACGGCGCCATTCTGGAAGCGACCTTCGAGAACCCCAGCCGGGCAGCCCCCATCGTCCAGCGCCAGGTCTATGACGGCCGGCGGACCGGCTACAAGTTCGAGACCCCGCCGCTGCGGGGCATCGAGGCGGAGCGCGACTATCGGGTCGAGCTGCGGCTGCTGACGCCGGATGGCGGCACGGTCATCGCTAGCTACGCCACCAGCTTTCGCACCTACACCGGCCAGGAGGTGCTGCCGAAACGGCCGCTTACCGTCGGCCCCGGGTATTAGCCGAACCCCGATGCCCCACCGCCCGGTACGAAGTAGACCGAGGGTCGTTCAGTCAGGCTGCAGGGCCGACCAGCAGCCGGTCTCTTCCAGCACGGCACGGGTTCGGCCGAGCGCCGGATCGGAGAGGCCGGCGAGCTCGTCGCGGAGCCAGGACAGGCACTTGACCTGGTAGGGGAAGACGCCCTGGCCGTAGGGCTTGCCGAGAAGGGTGGCCCGGAAGGTCGCCTCACCGGCGGCCCGCGCTTCGGCGTTGGCCAGCAGGAAGGGCAGATAGAGCTCGCTGGCGAGCTGCAGCAGGGCGATGACGGCGTCGGGCAACGGCGCCTCCGGGTCGATCCAATCGCCTGCGACGCCCGAGGCGTCGTCGAGGCGGCGCACCCAATGCTCGACCCGGGGCGCCTCGGCGCGCATGATCGCCAGCGGCGTCGGATCGGTGGCGAGCGTCTTCAACTGTCCGAAAAGGCCGAAATCGGCCAAGGCCGGGCGGCTGCCGAAGAGAAAGCGGCCGTTGCCGACATGGCTCTCCAGGATCGCCAAGAGGCGGTGGTAGCTCGCCTCGATGACGGCGGCGTTCTCGGCCGTGGCGCCGACGAGCGGTATGCGGCCGATCTGGCGTTGCTTGAAGGCTTCCGCCGCCTCGGCCAGGGCGGCGCCGTCGAGATCGGACCGGGCGTCGTCCACCACCCAGCGGGCGCCGTAGTCCTGGTCTACCGGGCCAGCGAAGCGGTAGTGGAACATGGCCTTGGTGAACCACTCGTCGCCCATGTCCTCGATCAGGTGGCTCAAGAAGGCGTGGCCGGGATCGTCGGGGATGATGGAGCGCTCGCCCGGGTGGCGCGTTTCCAACGCGTAGGCGAGCGGCGTCGAATCCAGATGATAGGAGCCGTCCTCGGGATACCGCAGGATCGGCACCAGTTGCGGCTTCAGATGCGCCGTCTCCTTGGCCACCGCCGGCGTCCGCAAGACCCAGTCGTGCGGCAGCCGCCGGTAGCGCATGATTGCCCTGAGCTTCATCGAATAGGGCGAGGCGTTGCCGCCGATCAGGCGGTAGCGGCCGGCGCTCTCGCTCGTGCTGCTCATCTCCAGCCTCCGGCTCTCGAATTGACCCCGCCGTTGTCGCAGCTCGGGCGCGGCCTGGCAACCGGCGGCACTTCGCATTTCCGCGCCGATCGCATAGCTTGTCTCGGCCGACAGCAGCGCAGGAAAAGCAACGATGTCAGAGACGCCGGAGAGCCAAGGTACCCGGATCGCCATGGTGCTGTTTCAGCGCCTGACGCAGCTCGACCTGACCGGGCCGTTCGAGGTTTTGTCGCGGATGCCGAACGCCGAGGTCGACTTGCTTTGGCACCGCCTGGAGCCGGTGGTGAGCGACCGCGGACTGGCCCTGACGCCGACCGGGACCTTCGAGGGCTATGGCGGGGCCGACGTCCTCTTCATCCCGGGCGGCCCGGGCCAGCTCGCCGCCATGGAGGACGAGGCGTTGCTGGCCTTTGTCCGCCGGGCGGGCGGCGACGCGCGCTGGATCACCTCGGTCTGCACCGGCTCGCTGGTGCTGGCGGCGGCGGGCCTGCTGGCCGGCAAGCGGGCGACGACGCATTGGACGGTGCTGGACCAGCTGGCGCTCTTGGGTGTCGAGCCGGTGGCGGAGCGGGTCGTCGTCGACGGCAACGTCATCACCGGGGCCGGGGTCTCGGCCGGCCTCGACTTCGCCCTCACCGTGGCGGCGACGCTCCATGATGAGGAGACGGCCAGGCGGATCCAGCTGCAGATCGAGTATGATCCCGAGCCGCCCTTCGCCGCCGGCTCGCCCGCCAAGGCGGGAGAGGAGACGACGGCGGCGCTGCGCGACGCGGCTTCCGAACTCACCGCCCGCCGGCGACGGGTTGCCGAGCGGCTCGGCGCCGCTCTCGCGGGCTAGGGGGCGGCCAGTGGACAAGGCGAGCGCGCCGGACAGCCGGCTGAGCCCCATTCCCTTCTACTACCTGCGCCACGGCCAGACCGACTGGAACCGGGACCGGATCTGCCAGGGCCAGACCGACGTGCCGCTCAACGAGACCGGCCGCGCCCAGGCCCATGCCGCCAAGACGGTCTTGGACGGCCATGCCATCGAGACCATCTGCGTCAGTCCGCTGGCCCGGGCCTACGAGACCGCGGAGATCGTCAACCAGGTGCTGGGCCGTCCCATCGTCGTTCTCGACGCCTTGAAGGAGATTTCCTTCGGG
>JASLMY010000012.1 GCA_030746295.1 Alphaproteobacteria bacterium | reverse complement strand
CGCCGCCAGCGAGGCGGCGATCTCCTCGAACATCGCCAGCATCACGTGCATGGTCTTCAGCTTCAGGCTCTCGACCGAGTCCGTCGCTTCCACCGGGAAGCTCCGCTCCAGCAGGATGGCGCCGGTATCGACCTTGGCCGCCATCCGGTGGCAGACGGCGCCGTAGCGGGCCGCGCCCTCGTAGAGGGCGAAGTTGTAGCAGCCGATGCCCGGGTAATCGCGGGGCCCCGGATGGAAGTTGAGCGCCAGCGCCGCGGCCTCCAGCAGGCGTGCCGGCACGATCCAGGGCGAAAGAAAGGAGAGCAGGGTCGTGTCCGCCGAGACCTCGACCTTGTCCGGAAACGCCATCCCGCGCTGGCCTTCGTGGATCGTCAGGTCGCCGGCGAAGCAGGCCCGCGCCGCCGCCTGGGCGCGCCGGGACCAGTCGTCGGTCTTGGAGAAGAGGATCACCGGCATGGCCGTCGCTCAGGCTTGGATCAGGTCGCCGGCACGGTAGCCGCGCCCCGCCGTCCGGCCGATGAAGTCCCAATAGCGCATCGGCGAGATCCCGGTGCCGGGACGCATCGCCGTCAGGCTCTCCGCCGAGAGGACCTCGCCGGGGTCGAGATCGCGGGCCGCGACCAGGCTCTTGCGCGCGACCTTCGCGTTCTCCACCTCGCAAGCCACGGGCGCCTTGGCGCCGTCGCCGAGCGCGGCCTCGACCTCGCGCACCGCCTCGACCATGGCCCGAAGCTCGTCCGGCTCGAGCGAGGCCCTATGGTCGGGGCCAGGGAGCCGGCGGTCGAGCGTGAAATGCTTCTCGATCACCGTGGCACCGCGGGCTGCGGCGGCGATCGCCACGGTGATGCCCTGGGTGTGGTCGGAGTAGCCGACCGGCAAGCCGAAGGTCCGGGCCAGGCTGTCCATGGCGCGCAGGTTCACCGATTCCAGCGGCGCCGGATACTCGGTGGTGCAGTGCAGCAGGGTCACGTTCCGGTGCAAAGCCTGGCGGCCGGCCTCGCTCGCCAGTGCCGCTTCGGTGCCGGCGGCGTCAGGCACGGCGCCGGCCGCGGCAGTAATGCCGAAGGCGAGGACGGCGAGCGCCGCCTCTACCTCCGCCAACGTCGCCATGCCGGTGGAAAGGATCAGCGGCAGGCCGGTCCGCGCCAGGTGCAGCAACAAGGGGCCGTTGGTGATCTCGCCCGACGGCACCTTCAGACGGCGAAGGCCGAGGCGGCACAGGAGATCTACACTGCCGGCGTCGAACGGGGTCGACAGGAACTCGATGCCCTGGTCCGCGCAGCGCCCGATCAGCGCCTCGTGCAGGGCCTCGTCGAGCTCCAGCTTCCGCACCATCTCGAGCTGCGATTCGGCACCGCCCGTGGTCTCGACCTGATAGCGCGCCTTGGGTGCCGCCTTCGATATCATGCGCTCGGCTTTGAAGGTCTGGAACTTGACCACGTCGGCACCGGCCCGAGCGGCGGCGTTGACGAGTTCGAGGGCGCGCTCGGCCGAGCCGTTGTGGTTGACGCCGGCCTCGGCGATGATCGTGATCCGCTTGCCGCTCATGCCGCCAGCACTCCCAGATCGTGAAATTCCTTGCGCAGCAGCGCCGCCGGCTCCACGGTCCGCCGCAGCACGGCGACGATCCGCGCCGCCGCGTCGCCGGTGCCGTAGGGATTGACGACATCCCGGCAGTCGCGCACCAAGGCCTCATCTATAGCAGCGGCGATGGCACCGGTGTCGGCGGCGACGTCGATCACCGAGGTGGCGCGCGGCCTTCCGTCCTGACGGCCGCCGACGTTGACTGTCGGCTTGGCGAAAGAGGGCATCTCCATCAAGCCGCTGGAAGAATTGCCGACCATGGCGTCGGCATGGGCCATGGCGCTGAGGTAGAGCCGTTGGCCGAGCGAGTCGCGGACGACGGCGTTGTCACGGGCGGCGAAGGCGTCGAGGGCCGCGGCAATCGCCCGGTTGCCGGGATCGGCGTTGGGCGCGGTGAAGATCATGCCGACATCGTCGCCGAGTCCGTCGAGTGCTGACAGCAGGGCCTCGAAGTCGGCCCCCGCACTGGGTCGCGCCCGGGTCTCCGGGTGGTAAGTCACCAGCAGGTTGCGCCGCCTCAGCCGGAAGCCGATGGCCGCCTCGAATTCGGCACGGTCCAACAGCGCGGTCCGCCGGATGTGGTCTAGGCCGGGGTTGCCGGTCACCCAGATGGACTCCGGGTCCTCGCCGAGCTGGTGCAGGCGACGGCCGGACTCCGCGTTCGAGGCGAAATGCAGATGCGCCATCTTGGTGATGCAGTGGCGGATCGAATCATCGAAAGCCCCGACGGTGACATCGCCACCCAAGAGGTGCGCGATCGGCAGGCCGGCGATCATCGCCGCCTGCGCCGCCGCCATGATCTCGTAGCGGTCGCCCAGCAGCAGGACGATATCGGGGTCGAGCCGCTCGAAGGCGGTGGCGAAGCCGATCGCCGCCTCGCCCATGCCCCGGGTCACCGCCGCCGCCGTGTCCTCGTCGAGATCGAACGGGACCTCGGCCGCGATCTCGAAGCCGTCGTCCAGGATCACCCGGCGGGTCTCGCCGAAGCGGGTCGCGAGATGCGTGCCGGTGGCGACGAGGCGAAGCGCCAGCTCGGGCGCGGCCTCGATCTCCCTCAGCACCCAGTAGAGAAGCCCGTAGTCGGCGCGCGAGCCGGTTACGGCAGCGATCGTGCGTTGAGCCATGTCTGGGGCGCTTTCGGTTCGGTTTCGTCGGCCGGCTCGGGCCAGCCGTCGTTGGCCGCATCGCCGTTGCCGAAGAAGTGCCAGAAATCCTGATTGGCCTGCTTGTAGTCGTCGATATGGCCGATATCCATCCAGTATTCGCGGATCGGGTAGAGCGCGACCGGGCCGCCCTGGACCATGACCCCATCGACGATCGCCGGCATGTCGGCGGCCTCGTTGCGGCGCAGCCGATCGATCGCCGCCGGCTCCAGGACATAGATGCCGGCGTTGATGAACGAGGCCTGGCGCGGCTTCTCGACGATTTGGGTCAGGTAGCCGCCGGCCATCTCGACGACGCCATAGGGGATCGTGACCTCATGGCGGCGAATGCACATGGTCGCCGTCGCCTTCATCTCGCGGTGGAAGTCGACCAGGTCGCCGAACCGCACCTTGGTCAGGATATCGCCGTTCATCACGATCACCGGCGCTTCCAGCCGGGTCGGCAGCAGCCCCAACGCCCCCGCCGTGCCGAGCGGGCTCGCCTCGCGCAGATAGTTGATCTCGACGCCCCAGCGACCGCCGTCGCCGAAGTGGCGCTCGATGGTCTCGGCCAAATAGTTGACAGCGATCCAGAAGCGGCCGAAGCCCTGCTCGGCGAAGGCCTCGATGATGGTCTCCAGCATAGGCTTGGAGCCGACGTTGAGCATCGGCTTGGCGCAGTCTTGGGTGAGCGCGCCCAGGCGCCGGCCGAAGCCGCCGGCCATCAGCACGACGTCGTTGGCCCGGCACTCGACGGCCGGCTGATCGAGCAGATATTCGATGCCGCGCAGGCGCCCCGCCGGATCGACGATCGGTAGCATATCGCGGCGCATGCGATGCATGATCGCCAGCAGGCTGGTCCGGTTCATGCCGACGTAGCCGACGATCGGTGCCGCGTTCATGATCAGACCGGCAGGGTCGTCGAGGCCTGCGCCGTCCAGCAAGCCGCGGCGGATGTCGGCGTCGCGGATGATGCCGATGAGCTTGAAATGCGGGTCGACGATCAAGGCCGTGCGCCGCTCGCCCGCGTCGACGACGGCGATCGCCTCTCGGATCGTCGCCGAGGGCGACAACAACAGGGGCTCGATGGAACGCATGGTCGGCGAAGACTAGCCGGACGTTGGTAAACAGGGGCTTACCGTCCCGCCCTTTTTCGAGCCGTTCCGAACACACGCGGATTGCCGCGAGGCCCGCCCAGAGACCAGGCGCCGGCTTTCGAACTTCGTCAGGCCTTCTCCGCAAGCATCTGCCAGCCCGGGTCGGGGGCGAAGCGCGGCCCGCGTCCCTGGGCCATCCGTTCGAGCCTCTCCACCACCTCGTCGACGCCCCTTTCCCTTGCATAGTGGAGCGGCCCGCCCCGGAAAGGGGCGAAGCCGGTGGCGAAGACGACGCTGGCGTCGATCAGGTCGGCATCTTCCATCACGCCCTCGCGCAGGCAGGCGACGCAAGCGTTGACGAGCGGCAGGATCAACCGCTCGGCCATGCCCTCGTCCGCCTCGGGCGCGCCGCCGCTTCTCTTGGGCTTGCCGTCCCGGTAGGCGTAGATCCCCTTGCCGCTCTTCAGTCCGAGCTCGCCGCGCGCGACCTTGTCTCTGAGCCATGTCGGCACCTCTGGCAAGGCCTCGCCGAGTGCGTCGCGCAACTGGTCCGCGACATGGAGGCAGATGTCGAGGCCAATACGGTCGGCGACCTCGACCGGCCCCATGGCCATGCCGAAATGCTTGGCCGCCGCGTCGATGGCCGCAGCCTCGACGCCTTCGTCCAGTATCACCATCGCTTCCAGCAGGTAGGGTGTCAGCACCCGATTGACGAGAAAGCCGGGCGCGCTCGCCACCGGCGCCGGCAGCCGGTCGATCCGGCCGGCGAAGGCGAGCGCCTTTGAAAGTACCGCCTCGTCGAGGCGCGGGTGGCGCACGACCTCCACCAGCTGCATCCGATCGACGGGATTGAAGAAGTGCAGCCCGACCAGCCGCTCCGGCTTTTCTAGCCCTTGCCCGAGCACCTCGAGCGGGATGCTGGAGGTGTTGGTGGCGAGGATGGCGCCGTCCTTGAGGCGGGGCTCCACGACCTCGTAGACCTTGTGCTTGATGTCGATCCGCTCCGGCACCGCCTCGATCACCAAGTCGGCGCGGCCGACCCCGTCGCCGGCGAAATCCGGGATCAGCCGGTCGAAGGCGTCGCGACGCTCGACGCCGCTGCGAAGCCTACGGCGGAAGAGAGCGGTAGCCCGGCCGAGCGCCGCCGCAAGGGCCTGCCGGTCCCTGTCGGTAAGGGTGACGGTAAGGCCCTGCAAGGCGCACCAGGCCGCGATGTCGCCGCCCATGGTGCCGGCGCCGATGACATGGACGTGTTCGAAATCGTCCTCGCCCTTGGCCAACCCCTTCAGCGCTTCGCGCAGGAAGAAGACCCGGATCAGATTTTGCGCCGTCTCGCCGCCAAGGAGCCGGCCAAAGGAGGCGGCCTCTTCCCGCCGCATGACCTCTGCGTTGCCGCCGTGACGTTCCCAGAGATCGATCAGTGCGTAGGGGGCTGGATAGTGCGTTTCGGCCGCCCGCGCCGTGGTCATCTTGCGCATTCGGCCTGCCACGACCTTTCGCAAGGGGGCCGTGCTGAGCGCCGTGGCGACCAAGCTTCGACGACGATGACGTAAGGTTCCGGCGAGCGCGGCCTCGACGGCGGCGGCGACATGACGCTCGGCGACGACCGTGTCGACGAGGCCGAGCCGCCGCGCCCTCGGGGCCGGCACGCTTCGGCCTGTCAGCATCATGCGCATCGCCTCGCGCGGGTCGATCAGGGCGGTGCTGCGTTGGCTGCCGCCAAGCCCCGGATGCAGTCCCGGCATCACCTCCGGAAACCCCAACGTAGCCCCGTCGACGGCTATCCGACTGTCGCAGGCGAGCGCCAGCTCCAGGCCGCCGCCGAGGCAGAGGCCGTGGATTACGGCCACCGTCGGGATCGCGAGCCCCGCCAGCCGGTCGACGATGTCGTGGGCGCGGGACAAGCGGCGCAAGATGTCTTCGCTGTCGTCGATTCCCCGGAATTCATCGACGTCGGCGCCGGCCGCAAAGCCCGACGGTTTGGTTGCGCGCAGCACCAGGCCCACAGCATCGATCTCCGAGGCGCGTTCGAGCATCCGCTCGAGCTCCGACATCACTTCATCGGAGAGCGTGTTGACGCTCTCATCCGCCCGGTCGAAGAGGAGCCAGGCAATGCTGTCCTCGCCGCCACAGAGCCGCCAGTGGCGGCCTTCCTCGACCACGGCGGCGATGGGACCGGCCTCCAGGCGCCGCGATTGCAAAAGGGATCCTGCGGCTGTCATCGTGGCCGCCCTCAGACCGTCTCGATCAACATGGCACCGCCCTGGCCACCACCGACGCATTGCGTGGCGATGCCGCGGGATTTGCCGAGGCGTTTGAGGGCGTTCGCCAGGTGCAAGGTGATGCGGTTGCCGCTGGTGCCGACGGGGTGGCCGAGGCTGATGGCGCCGCCGTCGACGTTGAGGCGCTCGCGCGCAATTTCGCCGAAGGCCCCGTCGAGCCCCAGGACCTCGGTGCAGTATTGCGCGTCTTCCCACGCTGCAAGGCAGGCCAGCACCTGGGCGGCGAAAGCCTCGTTCAGTTCCCACAGATCGATGTCCTCTCGGCCGAGGCCCTGCCGCTTCACGATCGCGCTCGCCGCCAGCGTCGGGCCCAGGCCCATGATGGACGGATCGAGGGCCGACCATTCGCTGTCGACGATGCGGGCGAGCGGCGCCAGACCGTGGGCCCGAAGTGCTGGCTCGGAGGCCAGAATCAACCAGCAGGCACCGTCGGTGATCTGCGAGCTGTTGCCCGCCGTGACCTTGCCATGAGGGCGCTCGAAGACCGGCCTGAGCCCGGCGAGCTTCGCCACCGAGCTGTCGGGGCGGACCCCGTCATCGCGCTCGAAGAGCCTGCCGTCGGGAGCGACGAGCGGCACGACCTCGTCGTCGAGCCAGCCTTCCTCCTGGGCGTGGGCGAGACGCTTGTGGCTTTCGACGGCATAGGCGTCCGCCGCCTCGCGGCTGATGGCGAAGAGGTGGGCCAGCACCTCCGCCGTCTGCCCCATGTTGAGGTCGACGATCGGATCGGTCAGGCCGCGCTCGAGACCGATCACCGGCTTGAAGAAGCCGGGTCGGAGATCCTTCAGCAGCCCCAATTTGCTCCAAATGCTCCGCGCCGTCATGAAGCCGCCGAACCACTCGGTCGCCTGTCGTGGCCAGAGCAGAGGTGCGTGCGACAGGGCCTCTGCGCCGCCGGCTAGAATGAGATCGGCGGTCC
Organism: Alphaproteobacteria bacterium; assembly: GCA_030746295.1. The sequence goes on along the minus strand of JASLMY010000012.1, from coordinate 34,874 downwards.
CGCCCTCAATCGAGCGGAAGCCCGTGTCGATCGACTGCATGCCGGAGCCGCAGTTGATCTGAACCGTGAAGGCGGTCATCGCCTCGCCCATGTCGAGGCGTAACGCTGCGACGCGAGCCGGGTTCATCTCGTCGGCGATGACGTTGACGCAACCCAGGATCACGGCATCGAAGGCATCGGCCGAAAACGGTTGGCGCAGCAGCAGCGGGCGGCCGCATTGGACGGCGAGATCTACGGGCGTGAAGGCTCCAGGCTTGCCTTGGACTTTCAAGAAAGGGGTGCGGGCGCCATCGACGATATAGACGGGCCGAGCCCTGGTGCGGCCTCCGTCATCCAATGCTGCGGCGACCTCCCCAGAGATGCGTCCCTTCCTTTCCTTCTTGTGCGGCCATCGAAGCCCGGTTTTGCTTCCGCGAGGGCCGGTATGTGGGGCCCAAAGACAATGGCGTCCGCCGTCAGCGGGCCGCGATCATCTGTCCTGAGCCCGACTCGACCATCTCGGCGAGCCGCTCGTAGTCCTCGATGAGGAGCGTCTTGCCCTTGCGCTGGGCGATGCCGGCCACGGTCAGCACCTTCATCGCTCGGGCGACGGTCTCGCGCACCGTGCTGGCGCGGCTGGCGATCTCGGCGTGCGTCGGCATACTGCGGATTACCCAAGTCTCGGCTTCGGCGTCCGCGGGCCTGGCGAGGCGCAGGATCTCGACGTGGACGCGCTGCACGGCGCTCAACATGCTGAGGTCCATGATCCGCTGATCGCAGCGCTGCACGATCTCCGCCAGCCTCTCGATCACATGGACCCCGATCTCGGGATGGTCCAGCAACAGGTTGCGAAAGGTCTCAGGCGCCATCGAGGCCATGGAGCAGTCTGTCACCGTGATCACGCTGGCCGTCCGCGGCTTGTCGGTGAGGGCGCCCAACTCGCCGAAATAGTCGCCCTCGCGCACGTTGGCGAAAGCGATTTCCCGGCCGGTGGCCGAGTAGTTGACGATCCGTACGGTGCCTTGGAGGACGAAATAGACGTCGTGCTCGGCCTGGTCGCCTTGATCCAGAATGATCTTTCTGGGCGCCAGCTTGTGCCGGCGGCAGCGCATTTCGAGGTTACGCAGGGCCTCAGAATCCAAGCTCGATAGCAGCCTCACTTGGCTGAGGCCCGTCTCTTCTTCACGTAGCACGGCTCTCGACCCTCCCGAGATCACAAGACGCCGCCGTCCCCCGCCGTTGGCTGTGCCGAGTACACTACAGCAAAATGGCAAATGCCAACGACTTCCGCCGTCCGTCGCTGGCCCGCGGCGACGCTACCGACGGAATGTTGGCGAGGTTCACCGGCCGCGCAGCCAGACGTTGACGATCTGCCACCGGTCCCCATCGGCCGGGAAATTCAAGAGATCCGGGCGATTTTGCTTCATCCATTCATAGAAGGCGGGCTTGTCGCCGCCGGCCTTGGCGCCGGACTTGGCGTCCCAGTTGTCCCATTGGGACTGAATCAGCTGTTTTGCTTTTCGTTGCGTGATCATCGTCTGTCCGCGGCGGTGATTCCCCTGAGCATAATTATAAGGCCGATTTTGCGGGCCTTCAGTGTCAATTTCATGAAAAGAGGGCGGACGCCCGCCAGGGAGGTCTTAGGGCGGGGGAGACCTGAAGGGGGTATGCGGCGGGCGTCCTACCAATCCATATCGGGCCGATGCGCCGTTTCGGAAGTGACGAGTACCACATTTCGAGGATTTTCCTTTGGGAGGCCCACCGAATGGAGGCTAGACGCCCAGCCGGGCCAGGCCCTCTTCCCCCGTGATCCGCGGGAACAACCGATAGGCGCTGTCGGGGCAGCAGGTGTAGATCGCCGGCTCGGGCACGCCGTGCAGGGCCGCCGCGGCGATGATCGACAGCTCGGCGTTGATGTCGCATTCCCAGGCCTCGTTCCGCATCCGCCGGTGCATCTCCCTGACTTTGCGCAGCTCGCCCTCGGCGGGGCTGTCCACCTTGGCGAAATAGGGGCTGTCGGGGGCCTTCGGATTGGCGCCGCCGTCGGCGCCGAAGAGGAATATCCGGCGTGGTTCGGCCAAGACCAGCATCGGCAACAGGATCGACAGCGAGTTCGCCGGCACGAAGTGAAGCGGATTGACCGGCAGCGGCGGCACCGGCCCCTCGGACGAGAAGTAGATCAGCGATTCATCGAAGCGGCGGGCGAACTCGGGCTCGGTGCAGTGCTCGCGCGGCAAGCCCGTGGCCGCATATTGCGAGGTGATCAGCATGTTGGCGTCGGCGCGCTCGAGGAAGGCTTCGTAGGCGGACCAGCGTCCCCCGAGGTCCAGCGGGTTTCCGGTCAACAAGAGGTCGAGCCGTCGTCCGATCGGAAACAGCAGCCGTTCCTCGACCGCCTGGAACTTGTTGACGCTGGCGAAACAGGCGTCCAGGCGAGCCAGGCGCTCCAGGTTGCCCTCTAGTTCCGCCAGCGATGGACCCTGCAGCAGCACGACGATGTCGCGGCCGGCGACGATCTCCTTGAGACGCCGTAGCCGGCTTGGCGTATCGGGCAAGTAGATGCCTTCGGCGTATTGGTAGTCGGAAGCGTCGATCAGGCCGCCGAGTTCGCCGTAGAGGTGGCGCGCCGCCGCCACGTCGCCGCCGCCCTGCAGTATCCGAGCCTTCAAACCGGCGCCCCAGAGTTGCGCCATGACGTTCTGCTGCACGAGCAGCCGATCGGTCGCAGCGAGGGCATGGGCCCAGGCCTGCTCGGCCTCGATCACCGCTCCCAGTTCCTTGAGCGCGAGGCCGTGAATGTGTTGCAGCAGGGCACCGTTGGTATCGTCGAAGAGCAACCCTTCGACCTCGCGGCAATAGTGGTGGACGCGGTCGAAGCGCCGCTCTTGCAGGAAATGGCGGGCGATCTCCAGCGCGACGATGCGCTTGTCCGTCGCCAGGGCAAAGGCTTGGTCGAACGCCGAATCGGCCTCCTCGAACCGCTGGTAGGACTTGGAGAGCGCTTGCGCAAGAAGGAGATGGCATTCGGCGCTCTCGGGCGTGATCTCCAGCTCGCGTTCGAAGGCTTCGGCCGCCATCTCGTAGCGCAGGAGGCCGTTGTTGATCTGGCCCAAAAGCTTGTTGAGCCGGGGCACGCCGGGCAGTTGCCGGCAGAGGATTTCGAGATCTTCCCCCACCTCCTCGGCGACGCCGTTGTTGCTGTCGACCAGAAAGCCGACCAGGTCGATGCGCGCGCGCAGGTCGTCGGGCGCCAGGGCAACGGCGCGCCGGAGGCACTTCTCGGCCTGCACCGGGTCGGCCGCCTGCTGGGCGAGGGCGCCGGCTCGGCGCCAAAGCTCGGAATCCTCGGGCGTCTCGTTCAGGGCTTGTTGATAGCAGTCCCAGGCCGCGGCGAAATCGCCGGCCTGCTCGTGTGCCTCAGCCAGCGCGTGAACCCGTTCCACCGACATTTGCTCTTGGGACCAATCTCGATCGGGGTCCGCCGGCGGCGGTGCGTCCCGTCGCCACGATAGAAGCCCGGCCGGCCTAAGATAAGGTTAACGATAACTTGTTCCGCCGAAGCCGCCGGGCGTCTTGGTTAAGGGAATGTTCATGGCCTGGTCCGAGACTGCGCCCGACCGAGGGGCTGGCCGCGCGGGAGGCGAGATGACGGGTGTCGACGAGGCATTGGTGGCACCAGATGACGGCGCCGGCTACGAAGCCGCCGTCGCCGAGGCGCTGAAGCTGGTCCAGTTCGCTCGTTTCGACGAGGCCCGGGCGCGCCTTCAAGCTCTCGACGGCGTCGAGCCCGGGGATGCCCGAATCGCCTTCGCGCATGGCTTGATCGCCCAGCGGACCGGTGCCATCGGCGACGCGATCGGTCACTTCAAGACCGCGATGGTCCTGAACCCCGGCCTCCATCAGGCGGCCGAGCAAGCCGGCGCCCTGCTCCGCGCCGCCATCAGTCCGGTGTGCCCGCCGCTGGCAGGGCCGATCGCGGACAACCGAACCTTCATCTACGTCATCGGCTCCAGCTACACGCGCTCGTTCGGCGTCGGCTCCCGCTTTCTACCGCTGATGGTCGGCGTCGCCGACAATCTGACCTTTCTGACGCCGGAATTGGCGGCACGAACGACGGCGCACATGCTGGCCCATCTGGAACGGTGCGACGCCCGCAATCCGGTGTTGCTGGCGCTGGCCAATTCGGATGCGATCGGCCTCGACATGGACACTGTCGGCGTCCGGGCGTTGCAGGCCGACGGCGCGCTCGGCAGCGACGAGGAGATCATCGGCCAAGCGGCCGAGCGGCATGGTGATTTTCTCGCCGAGGCGAGGCGGCGGTTTCCGGCCTGCAAGCTGATGGTGCTGGCGGCCTTGCCCGTGTTGCGGCCCTCGCAGGCACCGCTGGTCCGGCTCACGAACTCGATCCTTCGACGGCGCGCAGACGAACTCGGCATCGCCTTTCTCGACGTTCACGATCGCTTGGTCGACGCCCCGACCGGATTGATCCGGGCTGAGCTCTGCAGTGCCGAGGGCGACGCGCATCTGGGCAAGCACGCCATCCCGATCATCGAAGAGGCGATCGTCGAGGCCGGCTTCCTGACCGACAGCGATCGTGACTTCGAGTGGTCGCACATGATGCGCTTTCGCTTCACCGACCTCGACGAGACGCGGCTTTGGACCGAGCCCCATATGGGCGCCGAGAATCTGAAGCAATCCCGCCTCAACCACTTCAACTACGTGCTCGAGCGGGCCGTGAGCCACCTCTTGGCGCATTTGGTGCTGGACGGCTCGGAAAGCGTCCTGGTCGTCAATGCCCGCGAGGGCTACGTGCCCCTGGCACTGCCGAAATCCCTCTGCCGGCGCCTCAGCGCCACCGAGGCCGATGCCTCGCGCCGCGCCATGCTCAGGCGCCTGGCGCATTTCACCGGCCGTTCCGACATCGAGGTTCTGGCCGTCGAGGCGGATCGCCGGCTCTACGACAAGCTGCCGGCGCACGATCACGTCTTCGCCGTGGTGCACGAGGACGATGACCCGATGGACGTTCTGGAACGGCTCCGGATTTGGAGTCATTTGGTGACGTCGCGGCTCTACGTCTTGAGCGATCGACAGTGGCGGGACGACGACTTGGTCGGTCTCCCCTTCGATGACGCCCAGCTGATCGACCTCTCCGAATCGTTCCTCGAAGGCTACTGGTCGAGGGCGACGCTTCTGGTCCTGGCGCGGTGAGGGCGATGCCTGTCGAATTGCGGCAGCGGCCGGCCGATCGGTCCGAGGATTCGGACGGCACCTTCTTCGCGTGCTTTGACCGGATGGTGCGGGAGGCGCCGGAGCGGACGGCGATCTTTCACTACGAGAGCGCCGGCCGCGTCACTACGCTCAGCTACGGCCGGATGGCGGCCACGGTCGCCCGCCGCGCCGCGACGCTGGCCCAGATATCCGAGGCCGGCGAGCTCGTCTTCATCATCGAGACCGACGTGTCGGAGCAAATTCTCTGGTGGCTCGCGGGCCAGCGCGCCGGTCTCGTGCCGGGAATCCTGACGCCGCCGACGCCGAAGCTGCCACAGGAGAAGTATGCCGCCGATCTGGCCGCGATCCTGGCGGCGCACCGCCATGCGGTCGTGGTGCACGGCGGTGGCGTCTTCGAGCGACCGCCGGGCGAAGGCCGCTACTATGACGCCGGCCTGCTCCGCGCCCTCGAGGCGACCGCGGCGGGGCGGCGACGGCTCGAACAGCGCGGCCGCGCGGCCTCCGAGCCCTTCATCTTTCAGCAGTCGTCCGGCACCACGGGCCTGCGCAAGGGCGTGCTGCTGTCGGAGGCCGCGGTGACGGCGCAACTCCAGGCTTACGGCCGGGCCATCGCGGTCACGCCTGATGACGTCATTGTCTCATGGCTGCCGCTCTACCACGACATGGGCTTCGTCGCCTGCTTGCTGGGCGCGCTCTACTGGGGTCTGCCGCTCGTCACCACCTCGCCCTTCGTTTGGCTGCGACGGCCGGACTGGCTCTTCCGCGCAGTCGAGACGCACGGCGGCAGTCTCTGCTGGCTGCCGAACTTCGCCTTCAACCTGATGGTCGACCGGGTGGCACCGGCGGGTTTCGACGCCGATGCACTGAAAAGCCTGCGGCTGCTGGTCGACTGCTCCGAGCCGGTCTTGCCGAGCTCGATAGAGGGCTTCGAGCAGCGCTTCGCCGCCATCGGGCTCGGCCGGGGCGTCGTCTCCAGCTCCTATGCGATGGCCGAGAACACCTTTGCCCTGACCCAGACGCCACCCGGCGCGCCGGTCGTGGTGGAGTGTGTCGATGCCGAGCGTCTGGACCGCGACGGCATCGCCGTCCCCCGGGCGCGAGGCCGACGGCTCGCCAGCTCGGGCCGCGTCATCCCGGGCACCGAGGTCCGCATCATGCACGACGGCGTGGCCTGCGACGCGGCGACGGTCGGCGAGATCGAGGTCCGCGGCGATTGCCTGATGAGCGGCTATTTCGGTCTCGGCGCCGAGCGCTCGGCGATCGACGGCGAAGGTTGGTTTCGGACCGGGGATACCGGCTACCTGCGCGATGGCGACCTCTTCGTCATCGGCCGCGAGAAGGACATCATCATCCGCGCCGGGCGCAACATCGACCCGACCCGCCTCGAGGCCGCCGCCGGCGCCATCCCCGGCGTGAAGCCCGGCCGTGCGGTGGCTTTCGCGGTGTCGAACGCAGCCGAAGGCACCGAGGACATCATCATGATCGTTGAGTCTGAGGAGGCGGCCGAGAAAACGGCCGTGCTGCGCATCCGGGCGGCGCTGATCGAAGCCTGGCATCTGGAAATCGGCATGGCGCCGCAGGCGGTGCGGGTCGTGCCGGTCGGCTGGCTGGTGAAGTCGTCGTCGGGGAAGATTTCGCGCGAGCTTTGCCGGGCACGGTATCGAGAAGAGATCGACGGAGAGGAGCTACGATGAATACCGAGTATCTAGAGCCGGTCCGCTACATCGTCGCCGAGGTGATGCAGGCGGCCCTCGACGAGGTGACGTTGGAGAGCTCCAACCTCAGCCTCGAGAAGTGGGATTCTCTGCGCCATCTGAAGCTGATCGCGGCGCTCGGCGAGGCCTTCGAGATCGAGATCGACGACGAGGAAATCGAGGGTTGCCTCGAGGTCCGCGGCATCGTCCGGCTGCTCGACGGCAAGCTGGCCGCCTGAGCCGCATCTCGGAAAGGGACGGAACGCCATGCAGGAACGCCTCAACGAGAGCCTCTATCGGATCGCCAACGAGCCGGTCTTGAGCTATCCCTTCCCGCACTTCTTCGTCGAGGATGTCTTGCCCGAGGACGTCTACGATCGGATCCATGCCAATTGGCCGGCGCCGGACAGCTTCCTGAACTACGAGGAAGCCAAGAACCCCGAAAAGGAACGCTTCTACTTCCCCTTGGAGCCGGAGCGGATCGCTAAGCTGCCGGCGGCGCCCCGGGCCTTCTGGGACGGGATCAGGGCCTGGTTGATGAGCCCCGATCTGCGCCGCATCGCGCTTGGCAAGTATCAGCCGAACGTCGACATTCTGCTTTCCAACGTCTTCGGCGTGCCGATCGGCGACGACGTCATCGGCAGCTATACCAAGTATGCCCTCTCGTTGGTCTGGGACATCTCGGGCTACGCCCTGTTGCCCCATGCCGACGATCCGCGCGTGATCTTCAACTTCCTCTTCTATCTACCGGCCCCCGGCGAGGAGTCGGCGTTCGGCACTTCGATCTACCTGCCCAAGGACCGTACCTTCCTGAGCAGCGGCGAGGCGCGCCATCGGCGCCACGAATTCGAGCATGTCTCGACCTATCCCTTCAAACGGAACGGGATGTTCTCGTTCATGCGCACGGCTCGTTCGTTCCACGGCGTCGAGCCCGTGACGGGAGAGAATTCGGTGCGTCGGCTGATCCTGTTCAGCATCCGTATCGACGAAGAGATGATGCCCGATCGGGCCGACGAGATCGCGGAGCTGGTGCCGGCCTGAGCGTCGGCCGTCCCGTCAGGTGGCGAAGATCCGCTGCAGCGCCTCGATGATGACCGGTGCGTCCTTTCCGGCGAGGGTGAAGTAGAGCCTGTGGTCGACGCGCCGGCGGGTCACCAGGTTGTCGCGCTCGAGCCGGTTCAGGTGCTGCGAGATCGACGATTGGCTGACGTTGATCAGGTCGGCGAGGTCGCGTGCCGACTTCTCCCCCTCCGATAGATAGCAGAGGACGAGCAATCGATCCTGGTTGCCCATGGCCTTGAGGAGGAGGCTTGCGGGCCGCGCCAACTCGCGCATTGCTTCGATGTTCACCGTCACGGTGAAGTCTCTCCCGGAGACTTGATTCCCAGCAGGTCTCGATAGTGTCGACTCTACTCTGTTGCCATTGCCGATGATAGTCGGCACATCCCGGCTTCAGGGCAACGGCACCCTCGCCGGGGCGACCGGCAGGCCCGGGACCTCGGCGGCGATCCGGTAGACGGTGCCGGCCTTGTCGCCCTCGGCGCCGACCGAGCCGGTGACGATATAGAGGTCGGAAAGCGCATCGCCGCCGAAGCAGACGCTGGTCACCATCGGCAGCGGCACCGGGATCTGCCGGCGCACGCTGCCGTCGGCCTCGAAGACGGTGACGCGGCCGCCGTGGGCCATCGCGACCCAGACGGCGCCGTCCTCCGAGACGGCGAGGCCGTCCGGTATCCCGTCTTCGACCGGCGCGAAGACCCGGCGCGGCCCGACGCCGCCGTCGGCCGCCACCTCGTAGCGCCAGAGGGCGCCGCTGCGGGAATCGGCGTGATAGAGGGCCTGTCCGTCCGGCGAGAAGCCGAGGCCGTTGGTCAGCATGATGCCGTCGGCCAGGATCCGGCTCGTGCCGTCAAGATCGATCAGGTGCAGGTGTCCCGGCTTGGGCGCGTCGTCCGGATCGGTGGCGCGGAACTTCAGCGAGCCCACATAAATCCGCCCCGCCGCGTCGGTCGTCATGTCATTGAAGCCCAGGATCCCGGGCGCCGCATCGCCCTCCAGAAGCGGCACCGTGTCGCCGCCGGCGAAGGCCTTGTAGGCGACGTTGCGGCCGCTCAGCACCAGGCCCGCGTCGGCGTGCGGAGCCATGCCGCCGATACCGCGGCGGTGCGGGAAGACGTTTGTCACCGCGCCGTCCGGGCTCAGGCAATAGACGCCGCCGAAGATCACGTCGGAAAAGAGGAGGCCGCGCGCCGGGTCCCAGACCGGTCCCTCGATCAGGCCGTAGCCGCTCGCCAAGGCTTCCATGCGTGCGCTCCCTCTACCGCTTGCCATCGCCATGTTACCCGCAACCGGCCCCGACGAAAGCCCGCCCCGGCGCGTTGGCGCTTCGTGTCCGCTGACGCTAGGATCGAAACGGCAACGATACCGCTTTGTCGAGAGGTTCCATGACCGCCCTTCATTACCGAACCGCCGTCGAGCTGGCACAGGCAATCCGTGACAGGCAAGTCGGCTGCCTGGAGCTTCTGGAGCACTTCCTGGCGCGCGTCGGGCGCGTCAATCCGGACCTGAACGCGATCATCTGCTTGGACGAGGAGCGGGCGCGCGAGCGCGCCAAAGCCGCCGATTCAGCGCTCGCCAAGGGCGAGGTCTGGGGCCCGCTCCACGGCGTGCCGATGACGATCAAGGAATCCTACGACGTTGTCGGCCTGCCGACGACCTGGGGCGTGCCGCTTCTAAAGGACAACGTCGCGAACGAGAACGCCGTCGTTGTCGACCGTATGCTGGCCGCGGGCGTCGTCCTCTTCGGCAAGACCAACGTGCCGATCTATCTCGCCGACTGGCAGAGCTTCAACGAGATCTACGGCACCACCAACAACCCCTGGAACCCGGAATTGACGCCGGGCGGCTCGTCGGGTGGCTCGGCGGCGGCACTGGCCGCCGGCATGACCGGCATCGAAGCCGGCAGCGACATCGGCGCCTCGATCCGCAACCCGGCGCACTTCTGCGGCGTCTACGGCCACAAGCCGACCTACGGCATCGTCCCGCCGCGCGGCCAGGCGATGCCGGGCACGCTCGTTGCCTCCGACATCTCGGTGGTCGGACCGTTGGCCAGAAGTGCCGAGGACCTGGGCCTCGCCCTCGACGCCATGGCCGGCCCCGACGCGCCCGACGACATCGCCTGGCGGCTGGAGCTGCCGGGGCCCAGGAAGACGCGCCTGCGGGACTTCCGGATCGCGGTCAAGCTCGACGACGCCCACGCGCCGATCGAGGCCGAGTACAAGGACCGCCTGGCCACGGTCGCGGACGCGCTCGCCAAGGCCGGCGCCACCGTCAGCACCTCGGCGCACCCCGAGATCGACAGCGGCCGCGCCTGGGAGGTCTACATTCTGATGCTGCGCGCCGCCACCTCGCGCCGGTCGAGCGACGAGGAGGTCGAGCAGTTCCAGGCCATTGCCGCCGAGCGCGGGGCGGACGACCCCTCCTATCTCGCCCGCATGGCCAGGGGCGTCGCCATGGCGCATCGCGACTGGCTGCAGCTCCACAACGAGCGCGCCGGTTTTCGCCACGCCTGGGACGCCTTCTTCCGCGACTGGGACGTGCTGATCTGCCCCGCCGCCCTGGGCGCGGCCTGGCCGCACGACCAGGTGGGCGAGCGCCACGACCGCACCATCACCGTCGACAACCACGAGGTGCCGACCACCGACCAGATGTTCTGGGCCGGCTTTCCGGGCCTCGTCTATCTGCCGGCGGCGGTGGCGCCACTCGGCCTCAACGCCGCCGGTCTGCCGCTGGGGGTGCAGGTCATCGCCGGTCACCTGGAGGACAAGACGGCGATCGAATTCTGCCGCCTGCTGGCGGACGAGATCGGCGGCTTCCGGCCGCCGCCGGGGTACGATTAGGCGCGTGACCCCGCCGACGAGGAGGTTCCGATGCAGCTCGGCCGCCACGCCCGAATTCGCCTGGCCCACCTGCCGACGCCCTTGGAGCCGCTGGAGGCCCTGAGCCGGCATCTGGGCGGCCCGCAAATCCTGGTCAAGCGCGACGACTGCACCGGCCTCGCCTTCGGCGGCAACAAGACCCGCAAGCTCGAGTTCCTGATGGCCGCGGCGCTGGCCGAAGGCGCCGACACCGTGATCACCTGCGGCGGGGCGCAGTCGAACCACGTCCGTCAGACCGCCGCGGCGGCGGCTAAGCTGGGCCTGAAATGCGCCCTGGTGCAGCAGACGGCGCAGCCCTGGGACGATCCCGACTATGCGACGAGCGGCAACATGTTCCTCGACCGCCTGCTCGGCGCCAGCAGCCATGCGGTGCCGACCGAGGCCGACCGGGCGGCGGGAATGGCGGCGCTGGCCGAGGAGATCCGGGGCCAGGGCGGCAAGCCCTACATCATCCCCGGTGGCGGCTCGAACGCGCTCGGCGGCCTCGGCTATGCCGGCTGCGCGCTAGAGATCGTCACCCAGGCGAACGCGCTTGACCTCGCCGTCGACTATGTCGTGCTGCCGTCGGGCGGCGGCGGCACCCAGGGCGGCCTGGTCGCCGGCCTCGTCGGCGCCAACGCCGGCATCCGGGCGATCGGCATCGACATCGACGCCGAGGCCAGGGCGGTGACCGAACGGGTGCGAGAGGTCGCCGAGGGCAGCGCCGAGCTTCTCGGCGTTCGCGGCGGCATCGATGCCGACGTCGTCGTCGTCGAGGGCGCCTATGCCGGCGAGGCCTATGGCGTGCCGACGCCCGAGATGGTGGCGGCGGTCAAGCTCTTGGCCCGCATCGAGGGCCTGGTGCTGGACCCGGTCTACACCGGCAAGGCGATGGCCGGCCTGATCGACCTGGTGGCCACGGGCCGCTTCAAGGCTTCCGACACGGTGGTCTTCATCCACACCGGCGGCCTGCCGGCCCTCTTCGCCTACCGCGGCGCTTTCGGCGAGCTCTGACGCGCCGCGGCGAGGACCGTTCTCGAGCCCCCTACCCCGGCGGAAGCTTGTTCACGGCCATCGACGATGCGAGGTGTCCGGAGCTGGTGAAAGCCGACCAAGCCGAGGCCCGAGTGGCCAAGTCGTGGTAAAGCCACAACGCAATATTTCAACGCTTGGCGGTGTCACCGCGAGTTTGAAGTTCCGGGCGTTCTCGCGCATCGCTACACTCTCGCCATGTCCAGAAAAGCAAGACGGCGCTTGGCAGCAATCGTCGCCGCAGACGTGGTTGGCTATTCGCGCCTTATTGGCTGCGATGAAGAAGGCACGTTAGATGCCCTGCGTCGTCACCGTCGAGAAGTGATCGATCCTTTGATTGAAGAACACGAGGGGCGGATCGCGAACACCGCTGGTGATAGCTTGCTTTTGGAATTCCCCAGTGCCGTTGAAGCAGTCCGCTGTGCGATTGCAGTGCAAGAGGTCGTCGGGGCGCGCAACCGGGAAGTCGAAAGCAACCGGCAAATACGCTTCCGTATCGGCGTCAACGTCGGCGACGTTGTCGCCGAGGATGGCGACTTGTTGGGCGACGGTGTCAATGTTGCAGCACGGCTGGAAGGGCTCGCCGATCCGGGTGGCATTTGCCTTTCAGACGACTGCTACCGGCAGGTTACCGGAAAGACCGGCGCCGTCTTCGAAGATGCCGGTACGTTCGAGGTGAAGAACATTGCGCGGCCGCTACAGGTCTGGCGGTGGCAGGGCGCAAAATCAACTTCGCATCGGGTGCCGGAAGATACAGGGTCGAGAGCATTGCGGGACAAGCCGTCGATCGCCGTCCTGCCCTTCGCCAACCTGTCCGGCGACCCGGAGCAAGAGTACTTTTCCGACGGCATCACCGAGGACATCATCACGGCCCTCTCCCGGATCCGACAGCTCTTCGTCATGGCCCGCAACACAAGCTTCACATACAAGGGTCAGGCCGTCGACGTGCGCACGGCGGCCCGCGAGCTTGGAGTGCGCTACGTTCTGGAAGGTAGCGTGCGCCGCGCTGGCAGCCGGGTGCGGATCACGGCGCAGCTTATCGACGGCGAGAGCGGCAATCACCTCTGGGCCGAGCGCTACGACCGGGACCTTGAGGACATCTTCACCGTACAAGACGCGATCACCGAAGTGGTCTCCGGCACGCTGGAGCCAGAGATCACTAAGGCTGAGTTCGAACGCCAGCGACACGCCCCTCCGGAGAGCCTCGATGCCTGGCAGCTATTTCAGCGTGGCGTCTATCATTTCCATCGCCTGACGCCAGAAGACGATGCGGCAGCCCGGCAATTTCTCGAAGCCGCGATCGCGCAGGATCCGAGTTTCAGTCCGTCCTACGCGATGCTCGCCCGCTGCCTCACCCGAAACGCCAATTCAGAACTCAGCGAGGACGTAGACAGCACCTACTCCGCTGCCCTGATGGCGGCACGGACCGCTGTGTCGCTGGACCGGGAGGATGCCCATGCGCATGCCGCCCTCGGGTTCGCTTCGCGGCGAAGCGATCTCGCGGCCTCGCTGCGCGCCTTTGAGGACGCCTTATCCCTCAATCCCAACTTGGCGAGCGCACATTTCGGTCTCAGCACGTCGCTCCTCGACGCGGGCCGAACGGACGAGGCGGCGGAACATGTGACGATCGCGATGCGCTTGAGCCCCAGGGACCCGCTGATGCCGCTCTATCGGGCCATGCTGGGCACGATCCGGTTCGCGCTGGGTGATGATGAGAATGCGCTGGCGCTATTGCCGAGCGTGGCCCAAGGCAAAGTCCCAGGGACGCGCCGCGCCGCATTGCGCGTTGCCGCGCTCGCCCTGCTCGGCCGCCAAGACGAGATGCGCGCGGAACGCACGCGTCTCCTGTCCGCCTACCCTCATCTCACGATTTCCCTGGCGTTGCTTTACAACAGCGACGTCGGCGAACGCCTGGCGGACGGCCTCCGCAAAGCAGGGCTGCCAGAATAGTCGCTGGCGATCGGCTACCATCCCGCTTCTTTTCTTCGGGTCACACTCCGACGGACCCATGCCGGGGGCACCCTGAAAGCCGAAACTCCGTCATTCGTGGCGGGAGTATGCCCCAGCTGACGTGCCTGCTAATAACTATTTGATTCTACGAAAGTTTTATGACGTCGCGTGAACCACCGTTTGTGCTTGCTCTTTGGCCCCGCGACAATGCGGACCGAGCAATCGCGAGGGGAGGACGCCATGCCGGTTCGTTTCTTGATCAGCAGCTTGCGGCCGGGGGTCGATCCGGCCGAGTACGAGCGCTGGGTGCGGCGCCGCGACTATCCCTTCGTCGGCAGCCTGCCGAACTACCGCGACTATCGGGTGCACCGTATCCAGGGGCCGATCCTGGGCGCGGAAGCGGCGGGCTGGCACTACATCGAGCGGATCGAGGTCGAGAGCCTGGCCCGGCACGACGCCGATCTGGCCTCGCCCGCGGGCTTGGCGCTGCGCGACGAGCTCTATGGCTTCCTCGACCGCTCGAAAAACATCTACTTCGCGACCGAGCCGATAGAATAGGGGGGTGGCCCCATGTCGATCGGTCTCCTGATGCTCGGCAACTATCCCGTCCAGCAGATGGCGGGCTATGCCGAGCTCGCCGAGGCGAACGGCTACGAGGCCGTCTGGCTCGGCGACGAGCGCTTCTACCGCGAGGTCTATGCCTGTCTCGGCTACTTCGCGACCAGGCTTTGGCAGATACAGCTCGGGCCCTGCGTCACCGACCCCTATTCCCGCCACCCGGCGATGACGGCGGCGGCGATCCAGACCCTGGACGAGATCACCGGCGGGCGGGCCATGCTGGCGATCGGTGCCGGCATCTCCGGCTTCGCCGAGCTCGGCATCGAGCGGCGCCGGCCGGCGCGCGCCATCGCCGAGGCGGTCGAACTGATCCGAGCACTCCTGGCTGGCGAGGAGGTCGACTACGAGGGCGAGGTCATCCGCTTCAACCGGGGCCGGTTGAGCTTTCCGGGCATCCGCGACGCGGTGCCGATCTACGTCGCCTCGAACGGCCCCTTGGGCCAGCGTACCGCCGGCAGGGTCGCCGACGGCGCCATCATGGAGGCCTGCGCCTCTGTCGACGAGGTCCGCGCCTTCCGGGCCAAGGTCGACGAGGGGGCCACGGCCGCCGGGCGCGACCCGGCCGCGATCCGCCTGGTGGCCCGGCTCAACGCCTGCATCGCCGACGACGGCGCAGCGGCACGGGACGCGGTCCGGTTGGGCGTGGCGCGGATGCTGGGCGCCGGGCGTTTGAAGATGGCAACGCTGGAGGCGCAGGGCCTGGCCCTGCCGGACGCGGCCCGGGCCGAGGTCGCCGGCGTCGCTTACACCGACGGCCTCGAGCCCTATCGCCCGCTCCTGCCGTTGATCAGCGACCGTCACGTCGACGCCTTCACGCTGGCCGGCACGGCGGACGAGGTCGCCCAACACGTCGCCGAGCTGCGCCGGGCCGGGGTCGATGAGATCATCATCCTGCCCTTCGCCGCCGAGGGCGGCAGCGTCGAGGACACCATCAGCCGCTTCGGTGCCGAGGTTTGGCCGGCGGCGGAGGGCGCAGTCTGAAGGAGAAGAGCCGATGGCGATCGAAATCTCGCTCGACGGCCGCACGGCCCTGGTGACCGGCGCGGCGCGCGGCCTCGGCTGCGTGATCGCCGAGTGGCTGGCCCGGGCCGGCGCCGAGGTCTGGCTGAACGACCTCGGCCACGGCCATGCCGCGCGTGCCGCCGATGCGTTCGCGGCCCGGGACCTCAAGGTCCGGCCCGTCGCTGCGGACGTCTCCGACCGCGGCCAAGTCGCCCGGATGGCTCGGGAGATCGAGCAGCAGGGCGCGGCCCCGGACATCCTGGTCAACAACGCCGGCATCGGCGACTTCGTCGGCTGGCGCGAGATCACCGAGGCCAAGTGGCAGGCCATGCTGTCGGTGCACCTGACCGGCAGCTTCAACTGCTGCCATGTCTTCCTGCCGGCCATGGTGGCGCGCGGTTGGGGCCGGGTGATCAACATCAGCTCGGTCGCGGGCAAGCGGGGCGACTATATGGGCAACGCCCACTACACCGCCGCCAAGGCCGGCATCGTCGGCCTCACCAAGTCGCTCGCCGCCGACGTCGCGGCCTCGGGCGTCACCGTCAACGCCGTCGCCCCGGGCCTGGTCGAGACCGCGCTGACCGACGAGATGTCGCCCGAGCTGAAGGCGGCGACGGAAGCCCGCATTGCCGCCGGGCGGCTGGGCCTGCCGGGCGAGGTCGCGGCCGCCGTCGCCTTCCTCGCCTCCGAGCACGCGTCCTACATCGTCGGCGAGACCTTGAGCGTCAACGGCGGTTCGTACATGGACTGAAGCATTCCCTAGACGGCCGTCGTGACGGTCGCGCCGGACTTGGCGGCGGCGTAGCCGGCATCGATCACCCGCATCGTCGCTTCCAAGTCGGCGAGGCCCGCGACCGGCGGCTTCCCGGTCCGAACGTCGTCGAGGACGCGGGCGGCGTAGCGGCCGAAGAGGGGGTTCGAGTTGAGGTCGAGGTCGACGTCCTTGGCCGCATCCTGCCCCGCCCGGTAGATGCTGAGGCCCTCCAGGCGGCTCCTGACGTAGTGCGATTTCGAGATCACCGAGAACGAGTATTCCCGCAGCGCCGGGTTGTCGGGAAAGGCGTAGCCGGTCTCGACCAGCGCCGTCTTGCCGCCCGCTGCGCTGAGCGACAGCATGGCGTAGTCCTCGACCGGGCTGCCGTGCAGACGGTTGCTGGTCCGTGCCATCACGGTGACGGCCGTGCCACCCAACAGGAAGTGTGCCATGTCGATGTAGTGGTGGGAGAGGTTGATCAACGAGCCGCCGCCACTCACCGCCGGGTCCAGCATCCAGGCGCAGCCGATGCTCGGATAGCGCTCGGGCGGGCCGGCGATGAAACGCCAGCAGGAGTTGGTGAAGTCGGCGCCTTCGTCCTCGATCAGCCGCGTCAGAAGGGCGCGGACGGGGCCGACTCGCTCGATCAAGGCGACCGCGGCGAAAAGGTCTCGGGCCTCGGCCGCGCGTCGGAGGCCGGCGACGGCATCGGCGTCGAGGCCGCCCGGCTTCTCGATCGAGAACGGGATTCCGGCAGCGACCAGGGCCTGGCCGATGTCGGGCATCTCGACATGCCGGCCGAAGGCGAAGGCGAAGTCGACCGCTTCCTCGGCGATCAGGCGGAAGACGTCGTCGTGCGCCCGGCAACCGAAGGTCGCGGCGTAGCGCTCGCGGACGTCGGCATCCCGGTCGGAGAGGGCGACGATCTCCACTTCGGACGCCAGAAGCGTCTCGACGTAGAGCGGGAAATGCCAGTGCGATACTTCGAGGAGGGCTATTTTCATGACGGGGCTTGGCCTCGGCTCGGCTGTTGGGGATAGTGAAGTGTCGCGCCGGCACATTGTCAACGACCGGCGGCGGTCGGCAGCAATCGGGGAGGAGAGAGATGGCGTTGATGGGCAAGGGGGCGGCGGCGATCTGGCACAACGTCAACCCTGAGATCGAGGACGACTACAACGATTGGCACTGCCACGAGCACGTTCTGGAGCGGGTCGGCATCCTGGGGTTCCTGCGCGGGCGGCGCTACGTCGCCATCGATGCGGAGCCGAGGTTCTTCCATTTCTACGAGACCGAGTCCTTGGCGACGCTGACCTCGACGGCGTATCTCGACCGGCTCGACAACCCGACGCCCTGGACGCGGCGGATCGGCCCGGAGATCCGTGACAACAACCGCACGCTGTCCGAGGTCGTAGCGAGCTTCGGCCACGGCGTCGGCACCGCGGTCCTGACCGCGCGGCTTTCGGCGGCCGAGGGCGAGGACGACCGGTTGGAGGGCTGGCTCGTCGGCGAACTCCTGCCCGAGCTCGTCACCCGCTCCGGCCTCGTCGGCGCACACTTGCTGCAGGGCGACCGCGGCGCAAGCGAGACCCAGACGGAAGAGAAGGCGATGCGCGAGACGGCCGACGAGATCGCCGACAAGGTCTTGCTGGTCGAGGCCATCGAGCCCGAGTTTCTCGAGGCACTGCGCCGGGCCGAGCTCTCGGAGGCCCAGCTCGCCTCGGCCGGGGCACGCCACGCGGCGATCGGCCTCTACCGGCTGCACTTCCTGCTGGCGTCCGACGAGCTGGCCACGACCGACTGAACGAATGAGGTCGCCTGCCTGGCGGTATCAGGCCTCTCGCGGGAAGAAACGGTTCTCCGGGCGCGGCAGGCCCAGGTTTTCCCTGAGCGTCTTGCCTTCGTATTCGCGGCGGAAAAGGCCGCGCCGCTGCAACTCGGGCACCACCTGATCGACGAAGTCGTCGAGGCCGGCCGGCAGATAGGGGAACATGACGTTGAAGCCGTCGCTGCCGCCGGTGACGAGCCATTCCTCCATCTCGTCGGCGATCGTCTTCGCGGTGCCGACCATGGCGAGGCCGGCATAGCCGCCGAGGCGCCCCGCCAATTGCCGCACGGTGAGGTTTTCGCGGGCCGCCAGGGCCAGGACCCGATCGCGGCCGCTCTTGCTGGCGTTGCTTTCCGGCACCTCGGGCAACGGGCCATCGGGATCGAAGCCGGATGCGTCGTGGCCGAGCGCGATCGAGAGCGAGGCGATGCCGCTGTCGTAGTGCACAAGGCTGTCGAGGTGCGCCCGTTTCTCGCGTGCTTCCGCCACCGTCTCGCCGACGACGACGAGCGCGCCCGGCAGGATCTTCATGTGGTCCGGCGACCGACCGAGCGTCTCCATGCGGCCTTTCACATCGGCATAGAAGCGTTGGCCGTCGGCCAGCGTGCCGTGCGAGGCGAAGATCACCTCTGCCGTCTCGGCCGCCAACTGCCGCCCGGCCTCCGAGGCGCCCGCCTGCACGATGACCGGCCAGCCCTGGACCGGACGGGCGACGTTCAGCGGGCCGCGCACCGAGAGGAATTCGCCCTTGTGGTCGAGCACATGCAGCTTGTCGGGGTCGAAGTAGATCCCGCTTTCGACGTCGCGGATGAAGGCATCGTCCGCCCAGCTGTCCCAGAGGCCGGTGACGACGTCGACGTACTCACGCGCGCGGCGGTAGCGCTCGCTGTGCGCCATGTGCTCTTCGAGCCCGAAGTTGAGCGCCGCGTCCTGGTTCGAGGTGGTCACCAGGTTCCAGCCGGCCCGGCCCGCGCTGATGTGGTCGAGAGAGGCGAAGCGCCGGGCGATGACGTAAGCCGGCTCGAACGTGGTCGATGCCGTGGCGACCAGGCCCAGCCGCTCGGTCACCATCGCCAGCGCGGGAAGCAGGGTCAGGGGATCGAAGGAGGTCACCGTGGCGCTGCGCATCAAGGCCGCCATCGGCATGTTCAAGACGGCCAGATGGTCCGCCATGAAGAAGGCGTCGAAGCGCCCGCGTTCCAGCGTTTGGGCAAACCGCGTCAGGTGCGCAAGGTTGAAGTTCGCATTCGGCAGGCCACCCGGGTAGCGCCACGCCGCGGTGTGGATGCTGACCGGGCGCATGAAGGCGCCCAGCCTCAGTTGGCATTCCGTGGCCATTTCCACTCACTTTCCTGGCCGAAGCCGTCCGGCACCATGCGCCCAGATGTTGGCAGGCGCTCCAACGTCGTTCAACCGCTTCTCTTCGTACGGCCGAACGACGGGGACCGCGTCAGACGCCGTGATAGTCGCGGTACCAGGCGACGAAGTTGGGGATGCCCACTTCGATCGTCGTCGTCGGATGGAAGCCGAGGTCGGCCTCGATCGCCGAGATGTCGGCGAAGGTGTCCTTGACGTCGCCCGGCTGCATCGGCTGGAGTTCCTTCTCTGCCTTCTGGCCGAGCGCGCCCTCCAGCACCTCGATCATGTGCAACAGTTCCTCGGAGCGGTGGTTGCCGATATTGTAGACGCGGTAGGGGATGTCGCCACCGGTATTGGGAGTGCTGAACAGGGCCTTCAACACGCCGTCGACGATGTCGTCGATATAGGTGAAGTCGCGGTGCATGTCGCCGTGATTGAAGACCCGGATCGGCCGCCCGGCCAAGATCGCCTCGGTGAATAGCCACATCGCCATGTCGGGCCGGCCCCAGGGGCCGTAGACCGTGAAGAAGCGCAGGCCCGTCTGCGCCAAGCCATAGAGCGAGGCGTAGGCGTGCGACATCAACTCGTCCGCCCGTTTGGTCGCGGCATAGAGCGAGGCCGGCAGGTCGACCCGATCCGCTTCGCTAAACGGCAGCTCCTGGTTGCGGCCGTAAACCGAGCTCGAGCTGGCGAAGACCAGATGCTCGAAGTTCGGCTGATGGCGGCAATGCTCCAGGATCACCATGTGGCCGGTCAGGTTGGCGTCGACGTAGTCGAAGGGGTGCTCCAGCGAGTGGCGCACGCCGGCCTGTGCCGCCAGATGCACGACACGGGGCGTCGAGACATCCGCCAGCGCCGCGGCGAAGCCCTCGCGATCGCTGATATCGAGGCGCAGGAAGCGAAAACCAGACTGGCGGCCGAGCCGCTCGAGCCGCGCTTCCTTGAGGTGCACGTCGTAATAGGGGCTCACGTTGTCGATGCCCAGCACCTCCTCGCCCCGGGCGAGCAAGGCCTCGGCGACGTGGTAGCCGATGAATCCGGCGACGCCAGTGACGAGAACGGGCATGGCGGGGGCGAGTCCCAAACTTGACGGAGCTTCGAGGCGCGACGCAGTCCTGTTTCCAGCCGCCATCAATGACCGACCCACCGCGGATCGTCAAGCCTGTGCGGCAGGTGGTCGGCGGGCCGGCCCGGAGGCCGGGAGATCTCCGGGCGGATCGCTCCGCAGCTCGGGCCATTCTCGTAATTACTTTAAATTCAAAGTGTTGGAAACGTCATGATTGCGTCAGCGGGCCACGATATGCTGTTCTGTCGAGGCAGGCTCGGCACCCGAGGCGCCCAGCTAGGGGCGAGGTTGTGGGCATGGCGCCGGGGCGACGGCGGAGACGGACGATGATGCGGTTGGCAAGGGGTTCGGTGTCGGCGCTGCTGGCGTCGGTTCTGTGGACAGCGGCGCCGGCCGAGGGACGCTGGCAGCAGGTCGAGGGCAGAGCGGAATGTGCCGTCTGGAATCCCAGACCACAGCCGAGTGAGACGGTGACGTGGACCGGCCAGTGCGCCGGCGGCAAGGCGCAGGGGATCGGGACGCTGGATTGGCGCTTTCTGAAGGGAAGCGAGCGGAAGGAGGCCGAGTATCGCGGCACGATGCGGGACGGCAAGCGGCACGGACGCGGCGTTTATGTCTGGCCGAGCGGCGCTAGATACGAGGGTGACTGGAGGGACGACAAGCGGCACGGACGCGGCCTTTACGTCGACGTAACCGGCAACAGATACGAGGGCGACTTCAGGGACGGCGAGCGGCACGGACGCGGCGTTTACGTCTGGGCCAGCGACGCCAGATACGAGGGCGACAGCAGGGGCGGCAAGCGGCATGGACACGGCGTTTACGTCTACGTCGACGGCGGCAGATACGAGGGCGACTTCAGGGACGGCAAGCGGCATGGACGCGGCGTCTACGTCTATACCGACGGCGCCAGATACGAGGGCGACTTCAGGGACGGCAAGCTGCACGGACGCGGCGTTCACAGCTACGCCAACGGCAACAGATACGAGGGCGAATTCCGGGACGGCAAACAGCATGGACGCGGCGTCAAGGTCTATGCCAGCGGCGACAGATACGTGGGCGAATTCCGGGACGGCAAACAGCACGGACGCGGCGTGGCCGTCTGGGCCAACGGAGGTAGATACGAGGGCGACTGGAGGGATGACAAGCGGTCCGGCCGCGGCGTTTACGCTTACGCTGACGGTGGCAGATACGAGGGCGACTTCAGGGATGACGAGCGGCATGGACGGGGCGTTTTCGTCGACACGGCAGGCGGCAGATACGAGGGCGACTGGAGGCACGGTAAGCCACACGGCCGCGGCGTTTTCGTCTACGCCAACGGCAACAGGTACGAGGGCGACATCAGGAACGACAAGCGGCATGGACGCGGCGTTTTCGTTTGGCCGAACGGCGACAGATACGAGGGCGATTGGAGGGACGACGAGCGGCAAGGACACGGCGTGTACGTCTGGGCCAACGGCAACAGATACGAGGGCGATGTCAAGGACGGCAAGGCGCACGGCACCGGCGTTTTCTTCTTCGCCAATGGCCATACCTACGAGGGTGGCTACAGGGACGGCGAGCAGCATGGACGCGGTGTCCTAGTCCTCGCCAGCGGCAATCGGTGCACAGGCGAGTGGCGCGACGGCAAGCTGATGGGAACGGGTGAAGGCGTGCAGAACCGCAAGTTAAAGAGGTGCCGCATTGACGGCGACACGGTTACGTTCACCGATTGAGCCACGGAGCCGAGCGGCCCATGCCTTCCAAAGCCATCGCGGAAGGTAACGCCCACCACGATGATCTCGGCGGGCGCGGCGTGGTCGGCGTCTACGCCACTGCCACCCAGGCCATTGCGGCTTGTCCGTGCCGTCTCGAGATTGGCATCAACCCGATCACCTAGGCGAAGCGGTCGGCGTAAGCCGTCCGGCGCCGACGCATGATGCTCGGCCCTTCGCGCCGGGACGCGATCTGATTGGATTTAAAAGAGGCGATTTTCGCGAGGCTACGACTCTGATATGTCTAGTTCGTGTCCACAACCATTGTGGCGAGGATCGACTGAACCCTGATGTGCGGCCTCTTCGCGATTTTCTTGAAACGGCCGCTAGCGGCGGAGGACATCGCCGTCGGGCGACGGGCGACGCTGGCCCTGGCGCATCGGGGGCCGGACGGTGCCGGCGAGTGGATCGACGCCGAGAACGGCGTCTTCATCGGCCATCGCCGCCTCACCATCGTCGATCTCAGTGACGCCTCGGCGCAGCCCATGCGGCGCGGCGACTGGGTGCTCGCCAGCAACGGCGAGATCTACGGCTACCAGGCCTTGCGCGAGCGCCTGCAAGCCCTCGGCCTCGACTTCCGGACCACGGGCGATACCGAGGTGCTGCTGAACGCCTGGCGCCATTGGGGCGAGGCTTGCCTCGACGAGCTGGACGGCATGTTCGCCTTCGTCATCTGGGACGGCGAGCGTGCCCATGCGGCCACCGATCCCTTCGGTGAGAAGCCGCTCTACTATGCCGAGACAGACGACGGGGTCTATTTCTCGTCGGAGATCGGGCCCTTGGTAGACGCGCTGGGGCTCGCGCCGGAACTCGGCAGCGACGCCTTGATGGCGTTTCTCGCGATCGGCACCATTCCCGCCCCCGATACCGCCTACCCGACCGTTCGCCGGGCGCCGGCGGCGAGCCTGCTGCGAGTCGAGGGTGGCCGCGTTACCGCCGAGCGTCAGTACTGGACGCCGCCCTGGGGAGAGCCCGGCCGTGGGCCGGTGGCACCGCTGAGCGAGCCGGCGATCGATCGTCTGGAAGAAGTGTTGACGACAAGCCTCGAAGATCGCTTTCAGGCCGACGTGCCGGTCTGTGCCTTCCTGTCGAGCGGGGTCGATTCGACCCTGGTCGCGGCGTTGGCGACGCGGCGTTTGGGGCGCGAGGTGCCGTGCCTCACCGTCGCCTTCCGGCAGGGACGCGCCGTCGACGAGGCGCCGGCGGCGGCGGCCATCGCTGGCTATCTCAAGCAGCCGCACCAAGTGCTGGAAAGCGGCACCGTGACGGACAATGTGGTGGGCGACCTGTTCTCGCTCTTCGGCCAGCCCAACGACAACTTGACCGTCCTTTCGGTGCGGGAGATGTCGCGGCTGGCGCGGCGCCAGTACAAGGTCGCGCTGACCGGCCTCGGCGGCGACGAGCTCTTCTTCGGCTACCGCAAGCATCACCAGATGTACCGGCTCAGGCCGTACCTGGGCTTGCCGGAGGGGCTCAGGGTCTGGGGGGGGAGGGCGGCACACCGGTTTCGGGGGCTGCATCCCCGGCTCGGGCAGGTCGCCGATCTCGTCGGCCTCTCCGATGACGAGCGCTACGCGGCGCAGAAGACCCAGGGCATCGTCCACTGGCTCAGGGAATTGCCAGGATGGAACGACTGGGCTCGCCGTCATTTCAGCGCGCCCGACACGGCGATCGAGCTGCTGGGACCGCGCTACGACGTGGCGCGGACCATGCCCGACAGCCTGCTGACGGCACAGGACCTGGCCAGCATGCGCGAGAGCCTGGAGCTCCGCTGCCCCTTCCTCAATCGGAAATTGATGGGCGCCGTCGCCGAGCACGATCCTCGAGCCTTCCTGGCCTTCGGCCGCAAATCGGTCCTCTATCGCATGCTCTACCGGCACGTGCCCAAGACGTTGCTGCACGAGAGCAAGTTCGGCTTCACCTATCCCAGCGATCGCTTTCTGGCGGCCTTCGGTGATCGCCGGCCGGAGCTGCCGGGGCTGGCGCCGGCGCTGATCGACAAGGCCTGGCGGCGACGGACCGAGGGCGACAACTGGCGTCGCATCAGCATTCGCATGGCCTTGGCCTCGACCTTCCTGGCGGACCGCTCCGAAGCACGTCGTAGCGATCCGGTCATCGAAGAGGCCGCGGCCGCTCAGATGCGGTAGGACCCAGGATCGAAATGGGCCAGATTTTGCCCGATCCAGTCGGCGGTGGCCGTCAGGCCGTCGCGGAACTCGGTCCGGCTCGCCCAGCCGGTCAGCGACTTTATCCGTGAGACGTCGGCGAGCAGCCGGTTGACCTCGCTACGCTCGGGCCGGAAGCGGTCTTCCTCCGAGACGATCGGGACCTGGTGGTCGCAGACCTCCATCAAGAGGCGCGCCGTTTCCTCGCTCGACCAGGCCTGGCCGCTGCCGAGGTTGACGACCTGCCCTTCCGCAGCACCGCAGGTCGCGAGCGCGATCAGGCCCGAGACGGTGTCGCCGACGAAGTTGAAGTCCCGGGTCGGCGATAGCGCGCCCAACCGCAACTCTTCGCAACCCGTCAGAAGCTGACTGGCGATCGTCGGGATCACCGCGCGGGCCGTCTGCCGCGGCCCATAGGTGTTGAAGGGGCGGCCGGTGACGACCGGCAGGTCGAAGGAAAGATGAAAGCTCTCGGCGATCATGTCGGCGCCGATCTTGGTCGCCGAATAGGGCGATTGCCCCACCAACGGGTGCGATTCGGCGATCGGCACGCTTTGGGCGGTGCCGTAGACCTCGGAGGTCGAGACGTGGACCAGACGGATCAGGCTGTCGGAATCGCGACAGGCCTGCAGCACGTTCAACGCGCCGACGATGTTGGTCTCGACGTAGGAGCGGGGTGCGACGTAGCTGTAGGGGATGCCGATCAGGCTGGAGAGGTGGAAGACATAGGCGCAGCCCGAGGCCGCGTTCCGGACGTTCTCGGTGTCCCGGACGTCGCCGAGCACGATCTCGAACCGATCCCGAAGCTCCGTCGCGACGTCCGACAACCAGCCCTTCTGGTTCCACGAGTTGTAGTAGACGAAGGCCCGAACCTCGGCCCCGGCCCGGACCAGGCTCTCCACCAGGTGGCTCCCGATGAAGCCGTCCGAGCCGGTGACGAGGACGCGCGCACCCTGCAAACTCTCAGCCATTTTCGCTCTCTATCGCTTCGATATCGCGGCGCGCCTTTTCCAGGTCTTCCGGCACGCCGATGTCCGTCCAGTATTCGTGCAGCGGAAAGATGGGAACGGTCTCGTCTTCCAAGAGCGCCGCGCTTATCAGGTCGGTCATATCGAAATACCGCTCCGAGGGCACGTACTTCAGCGCTTGGGGCGACAAGCAGTAGATGCCGGCGTTGCAGAGAAACCTCTGCGAGGGCTTCTCTTCGACGGCCACCGCCCGGTCGCCATCGGCGAGCAGCACACCGAACGGGATCTGTACCAGGTGCTCGACCGCGACCACCGTCATCAAAGCGGATTGCGTCAGGTGATAGTCCAACAGCTTTCCGGGGTCGAGGGTCGTCACGATGTCGCCGTTCAGCACCAGGATCGGCTTGGCCGGCTGCTCCGGCAGCAGAGACAAGGCGCCGGCCGTGCCGAGCTTCTTCGGTTCCTTCAAGTACGATACCTTGACGCCGTAGTCCTCGCCGCCCTGGAAATGGTCCTCGATGTGGTGCCCGAGGTAGTTGGTGGCGATATAGAAATGGTCGATGCCACACTCGGCGAGAAAGCGGATCGACCTTTCGACCAGCGGCATGCCACCGACCTCGAGCATCGGCTTCGGCGTGTCCTCGGTCAGGTGGCCGAGCCGGCGGCCCTCGCCACCGGCCATGATCACGGCGCCGAAGAAGCCTTCGCCACCTTGTCTCGGCCGGGCATGCCCCAGGTCGCCGATATAGCTGACGGTCGCAAATCGGCCCTCCGCGTCGACCAGGGGGATCGCCTCGATTCCGCGCTCGTGCAGGATCTCCACAATCGAGTCCGCATCTGCGCTGGTCGGCACCGTGGTCGGTTCATCGTTCATGACCTCGGCCACGGGCGTGTCCAGGCCACGGCCGCGCAAGAGGCCACGCCTGACGTCGCCGTCGGACACCGTGCCGACGACCCGACGGTCCTCGTCGACGACCACGGCCAGGGTCTTCCGGTATTGCTCGATCACGGCGATCGCGTCGCGCAGCGAATCGGAAGGTGCCACCAGCGGTTCCGTCATCGGAACCATCCGTCCTCGGTCTCGCCGCGGAGCGTCATGCGCTTCTGTATGAGGTTCGCGTCCAACGGCACTTTCGACAGCACCTCCGCGATCTTCTTGCCGGCATCGCCGATGCCATAGGGGTTGTCGCAGTCCCGGCAGCTTCGGCGAAACGCCTCCTCCTCGAAACAGCGCCGGGCGGCGGCGTAGATCTCCCCCGCATCATAGCCGACATCGATGACGTTGTCGGCGCGAAGGCGGCCGCGCTGGCGCGAGCCGATGTTGATCGTCGGGCAACCGAAAGCCGGCGTTTCCTTGATGCCGGAGGAGGAGTTGCCGGCGCAGGCGACCTTGTATTCCGGTCGCCCGGCGAGCGCCAAGAGGCCGTGGTAGTCGTAGCGGCCGAGCGACTTGTGGAGCTGGATGTTCGCCCGTTCGCCCACCATGAAGGCCTCGAGTCGGCGGATGATGCGCCGGCCGCCGGCGTCGTTGTTCGGGTAGGTGAGGATGTTCTGGACGCCGTCCTCGGCCAGCCGCTCGACCGCTTCCAGCGCCGGCTCGATCTGGGCGTCGGCCGCCTCGAACTCGGTGGTCACCGAATGCTGCGTGAAGATCAGGATCGGCCGCGCCGGATCGAGGCCGTACTTCTCCAGAAGCTCCGCCTCGGACGCCAGGATGCCGTCGGCGATCAGATCGATTGCCGGAAAGCCGACGGTGTGCACGCGCCAGGCCTCTTCGCCCATGGCCAGGACGCGGTTCGTCGCTTGTTGGTTGGTGGTGAAGTGCAGGTGCGCGAGCTTGGTCATCGCGTGGCGCACCGAATCGTCCAAGGCCCCGCCTTCGGTGATGTCGCCGCCTTCGACATGCGCCGTGGGCACGCTCATCTGCGTGCCGGCGACGACTGCCGCGAAGCCTTCGAAGCGGTCGGCGTAGACGACCAGGATATCCGGTCGCGCCCGCGCCAGCGCCTCCGCCATCGAGCAGACGCCGGTACCGATCGCCTTCGCCGTGGCGTAAAGCGTGTCGGATTCGAGGTCGATCTGGACCTCGTCGTGGACAGTGAAGCCGTCGCGCTCGATCTCGGCGAGCGTGCGGCCGAAGTTGTCATCCAAGTGCGCGCCCGAGACGATCAGCCGGTAGTCGAGGCCGGGGTGGGCGTCGATCGCGCGCAGGATCGGGAATTGCAGCCCGTACTCGGCGCGATTGCCGGTGAAGACGGCAACGGTGCGTCGCGTCATGTCGCGTCCATGACGAGTTGGCGCGCCCCGTCCCAGAGCGAGATGCTGGCGCGCCAGCCGAAGGCTGCTTCGGTCGCGCTGGGATCGACGACGAGCCAGGACTTGCCCGGCTCCTTCCGGCAGGCCTCGACCGGCCGCTCGGGCTCGCCGGCGGCAGACAGCAGCAGGCGCGCCAACTCGTCCGCCTTGGTGCCGGTGCCGGTGCCGAGGTTGAAGACGCCGCGCTCAGTCCCCTGGCCGATGTCCGCCAGGCCGCGCGCCGCGTCGTCGACGTGAAGATAATCGCGCAACGGGCCGGCATCTCGGATCATCACCGGCCCGTCCTGCCGCCGCTGACCCAGGATGTCGAAGAACACCGTCCTCTCCGACATGCCCGGCCCGTAGAGGTTGGAAAGTCGCACCACGACTCCGCCCCGGCTCAGCACCAGTCGCTCGCCGGCATACTTCGCCCGGGCGTAGATCGACGTCGGGGCGACGCTTTCATCCGGCTTTCGGGGTGCTGAAACGGCGTCGCCGTAGACGGCCGCGGAAGAGACGTAGACGAAGCGCTTCGGCTTTCGGCGCGACAGTGCCTCGATGCGCCGTCGAACTTCCTCGATGTAGGCTTCGCCCTGGCTCTCGACGACGGCGATGTCGTTGCATTCGGAGAGGTGGATGACGGTGTCGGCGTGGCCGACCGGCGTCTGCGTGTAGTCGGCGAGCCGTACCGCCTCGACGTCGGCGGGAAACGAGCCGGCCTGCCGCGTCACCGCGACGACCGGCAGCCGGCGTCGCCGCAACTCGGCGACGAGGTGGCGGCCCAGAAAGCCCGCCGCCCCGGTTATGACATAGGCGCCCGTCATTCAGAGCCCGGAAACGTCCCCGGGCTCGACCGCAACGTCGGGCTCAAGATCCCGGGTCGCGGTCTTGCCCAAGACCTCGTCCAAGCGCTCCGCGTGCAGCGGCCCAGTGCCCGGGCGCTTGACCCAGGTGTTGTCGAGGCTGAAGGCCTCGCCGGCCTTGATCGGCTGGATGGTGACGACCGATGCGTAGGCGAAATCGATCACCGGCTGTTCTTCCGGCAGGGTCGTCTTGTGGCCGCCCCTGGCCTCCCAGATCGCCTTCGAGCCGTCGATCAGATCCTTGAGCTCCTCCGGCTCGATCGAGATGCCGGTGTCTGGGCCCGGCCAGTCGCGCGATATGGTGAAATGCTTCTCCAGTACCGAGGCGCCCAGAGCCACTGCGCCGAGACAGGTCCAGACGTTGAGCGAATGATCCGAGAGGCCGATCGGCAGGTCCTGGAACTCGGCCTGAAGGTCGTCGATAGCGCCGAGGCGCACTTTGTCATAGGGCGTCGGATACATGCTGGTGCAATGCATCACCGCCAAGGGCACGTCGTGCTTTCGAATGGCCGCGACCGAGCGCCGGATCGATTCCAGATCGTTCATGCCGGTCGACAGGATCATCGGCTTGCCCTTTCGAGCGATGTGCTCCAGCAGGGGAATGTTGTTGCATTCGCCCGAGCCGATCTTGAAGCCGGGCACGCCCATCTCGTCGAGGCGGTCAGAGGCCTCGCGCGAGAACGGCGTCGAGAGATAGATCACTCCCTTCTCCACGCAACGGGCCTGCACCTGGCGCTCCTCATCCTCGGTCAGCTCGCAGCGCTTGATGATGTCCCAAAGCGTCTCGGTGGAGATGTCACCCGGCGTCATGTCCGTCGGGATCATCTCCTTGTCGGTCATGTGGCACTGAAACTTGACGACCTCTGCCCCGACCGCGGCGGCGGCATCGACCAACGCCAACGCCTTGCCCACGTCCCCTTCATGGTTGATGCCGACCTCGGCGATGACCAGCGGTGGGCTCTCGGCTCCGACGGTCCGGCCTGACAACGAGAATTCTATCATCTTGGTGCGCGCCTCCTCGACGCGATGGTGATGGTGCGGCTCCGCGTGGAGCCAGGATGATGGCAATTTACAGGCAGCGATGCATCTGTCGAGAGGCGAGGATCGCGCCTCGCCGGCAAGCCGGTATCGAGGCGTGGCTCACTCACGCCGTCGCCTCCAGTTTCTCGCGCATCAGCATCTCGACGATACGGAAATCAAGCTCGGAATCGATGTCGTAGCGTTTGTCGGCGTCGACCTCGTAGCCTTCGGCATATCCATCCAGCAAATAGTCGGCGCGCCTCAGGAAGTCGGGGTCCAGTACGTAGACGACGCCGATGTGCTCGAAGACCCTCGGTGCCGCTTGCCGGGCGACGACGAAGTCGCCCATCGGCTTGGAGACCACAAGAGCACCCCTATCGTCCATTTCGAGGAGATTGAAATAGGGGTTCTTGCGCGCTTCGCAGACCGAAAAGACGATATCGACGCCGCTGGCCCGGCGGGCGCGAAAACGCGCGATCGCGCCGGAGACGTCGGCGATGTCGCGCAGCGGGCTGGTGCAGTCCAGATCGACGAAACATTCGAACGCGGTGCCATAGTGCGCCTCGCATGCAGTGAGCGCATGCTGCCAGACCTGGAACTTGCCGGTCTCGGCCCGGGCCAGCTCCACCGGGCGCATGAACGGCACCTCCGCCCCCGCCGCCCGGGCGACGTCGGCAATCTCGTCCGAGTCGGTCGAGACGACCACATGGTCGATTTCGGGCGTGGCCATCGCCTGCTCGATCGACCAGACGATGAGAGGCTTGCCTAAGAGCGCGCGGACATTCTTGCCCGGCACGCCCGCGCTGCCACCGCGGGCCCCGATAACGCAGAGAACTGACAAGGGACGGCCCTATCCTGGTTCGTCGTTTCGAAGCGGCACCGGCACGGGTTCCGGGCCCTTCGATGATGGACGAAGCAATAACACAACGCCCTGCCGGCTGAAAGGAATCGGACGTTCGATGGGCAGGAGAGAGGAGCGCATGCCGGCGATCGGCGTCAGGCCTTGACGATCTTGGCGTCGTCCCCGCGCCCTTGTGTGGCGTTGCGCGTGTCGATGACGAGGCCGGCGTGGCGCACGACGGCCTCGTAGTCGACCGCATCGTGGTCGGTGCAGATCAAAACCGCGTCGAACGTGGCGAGCGTCTCGGCGTCGAGGTCAACGCTCTCGACCCCGGCGAGGATGGGATGGGCCCGCGTCTTCGGCATCTCAGGCACGTGGGGATCGTGAAACGAGACCCGGGCCCCCTTTTCCCGAAGCCGTTCCCAAAGCTCGAGAGCCGGGCTCTCACGGATGTCGTCGACGTTCTTCTTGTAGGCGACACCGAGGAGCAGCACCACCGCACCGTCGATAGGCCTTTGGTGGCGTTCGAGAAGTGCTTGCTCGAGAGCCTCGACCACGAGGCCCGGCATGGCGGAATTGATCTCGCCGGCGAGCTCGATGAATCGCGTCTGGGTGCCGTGTTGGCGTGCCTTCCAGGCCAGGTAGAAGGGGTCGATCGGGATGCAGTGCCCGCCCAGGCCCGGCCCCGGATAGAAGGGCATGTAGCCGAACGGCTTGCTCTTGGCTGCCTCGATGACCTCCCAGATGTCGACACCCATCTGGCCGTAGATGACCTTGAGCTCGTTGACCAGCGCGATGTTGACGGCGCGGAAGATGTTCTCGGTCAGCTTCACCGCCTCGGCCGTATCGGCCGACGAGACCGGGATCACCTCCGGCACGATCTCTTGGTAGAGGGCGCAGGCGAGCTCGCATGCGAGCGCGCCGTCGCCGCCGACGACCTTGGGAATGCGGGCCGTCGAGTACTCCGCGTTGCCGGGGTCCTCGCGCTCGGGTGAGTAGGCGAGAAGGAAGTCCTGGCCAGCCTTCAGCCCGCCTGCCTCGAGGATCGGCTTCATCACCTCGCGCGTCGTGCCGGGATAGGTGGTCGATTCGAGGACGATCAGCTGTCCGGGCCTGAGATAGCGCGCAATAGTCTCGGTCGTCGCCACGACGAAGCTCAAGTCCGGTTCGGCATCGGGCGCCAGCGGCGTCGGCACGCAGATCAAGATCGCGTCCGCGTCCGCCAGGCGAGAGAAGTCCGAGGTCGCCTGGAAGCGGCCCGTCGCCATGAGTTCCCGGATGTTGGAAGACGGTATATGGCCGATGTAGGACTCGCCGGCGAGGAGGCTTGCCACCTTGGCGTCGTCGACGTCGAAGCCAATGCAGTCGAAGCCCTGCTCCGAGAACACCAGCACCAGCGGCAGGCCCACGTAGCCTAAGCCGATGACGCCGATCCTGGCACGGTGTTCAACCAAGTCGCGGCGCAGCGCCTCGAAGTCTCGGGATCCGCGCTCGCCCGAGCCGCTGGTGTCGGATGAGGACATGGTCTTCTTTCGTCGGCGTGATGAACGTGGTCGGCGCCAAGGTAGTGTCACAAGGACAGCCCGGTCACAAGACGAAAATCCACGAGCCGGGAATTCCAGGTTGGTGCTTCTTCGACTGTGCTGTCGTCGCGGTTTTGCTATAAGGAGCCGCTTGCCACGGCGGCCGGCATCGCCCTGCCGCCGCCGCCATGGGCTATAAGGGGAAGTTCAACTCGTGTGCGGGTTCGCCGGATTTCTGGATCGACCGGGGCATGCGTCCGCCGAGGAGATGGCGGCGCTCGCCCGCGCCATGGCCGACAGCATCCGCCATCGCGGCCCCGATTCGGAAGGCGCCTGGGTCGATGCGGAGGCCGGCATCGCCTTCGGACATCGCCGCCTGGCCATCGTCGACCTGTCCAGCCAAGGCGCGCAGCCGATGACCTCGGCGGACGGCCGCTACGTCATCGTCTACAACGGCGAGGTCTACAACTTTCCCGCACTCAGGACCGAGCTCGCGGCCCTTGGCCATTGCTTCAACGGCCATTCCGACACCGAGGTGATGCTGTCGGCGATTCAGGAATGGGGCCTGGAAGCGGCCTTGTCGCGCTTCGTCGGCATGTTCGCCTTCGCGCGCTGGGATCGGCGCCGGCGCGAGCTGCACCTGGTGCGCGATCGGCTCGGCATAAAGCCTCTCTACTACGCCGAGCTCGGTGGCCTGGCGCTGTTCGGCTCGGAGCTACGGGCCTTACGGCGGCATCCCGAATTCGTCGCCGAAATCGACCGCGACGTGCTCTCGCTCTATCTCGAGCGGAGCTGCATCCCGGCACCGTTCACGATCTTCGATCGGGTCGCCAAGGTGATGCCGGGCACGATCTTGACCATCGGCGCCGAGGATCGCCGCCCGCGGAGTCGGACCTTTTGGTCGTTGCGCGATGTCGTCGAGGCGGGCGCCGCAGATCCCTTCGATGGCACCGAGGACGAGGCCGTCGAAGAGCTCGAGCGGCTCTTGTCCGAGGCAGTCAGCGACCGCCTGATCGCCGACGTGCCGTTGGGCGTCTTTCTTTCGGGCGGCGTCGATTCCTCGACCGTCGCCGCCCTCATGCAGCGAATGGGCAACGGCAAGGCCAAGACCTTCTCGATCGGCTTTCACGACGCCGTCTACGATGAAGGCAAGGACGCGGCCGCGGTCGCCCGGCATCTTGGCACCGAGCATCACGAGCTCACCCTCGGCGAGGATGACGCCCTGGCGGTGGTGCCGGAGCTCGCCACCATGTTCGACGAACCGTTCGCCGATTCTTCGCAAATCCCGACCTTCCTGGTCTCCAAAATGGCCCGCCGCGACGTCACCGTCGCCCTTTCCGGCGATGGCGGCGACGAGGTCTTCGGCGGCTACAACCGATACCTCTGGGTGAACGGCGTCAGCCGATGGAACGGGCTGTTGCCGAGACCGCTGCGCGCGCCCGCCGCCAAGGCCTTGAAGGCCGTGCCCCAAGGCGCGCTGGATCGCCTGGGCCGTCTGCTGCGGCAACGCACGGCGGGCGAGAAGGTTCAAAAGCTGGCGAGCGTTCTGGAGGCCGGCGACGAGGCCGCCATCTATCGCCGCCTGATCAGCCACTGTCCCGATGCCGAGCGGTTGGTGGTCGAGGGACACAAAATCGACGATCTGCCGATGCGGCCGGCAGATTGGGCCGAACTACCAAACTTCACCGACCAGATGATGTATCTCGACGCCATGACCTACCTGCCCGACGACATCCTGACCAAGGTCGATCGCGCCAGCATGGCCGTCAGCCTGGAGGCGCGGGTACCGTTGCTGGACCATCGCGTCGTCGCCTTCGCTTGGCGCCTGCCGCAAGCGATGAAAATCGACGGCGGCATCGGCAAGCGACTCCTCAGGCGGGTTCTCTATCGGCATGTGCCGCGAGAACTGGTGGAGCGGCCGAAGATGGGCTTCGCCGTTCCCCTGCATGACTGGCTGCGCGGTCCGCTTCGCGATTGGGCCGAAGACCTCTTGGCCGAGGACCGGCTCCGCCGGGAGGGCTTCCTCGCCCCGGAGCCGATCCGCCGCGCCTGGCAAGAACACCTCGAGGGCAAGCAAAACCGCCACCACCACCTCTGGGACGTCCTGTCCTTCCAAGCCTGGCACGCGGCCAGCGCCTGATCGGCATGGCTTTCCAATGCGCTCGTGACGCCGGTCTCGTCTTCGACAATGGTGCGGTTTGAGCTTGACGACGGATGCACGTCTGGGCATGTTCACGACGTGAACAGCAAAGCTGTTCGAGGCAGCCGGCGGGACGGTTCGACGCGTTGCGTCGCCGGCGATGCCGGGTAGGGGGCGACCGAGCGATGGTGACGGGTCCGAATAGCGCGATCGAGGACGGCGATGCGGAGCAGCGCATCACGATGGAGATGCTGCACGCGGTCGCCGAGGGCGGCCCGCAGACGCAGCGCGGCCTCGCCGCCAAGCTGAACATCGCGCTGGGCCTCGCCAATGCCTACCTGAAGCGTTGCAGCCGCACCGGCTTGGTGAAGATCAGCAAGGTGCCTCCCAACCGCTACGCCTACTACCTGACGCCGAAGGGGTTTGCCGAGAAGAGCCGACTGACGGCCAACTACCTCTACCGCTCGTTCAACTTCTACCGCCGGGCCCGCAACGAGTGCGACGACCTGATTGGCCAAGCCGTCGACCGCGGCTGGCGGCGCATCGCCCTTCTGGGCACCGGCGAATTGGCCGAGGTGGCGTTGCTTTGCGCCCTGCAATTCGAGGCCGAGATCGTCGGCGTCGCCGACCGAAAGGGACGCGCCAACCGGTTCCGCCATGTGCCGCTGGTCCGCGACCTCGGCTCGCTGGAGCCGTACGACGCGATCTTGCTGACCGACATGGCGGCGCCACAGCGGACATATGAGGAGGTGGCCCGTGGCCGACGTGCCGAGCGCATCCTGGTGCCGCCTCTGTTGATCGTCAGACGCGCCGCGGACGACGGCGACACGGTCGCGGGCTGAGGATCGGGTCATGCAAGCCTGGTACGCGGCATACACCAAGA
>JASLMY010000129.1 GCA_030746295.1 Alphaproteobacteria bacterium | reverse complement strand
CAGGATCAAACTCTCAAGTTGATCGATATCAGCCTACCGGAAAAAGCCCATAAGAACCCCGCCGGCAGGCACAGGAACGCGCACTGCACAAACGTCACGCTTCGAAAAGAAAACATGAGCAAATACAGCGCGCTAAACGCCGCCGCCCACGATTCCCTTCCCCTTCCAACAATGTCATAGAGCGCAAGAGACTTGTCGCGGCCCGGTGACCCACCGGCCCGCGCCGGAGCTATATAGTCGGCGCCCGAGCCCGAGTCAACGACCAGTTTGCGCAAAAAAGACAAAAGGCTCGACTCGGATATTAACCATATCTTGACACAGAGAATCGATAAGGGCATCGTCCTCAGCGTTCGCGCGGTAGCCGATTCGGGTGTATCCGTATGTACTTAGAGTTTGGTGGCGATTTGTTTGGTGATGTGTTCGGGGGGGCGATGAGTTTCAATTTGAACAGACCGGCGCGGCAGCGCCGGAGGATGCGGTGCTCCACCTGGCGACGCGCCGACAGTGTTTTCCGAACCACCCTGGTTGGCCTCGGCCTCCTGGCCGTCGGATCGGTCGCCGAGGCCGCCGGCGTCAGGCCGCCGGCGCCGCTGGAGAAGCCGCTGTCGGTGGAGGCGGTGCCGATCTCGCTGTGGCCGCAAGGACCGACCTCCGGCAACATCAAAGCGGGCCCGAAGGCGTCCGGGGCCCTGGTCCGCACTCTGGCGATCGGCCGCGGCGACACCTTGATGAAGGTCATGGTCGGCGCCGGCGCGGCGCGGACCGATGCACATCAAGCAATCTCGGCGCTCTCCAAGCTGCAGGACCCGAGAAAGCTGAAGCCGGGCCAGGAAGTGACGCTGACCTTCGAGCGCCGGGCCCAGCCGGGCGGCGGGCCGGTGGAACGCCTGGTCGGCGTCGACCTGAAGGCGGACGTCGAATATTCCGTCGTCGCCAGACGGGCCGGGGACGGCAACTTCGATGCCCGCTCGGTCGCCGAGCGACTGAGTGTCGACGCGGTGACGGCGGCGGGCCGGATCGAGGAGAGCCTTTATCGCGCCGCCAGCGAGGCCGGCGTGCCGGCACCGATTATCTTCGATCTCATTCGCCTCTACAGCTTCGACATCGACTTCCAGCGCGACATCCAGCCGGGCGACCGTTTCCGCTTGCTTTACGCCGTGCTGCGCGACGAGAGCGGCCAAATCGTCAAGCACGGCGACATTCTCTTCGCCGAGCTCTTCGTCGGCGGCCAGAGCCTGCCGCTCTACCGCTTCGAGGTCGCCGATGGCGACATCGCCTACTTCAACCACAAGGGCGAGAGCGTCAAGAAGGCATTGTTGAAGACGCCGGTCGACGGTGCCCGCCTCTCCTCGCGCTACGGCCGCCGCCGCCATCCAATTCTCGGCTACACCAAGATGCACCGCGGCCTCGACTTCGCCGCCCCGCGCGGCAGCCCGATCATGGCCGCCGGCGACGGACGCATCGAGAAGGCCGGCTGGAACGGGGCCTACGGCCGCTATGTCCGGGTCCGCCACAACACCGACTACAAGACCGCCTATGGCCACATGACGCGGATCGCCAAGGGCATTCGCCCCGGCCGCCGGGTGAAGCAAGGCCAGGTGATCGGTTATGTCGGCTCGACCGGGCGCTCGACGGGCGCGCATCTCCACTATGAGATACTGCGCAAGGGCCGGCAGATCAATCCGCTGCGCCTGAAGCTGCCGACCGGCCGCACGCTCAAGGGCCGCACGCTCGCCGCCTTCGACAAGGCGCGCCAGGGGCTGGACGCGCGCTACGCGGCGACGAGCCAGCCGACGCACCTCGCCCAGGGCCGATAGGGCGATCGACGAGACGCCGCCCGGTCACTGGCGGACGGCTCTCTAGGCGGCCTCGACCAGGCGGTCATTGATGGTGAGACCGGCCTCACCGGCTGAGATTCGGACCTCGTCGCCGTCGGTGATGCTGCCTTCCAAGATCATCTCCGCGAGCGGGTTCTGCATCTGACGCTGGATCGCCCGCTTCAACGGCCGAGCGCCGTAGACCGGGTCGTAGCCGGCATCGGCGAGCCAGGCACGGGCCGCCTCATCGAGGCTCAAAGTCAGCTTGCGTCCCGCCAACAGGTGCTGCAGACGGCCGAGCTGAATATCGACGATCGCGTCCATGTGCTCGCGCTTGAGGCGGTGGAAGAGGATGATCTCGTCCAGCCGGTTCAGGAACTCGGGCCGGAAATGACTCCGGGCGGCGGCCATGACCTCGTCCGCCGCGGCCGACGAATCCTCGCCCTCGGCGAGCCCGGCCAGGAACTCGGCGCCGAGATTCGAGGTCATCACCACAATGGTGTTGGTGAAGTCGACGGTGCGGCCGTGGCCGTCGGTGAGGCGGCCGTCGTCGAGCACCTGGAGGAGGATGTTGTAGACGTCGCGATGCGCCTTTTCGAACTCGTCGAAGAGCACCACTTGATAGGGCCGGCGGCGCACCGCCTCGGTGAGCGCCCCGCCCTCCTCGTAGCCGACATAGCCGGGCGGAGCGCCGATCAGGCGGGCGACGGTGTGCTTTTCCATGTATTCCGACATGTCGATGCGCAGGAGTGCGGTCTCGTCGTCGAACAGGAACTCGGCCAACGACTTCGTGAGCTCGGTCTTGCCGACGCCGGTCGGCCCTAGGAAGAGGAAGCTGCCGATCGGCCGTCTGCCGTCCTGGACTCCGGCCCGGGCGCGGCGGACCGCGTTCGAGACCGCGGTCAGGGCCTCTTCCTGGCCGACGACGCGGGCGCG
Source organism: Alphaproteobacteria bacterium (assembly GCA_030746295.1). The sequence goes on along the minus strand of JASLMY010000129.1, from coordinate 10,976 downwards.
AAGCCGATCCTCCATGGCCAACAGCTTCTCGCGCTCGCCGGCCAGCATCCGCTCCACCGGAATGCCGGTCCAAAGCGCGACCACGGCGGCGATGTCCTCGTCGGAGACGACCTCGCGCAGCATCCGCTCTTCCTCGGGCACCTCGGTCGCTTCGGCCTTGCGCTCCAGCTCCGGGATGATGCCGTAGGCGAGCTCGCCGGCGCGGGCGAGGTCGCCCTTGCGCTGCGCGGTCTCGAGCTCGCCGCGGGCGGCGTCGAGCTCGGCCTTGATCTGCTGGTGGCTCGAGAGCTCCTCCTTCTCGACCTGCCAGGCAGCGGTGAGGGTCGCCGATTCCTGCTCCAGCTCGGCGAGCTCGCGCTCCAGCTTCTGAAGCCGCTCCTTGGAGGCCTCGTCCTCTTCGCGCTGCAGGGCCTCGCGCTCGATCTTGAGCTGGATGATCCGGCGGTCCAGCTCGTCGATCTCCTCGGGCTTCGAATCGAGCTCCATCTTCAGCCGGCTCGCCGCCTCGTCGACCAGATCGATCGCCTTGTCAGGCAGGAAGCGGTCGGAGATGTAGCGGTCCGAGAGCACCGCGGCCGAGACCAGTGCCGCATCGGCAATTCTGACGCCGTGGTGCAGCTCGTACTTCTCCTTCAAGCCACGCAGGATCGAGACCGTCTCCTCGAGGGTCGGCTCGGCGATTAGGACCGGCTGGAAGCGACGCGCCAGGGCGGCGTCCTTCTCGATGTGCTGGCGATACTCGTCCAACGTGGTGGCGCCGATGCAATGCAGCTCACCCCGCGCCAGGGCCGGCTTCAACAGGTTGGACGCGTCCATCGCGCCCTCGGCCGCACCGGCGCCGACGAGCGTGTGCAGCTCGTCAATGAAGGTCACGATCTCGCCTTCCGCGGCCTGGATCTCGGTCAAGACCGACTTCAAGCGCTCCTCGAACTCGCCGCGGTACTTGGAGCCGGCGATCATGGCACCGAGGTCGAGGACGATCAGGCGCCGGTCGCGCAGGCTTTCGGGCACGTCGCCCTCGACGATCCGCCGGGCCAGGCCTTCGGCGATGGCGGTCTTGCCGACGCCGGGCTCGCCGATCAGGACGGGGTTGTTCTTGGTCCGCCTGGACAGCACCTGGATCGTGCGGCGGATCTCGTCGTCGCGGCCGATCACGGGGTCGAGCTTGCCGTCGCGGACCGCCTGGGTCAGGTCGCGGGAGTACTTCTTGAGGGCGTCGTAGCCGGCTTCGGCCGTCGCCGAATCAGCACTCCGGCCCTTGCGTATGTCGTTGATGGCGGCGTTGAGCGACTGCGCCGTCAGACCGGCGGCGCTAAGCGCCTCCGCCGAGGCCGTGCCCTTGGCCAGGGTCAGCGCCAGCAACAGCCGCTCGGCGGTGACGAAGCTGTCGCCGGCTTTCTCGGCCAGGGTCTCGGCGCTTTCCAGGAGCCGCGCCGTCTCGGTGCCGAGGTAGAGATGGCCGCCGCCCGGCCCCTCGACGCGCGGCAGCTTCGCCAGCGCGGCCTCGACCTCCTGCAGCGCCGCCTCGGGACGCGCGCCGGCGGCACGAATCAGGTTGGCAGCCAGGCCCTCCTCGTCGTCGAGCAGGACCTTCAGAAGATGTTCGGGGGTGAATTGCTGATGGCCCGACCGCAAGGCCAAGCCCTGCGCCGCCTGGATGAAACCTCGGCTGCGCTCGGTGTACTTCTCGAGTTCCATGTCGATCTCCCAAGCACGCCCCCGCCAGCCGCGTCGGCCTGGCGGAATGCGCCTCAAACGAAGACGATTCGCTCAGCTGCGGCAGCGACCCCGAAACCAAGCGGTCGCGCCGACTGAATAGATAATGTGGCTTTCGTGCAACACAAGTGCCCCGGATCGCCAACCGGCGGCGGTGATTGCCTGATGCGACGCATTGGACGCAGGCCCGCCTTCGCTGCCCGGTCCGGTTGCCCAATGACGGGTGCCGGCGTCTTGCCGGCGCCTCAACCGGCGGCGGTGGCGTCGCTCTCTGCCTCGTCGGCGTGCTCTTCGATGGTCGCCTTGTCGTCGGTCGCCGCCGCTTCCTCGGCGACCTTGGGTGCCTCGGCGTTGCGCGCCCGCTTGCGCGCCGGCTTGGCTTCCACCGCGGCTTCGTCCGAAGCCTCGGTTTCCGCATCGACCGCCGGCTGCTCCGCCGTCACCGGCTGGAACATGGTCGGACCGCTCTGCTCCGGCTCGATGGTCCGGGCTTCGTCGCTGGCCGCCATGGGCGGTTGCTGGCCGTTGCCCCGGCCCCGGCCGTTGACCGACTTGGTGCCGGCTTGGCCTTGTTGGGCAGCGTTGTTGTTCTGACTGGCGGTGTTGGCTTGCGCCGCGGCATTGGCGCTGATGATGCGGAAGTAATGCTCCGCATGCTGGAGATAGTTCTCCGCCGCCACCCGATCGCCGGACGCCGCCGCATCACGCGCCAGCAGCTGGTACTTGTCGTAGATCTGGTTCGCGGTCCCGCGAATCTTCACGTCGGGACCACTACTGTCATAGGATCGGTTGGCGGAGTTTCCGTAAGAGCGCCGACCACCAGAGCGGCCGCGCCCACGTTTCGACGTTGGGCTCTGTCTCATTCGGCTTACTGTCTTGTTGTCGCTACTATCCGTTGCACCGTATCGGCGCTGTCCGGCCTTTTCCCGTCTCAAGTGGGGAGATGCAACACCAGGCACGCTGATTTCAGGAAATGCCGTAGTGGCCTCTCGAAGGCCTATAGGGGAACCTCATCGGTCACCCAGTTGTGAACCTAGCCTCTGGCGCCGCACTTTCCAACACTTTTTTTGCCCCTCGCCGCTTTAAGTGGGCGGCGTGGACGGAAATGCAACGGGTTGCTCCGCCGAGGTCGGGCCAGGCACCGCCGCTCTCCAGGCCTGCTGCCATCAGAACCGCGGCAACGGCTGCGGCCTGGCCGCGACCGCATTCGACGAAGCCGACGCCGTCCGCCGCCAACAGTCGGGACAAGTCGGGCGCCAGCCGGCGGTAGCCGTCGAGGCCGTCGACGCCGCCGATCAGCGCCAGAGCCGGATCGTGCTCGCGGACCTCCGGCGAGAGGGCGGCCAGCTCTGCCTCGGCGATGTAGGGCGGGTTGGAGACGATGACGTCGAAGTCGCCGTCGAGCGGCCGCCCCCAATCGCCGACCAGAAAGGTCGCGCGGCGGCCGAGGCCGAGCCGGGCCGCGTTGGCGTGCGCGCAGGCGACCGCGGCGACGCTCCGATCGACGCCGACGCCGTGCGCGGCCGGCAGCTCGGCCAGCAGCGCCAGCAGCAGGCAGCCCGATCCGATACCGAGGTCCAAGAGCCGATAGGGCGCATCGCGATCGCCTCGGGCATCGACCAGTTCCAGCACCGCCTCGACCAGGGATTCGCTATCGGGACGCGGATCGAGGACCGAATCGTCGATTTTCAGGTCCAAGCTCCAGAAGCCGCGCCGGCCGAGGAGGCGGGAAACCGGCCGACGCTTCGCCCGGCCGGCGATATGATCCCGAAAGCGCTGCCATGCGGCAGGTTGCAAGCCGCGCTCTCGGGCCAGGAAGAGCTCGCCCCTGTCGAGACCCGCCGCGTCGGCCAGCAGCAGGCGGGCATCGAGCGCCGGCGTCTCGACGCCCACCTCGGCGAGCCGCGCCGTGCCCCACGCCAGCGCCGTGCCGACGCTCTGGCCCGCGTTCCGCGGCTGCGACGGCGCCGACATGGCGGCTCAGGCCTCGCTCTCGGCCAAGCGGCGCGCCTGGTCGTCGGCGACCAGGGCATCGACGACCTCGTCGACGGCCTCGCCGCCGAGGAAGCGGTCCAGCTTGTAGAGCGTCAGGTTGACACGATGGTCGGTGATTCGACCCTGGGGAAAATTATAGGTGCGCACCCGTTCGGAGCGGTCGCCGCTACCGACCTGGTCGCGGCGCGCCGGCGTGCGCGCCTCGTGCTGGGCCCGGCGCTCGGCCACATAGACCCCGGCGCGCAAGATGGTCATCGCCTTGGCCCGGTTCTTGTGCTGCGACTTCTCGTCCTGGCAGGTGACCACCAGGTCGAGCGGCAGATAGGTGATGCGGACGGCGCTGTCGGTGGTGTTGACGTGCTGGCCGCCGGCGCCCTGGGCCCGGTAGGTGTCGATGCGCAAATCCTTGTCTTCGATCGTAACGTCGATCTCCTCGGCCTCGGGCAGGACAGCGACGGTGGCCGCACTGGTGTGGATGCGACCGCCGGACTCCGTCTCCGGCACCCGTTGCACCCGGTGCACGCCGGACTCGTACTTGAGGCGGGCGAAAACGCCCCGACCCTTGATCAGGGCGACGATCTCCTTGATGCCGCCGAGATCGGTCTCGCTCAGGGACATGATCTCGACCTTCCAGCCGCGCAGCTCGGCATAGCGCTGATACATGCGCAGCAGGTCGGCGGCGAACAGCGCTGCCTCGTCGCCGCCGGTGCCGGCCCGGATCTCCAGGATCGCGCTGCGGTCGTCGGCGGCGTCCTTGGGCAGCAGGGCGAGGCGCAGCGCATGCTCGAGCACGGGCCGATTGTCTCGAGCCTCGGCCAACTCCGCCTCGGCCAACTGCCGCATTTCGGCATCGCTTTCGGGGTCGGCGGTCAGCTCCTCCAGATCGCCAATCTCCCGCTGCAGCTGGCGCAGCTCGCGGGCGACCTCTGCCACCGGCGAGAGTTCGGCATATTCCTTCGAGAGGCGCACGTAGTCGTCGCCGCTCGGACCCTCGCTCATCAGTTGCTCGAGCTCGCGCATGCGGCTCAGGATCTTGTCGATCTGCGCCTCGGGAATCACGAGCCGTCTCCGCCGGCCTCCCGATAGCGGGCGAGATGGCCGGTGATGTCGTCCATCGGTACCCTGGTCTCGGCACCGCTGTCGAGGTCGCGCACCGTGACCACAGCCTCGGCCAGTTCGTCGTCGCCGAGGATCAGCGCCACCTTGGCGTTGATCTTGTTGGCCCGCTTCATGCGCCGCTGGACGTTGCCCCGAAAGCCGAGATCGACCCGATGGCCGGCGCCGCGCAAGCCGTGCGTGAGCGCGAGGGCGCGCAGCTCGGCCGCCTCGCCGATCGGCACCACGGCGATCGGCCTCGGGCCCTCGGGCGTGGCCGGCAACAGCATCGCCAAGCGCTCGATGCCACCGGCCCAACCGATGCCCGGGGTCGCCGGCCCGCCCAGGGTCTCGATCAGGCCGTCGTAGCGACCACCGGCGATGACCGCGCCCTGCGCGCCCAGGGATTCGGTGACGAACTCGAAGGCGGTGTGGGTGTAGTAGTCGAGACCGCGAACGAGGCGCGAATTGACCTCGTAGTCGATGCCAATCGCGTCCAACCCCTTCAGCACCCGGGCGAAGAAGTCGCTCGACTGGTCATTCAAGTGGGCATCCATGAGCGGCGCCTCGGCGACCAGGCGACGGTCCCCCTCGTCCTTTGAATCGAGGATCCGGAGCGGGTTGCGCTGGAGCCGGTCGCGGCTGTCCTCGGAAAGGTTGTCGATGTGGGCCTCGAAATAGGCCACCAGCTCGTGTCGATAGGCGGCGCGGCTTTCGGGATCGCCCAGCGTGTTGATCTCCAGCCGGCAGTGCTCGGCGACATCCAAGGCGGCCAGGATATCGGCACCAAGCGCGATCACCTCGATGTCGGCCTCCGGTCCCGCGACCCCCAGGATCTCGGCATCGATCTGATGGAACTGCCGCTGTCGCCCCTTCTGCGGGCGCTCGTAGCGGAAGATCGGGCCGGCGGCGAAGAACTTGAGCGGCAGGCTGTGGCGCATGCCGCCGGAAATGAAGGCGCGGGCGATGCCGGCGGTGTATTCGGGCCTGAGCGTCAGCTCCTCGCCGCCCCGGTCCTCGAAGGTGTACATCTCTTTGCGAACCACGTCCGAGCCCTCGCCGAGGGTGCGGGCGAAGACCGGCGTGAACTCGAAGATCGGCGTGTCGATGTCGTCGAAGCCATAGCGCCCCGCCTGCTGGCGTGCGGTCTCGACGACGTGGCGGTGACGCCTGGCATCGTCGCCTGCAATGTCGTGCGTGCCGCGAACCGGCTGTAAGGTCGCCAAGGACAGACTCCAGATCGGTTAGAGGGCGGCCGCTTGGGCCTCGTCGGCCGATGAGGCGTCGTCGTCCGCCTCGAGCTCGCGCGCCTTGGCTTCAACCAGCTCGACGATGTGATCGACCAAGCGGTCGTCGTCGATTTTGTGGTCGGCGATGCCGCTCATATAGACCATGTGATTGCCGCGCCCGCCGCCGGTGAGGCCGATATCGGTCTCCCTGGCTTCGCCCGGCCCGTTGACGACGCAGCCGATGATCGAGAGGGTCATGGCTGTGTTGATGTGCGCCAGCCGCTCCTCCAGGACCTCCACCGTCTTGATCACGGGAAAGGCCTGGCGGGCGCAAGAGGGGCAGGAAACGATGCTGACGCCGCGGGTCCGGAGACCGAGCGACTTCAGGATCTCATAGCCGGCATGAACCTCTTCCTCGGGCTCGGCCGAGAGCGAGACCCGGATGGTATCGCCGATCCCCGACCAGAGCAGCATGCCGAGCCCGATCGAGGATTTCACGGTGCCGCCGCGCAAGGCGCCGGCCTCGGTGATGCCCAGGTGCAATGGGCAGTCGATCGCTTCGGCCAGTTGCTGATAGGCGGCGACGGCGAGAAAGACGTCCGACGCCTTGACCGAGATCTTGAACTCGTGAAAGTCGTTGTCCTGCAGCAAGCGGGCGTGGTCGAGGGCGCTTTCGACCATGGCCTCGGGGCAAGGCTCGCCGTATTTCTCCAAGAGATGGCGCTCCAGGCTGCCTGCATTGACACCGATCCGCATCGAGCAGCCATGGTCCTTGGCCGCCTTGACGACCTCGCGCACCCGATCCTCAGAGCCGATGTTGCCGGGATTGATGCGCAGGCACGCAGCGCCGCTTTCCGCGGCCTCGATGGCGCGCTGGTAGTGAAAATGGATGTCGGCGACGATCGGAGCTTCGACCCGGCGCACGATCTCGGCCAGCGCCAAGGCCGACTCGCGGTCCGGACAGGAGACCCGCGCGATATCGACACCGGCCTCCTCGAGCCGGTGGATTTGGGCCACGGTGGCATCCACGTCGGTCGTCAGCGTATTGGTCATCGACTGCACGCTGATCGGCGCGTTGCCGCCGACCGCGACCTCGCCGACCATGATCTGCCGGCACTGTCGGCGGTCGATGTCACGATAGGGGCGCACGCTCATGTCTGATCTGCCTTTATTGGCCAAGAAACGCCGACGACGAGCACCGCCGATTGCGGCCTGCCGCCAGACCCGAAACTTGCCGCCTAAAATGTTGCTTTCGGCGCCCAAGATCAAGGACGCAAAGCAGGAAGACGATGGCGCCGTCGTCTGTCCGACTAGCGGCGCCGCGCCGCCGCAATCGCCAACAGCTCTTCCGCGTCGAGTGAAATGTCGCGCCGGACCTCGCCGATCGAGCCCAAGGGACCCAGGGGCTCGCCGTCGACGATGATCTCGAGCCCGCCCACGTTGCCCGTCGTGAGCACGAGATCGCTGCGGTTCGGCGCGTGATAGGTGTCGCCGGCCCGCAGTATTCGGGTCAACAGAAGCTCGTTGCGCGGCCCCTGCACCTGAACCCAGGCGTCCAGCCTGGCGCGAAGCACGACGCGACCGCCCTGGTTGTCGCCACCAAAGTGCTGCGGCTCGTAACCTTCGCTGACGCCTGCGGCGGGCCGTGCCGGCGGCGTCGACAGGACGTCGATCTCGGCGACCGGTGCCGGCGGCGGGGGTGGGGGCACTGCTGCAGCGCTCTCCGCCCGCGGCACCTCGACGGTCGCCATGGACGGGGATTGGGGTGGCAGGTCCTCGGCGCTGGCGCTCTCGACCGTACGGCCGGGCGCGGCCGGGCTTGCCGTGGCCTCGGCGCGGGTATCGCCGCCGCTGCCGTCCACCGAGGGCACCGTGTCGGCAGTCGAGGCCGGATCGACTTCGCGTGCCGCCTCCAGCGCGGCGGCAGCCTCGCCGGCCGCCGTGTCGCTCGGCAGCGCCCGAGGAACTCCTTCGGTCACGGGCTCTGGCTCGGTCTGGGCAACGCCCCGGGGATCGGGTTCGGCGACGGCCCGGGCATCCGGCGCCCCGGCTGGATCGGCTGCCTCCTCGACGCCGATCTGCAGCAGCGACACGAGGCGGTCGGGAACAGTGGAAACCGTATTCAAGGCGCCGCCGCCGCGGCTTTGCAGAAACGTCCAACCGCCGTAGAGCACGGCCGCCGCCAGCAGCGAGAGCATGACGACCATGCTACGCGGACGCCTCGGCTCGGCCACCAGCCCGGGCGCCACCAGCTTGGTGGGGCCCAGCGCCATCGTCGATTCCTGACGAACCTGATCGACGACATACTCGGGATCGAAATTGAGATAGGTCGCATAGGCTTTCAAAAAACCGGTGACATAGACCGCCCCCGGCAAGGCGTCGAACCGGCCTTCCTCGATCGCCTCTACGAACTGCTGTTGAATGCGGATGTGCGCCGCGACCTCTTCCGCCGAGAGGTTGCGGCGCTCGCGCGCCAGGCGTAATTCGACGCCGATACCGGCATAGGGCGGCCGCCCATCCTCATCGTTCTCGCCGGGCACCGCGACATGGAGCGATTGCCCGCGACGGCGGCCGGCGCGCGGCAAGAGGCCGCGGCGTCCTCGGGTATCGACCCGGCGCGAGCTTCGAAAATCGCGTTCCGCCATGGCTGGCTCGGAATCAGTCCCTAAACCGCGTTGCCGTCCATCCCCGCTCGAACTGCAACGCCTACGCCAAACAGGTTTCCATCCGGTAAAGCGTCGACACCCCGATGTTGTTAATAAACCAAGTAATCCGCGTGCCGCAACGATCTAGACGGCGACGCCGCGGCTGCGGGCGAAATCCTCAAGCCGGCTGCGGCAACTGTGGTCGGGGAGATCGTAGAGGTCTGTCATGAAGGCGGTCAGATCTTCCACCATGAGGCTGCGAATCATCATCTTCACCGGCCCCACGGCGGCGGCGGTCATGGAGATGCTCCGCAAGCCCAGGCCGATCAGCGCCATGGCCTCGATCGGATGGCCCGCGGCCTCGCCACAGAGGCTGACCGGAACCCCGGCCTCGTCGCAGGCGGTGACGACATGGCGGAGGAACTTCAGCGCCGGTGGGCTCAAGACGTCGTAGCGATTGACCAATCGTGGGCTGGCCCGATCGCTGGCGAAGAGGAACTGCAAGAGGTCGTTGCTGCCGATGGAGATGAAATCGAGCAGGGGCAGAAGCGCCGGCAACTGCCAGGCCAGGCCAGGCACCTCCAACATGGTGCCGATCCGGATCGCCTCGGGCAGGGCCTCGCCGAGGCTCTCGAGACGCCGCATCTCGCGCTCCAGCAGGGCCCTGGCGGCGACGAACTCGCTGACCTCGGCGACCATCGGGAACATGACGTTGAGGTTGCGACCGGCGGCGGCCCTGAGCAGGGCCCGAAGCTGCATGCGCAAGAGCACCGGACGGTCGAGCGAGAGCCGGATCGCCCGCCAGCCCATGGCCGGGTTCTGTTCGTCGTGGCGCGTCAGATAGGGCAGCATCTTGTCGCCGCCGACGTCGAGGGTTCGGAACACCACCGGCCGCTCGCCCGCCTGATCGAGCACCCTGCCGTAGAAGCTGGCCTGCGCCGCGACATTGGGCAGGGTCGCCCGAACCATGAAGTGCAGCTCGGTGCGATAGAGGCCGATGCCCTCGGCGCCGGTGCCGTCGAGGTTGGCGAGATCGACCAAGAGCCCGGCGTTCATGTTGAGGGTGATGGCGACCCCGTCCCGGGTCTCGGCAGGCAGGTCGCGGATCGCCACGTAGCGGGCGACTTCGGCCTCGCGCACGGCCAGGTTCTGAGCGAAGGCCGACTCGACGTCGCTGCCCGGACGGATGAAGACCTGGCTGTGATCGCCGTCGACCAGGATCACGTCACCGTCGTCGACAAACTCCAAAAGCCGCTGGATGCGGCCGATCACCGGGATCTGCAGTGCCCGCGCCACGATCACGACATGACTGCTGGCCGAGCCTTCCTCGAGGATCAAGGCCTTGACCCGGCCTTCCTGATAGTCGAGCAGCTCGGCCGGGCCGATATTGCGCGCCACCACGACGGCGTCCGGCGGCAGCGCTTCGAAAGCGGGCGAGCCGACGTGGCCGGTCAGCGTCCTGAGCAGGCGATGGGAGAGGTCGTCAAGGTCGTGCAGGCGCTCGCGGAGGTAAGGATCGCCGATTTCGGCCATCCGCGTCCGGGTCTCGACCTGGACCCGCTCGACCGCAGCCTCGGCGGTCAGGCCACCGTCGATCGCCGTCTGCATCCGGCCGACCCAGCCCTTGTCGTGGGCGTACATGCGATAGGCTTCCAGGATCTCGCGCGATTCACCCCCAGGCTCGGCGATCACGGTGCGCAGCATGTCGTCGACCTGCTGGCGCAGTTCGCGGATGCCCTGGGCGAGCCGCTCTCGCTCCGCGCCGACGTCGTCGGCGACGTGGCGCGCCACCACCACGCGCGGCTCGTGCATCACGACGGTGCCGCGCGCCATGCCTTCGTTGAAGACGTCGCCGGCGAGGCGAGCCGGCAGCTCGGCGAAACCGACCCTGCCGGCGGCGGCTTTGGCGCCCAGCAGCCCCTCCACCATTTCGGCCAAGACCATAGCGATGGTCAGCATCACCTCGATCTCGTCCTCGGTGTAGCTTCGCTGGGTCTTGTTCTGGACCGCGAGCACGCCGACCTCGCGGCCGCCGCTCAGGATCGGCACCCCCATCAGCGACTGGAACAGCTCCTCGCCGGTCTCGGGCCGATAGGCAAAATTGGGATGGGCGCGCGCTTCCGACAGCGCCAGCGGCCGGCCCCGCTCGGCGACCAGGCCGACCAAGCCCTCGCCGATCTTCAGCGTCGTTCGGTGCACGGCCTCGACCTTCAGGCCCTCGGTGGCGAAGAGCTCGAGAACGCCGTCGCGGATCAGATAGACCGAGCAGACCTCGGCCACCATGTTCTGGGCGATG
>JASLMY010000128.1 GCA_030746295.1 Alphaproteobacteria bacterium | reverse complement strand
AGCTCGACGGCCTGATCCGGCTTTACGGCAAGCCCGGGACGATCGTCAGCGACAACGGCACGGAGCTGACCAGCCGCGCCATCCTGGCCTGGCAGAACCGGACCGGCGTTGCCTGGCATTACATCGCGCCCGGCAAGCCAACGCAGAACGCCTTCATCGAGAGCTTCAATGGCCGCCTCCGTGACGAGCTGTTGAACGAGAAAGTCTTTACGAGCCTCGCTGACGCACGGCGCAAGCTCGCCATCCGGCGCTACGACTACAACACCATTAGGCCCCACTCGGCCCTGAACGGAGCAACGCCAACGGATGCGCGCCGTGCGCTCGAGCTTGTTGATGGCTCCACGCACGGCGCGCTCGCGAACCCATCAACAATGAGCTATGCAGCAACAGGACTCTCCTTATGAATGAGGGAGCCTTGGGGCGCAGGTCAGACGTTCATAGCCATGAACGGCCATTCGCCATTTCCCGAAATGCGAAGAGAACGCGCCCTGAGGAGATCTTTGAATGGGGTGAACATCCCGATTTTGAGAACTCAACCTGTCGTGGTCACAAGGCGGTAACCAAAATCATGCTCGTCGCGTTCGAGTAGTTCGGAATATCGCTCTGCCCATGCACCAGAGTTCAAGTCGCGTGCAAGATTTTTCAACGCATCGGAAATGTCGTCCAATGCCCAGAAGCAAGAAATGGCAGTTCGGATTTCGGGATCGAGATATGCCGCAGGTCTGCGCCAATAGGCAGCCAAGAACCCATCGGTACAGTCAGGAGGTATCGCAACGGGCGCAATCTCCACCGGCCCAAGCCACTTTTCAAAGTCGGTCATTCTTGGCATTTGCTTTTCGTCCACCTTCACGAGCTCTGGAATATAGTCGGCGAGCCAGAATCCCCGGTGCAAAGGGTCGAATGTCAGCACGACGACTCGGCCCCGCGTCACGCGACGCATCTCTTTGAGGCCTCTCTCTTGGTCGGTCCAATGATGAACCGTCAGGATCGCCATCGACGCATCGAAGGAACTATCGTCGAAGGGCAGGTTTTCGGCGTAGCCCTGCACAACCGGAGCTGCCGACGCACGACGCTGTCGGATCATCTCGATCGAAGGCTCGACGGCCGTGACTGACTTGTCGGCCGGCTCGTACGATCCCGTTCCAGCGCCAACATTCAAGACAGTTTCGGCGGATCCCAAAGCTCTTGAGATCGCCATTTCGATCCGGGCGTCAGGTTTTCTGAGATCAGAATAATTGACACCGATCGTATCGTATGACGCACGCATGATGCCTCGTAACATATGGCGACAGACTTGTCAGAGGGGATGCGCTTTGGCCGCAAATCAAATAAGACGCACGAGGGCCATATTTCACCGTGTAGAGCTTTCTAATGTAACGCTCGGAGTTGGGGGTGCACCGGACCTCGGCGGGCCGAAGCCGGACACAAGTGCTCAAGCTGCGCCCGGTCGGAGCGACGCCGACGCTGATGGTGCGTTCCTCACCTCCAACATCCAACAAGACGACGTCGATACCGGTTTTCGAGCCACTGCCGCTACTTCGCGGTCCAGCCGCCGTCGAGGACCAGTTCGGCGCCGTTCATGAGCGAGGAATCGTCGCTAGCCAAGAAGGCGATGCCACGGGCGATCTCGTCCGGCGTGCCCATGCGGCCGATCGGCTGCATCTGACCCAATGCCTCCCAGGCCTCGTCGTAGTTCGGGTTGTCGTTTAGCTTCTGCCACTTGTGGGCGACGACGTTCATCATGTCGGTGTTGATGATGCCCGGGTGCACCGAGTTGCAGCGGATGTTGTAGCCGAGATGGGCGCATTCCAGCGCCGTTGACTTGGTGAAGAGGCGCACGCCGCCCTTGGTCATGGAATAGCAGGCGCTCAAGGGCGAGCCGACGATGCCGGCGACCGAGGAGAGGTTGACGATCGAGCCCGAGGGGCCGCCCGGCGGACAACAGTCCTTCATGATTGAAATCGCGTGCTTGGTGCCGAGGAAGACGCCTTCCAGATTGACGGCAGAGACCCAGCGCCATTCCTCGAGCGTCATCTCCTCGATGCTCTTCTCCAGGAAGACGCCGGCATTGTTGACCAGTACGTGCAAGCCGCCGAAGCCTGAGGCGACATCGCGCACCAGGCGGCGCCAGTCGTCCTCGTTGGTGGCGTCGTGGTGCATGAAGATCGATTTGCCGCCGGCATCGCGGATTGCCGCCGCCGCCGCTTCGCCCGCCTCGTCCAAGACGTCGGTGATCACGACCATGGCGCCTTCCGCCGCCAGGGCCTTCGCCGTCTCAGCCCCGATGCCGCGGGCAGCACCCGTGACAATCGCAGTGCGGCCGTCCAATTTACCCATGTCCTGCTCTCCTCTCTTCTTTTGTTCTTACCAAAGTGCCTTGCTAGCGATTCTTGCGCCCTCGACCAGGGACTCGAGCTTGGCCCAGGCGATGTCGGGGAAGACGTTGGGATAGCCGGCGAAGGTGGCGAAACCGCAGTCGGTGGAGGCGATCACCCGCTCGCGCCCGACGACGTCGGCATAGTTCCGAAGCCGCTGGGCCACCAGGCGCGGATGCTCGATGAAGTTCGAGGTCGAATCGACGACGCCCGGTAGCAGCACCTTGTCGTCGGGCAGCGGGGTCTCAGCGAAAACCTCCCACTCGTGCTCGTGGCGCGGATTCGAAGCCTCGACCGAGATCGCCATCGGCCGCGCGGCCAGCACGATGTCGATGATGTCGGCCAGGGCGACGTCGTGGTGGTGTGGGCCCTCGTAGTTGCCCCAACAGAGGTGCAGGCGCATCCGCTCGGGCGGGATCTCGGCCGTCGCCTGGTTCAAGACCTCGACGTGCAGGGCCGCTGCCTTGCGGAACGCCTCTAAGCTCGCATCGCCGTGCACCAGGTGGCGGCCCATGGCGAGGTCCGGAGCGTCGATCTGCAAGAGAAAACCGGCATCGACGATCGCCTGATACTCATCCTTCAGTACGCCCGCCAGGGCCTCCAGATAAGCCTGGTGGCTGGGATAGTGCTCGTTGCCGAGAAAGATGCTGACGACCCCAGGCGAGGCGGCGCTCATGAAGGCCTCGGCGGTCGGGTGGGCGGTGATGGCGGCGCGGAAGTTGGCGAGGTCCGTCGCCAGCGGGCCGTGGTCGCGAAGCGTGATCGGCCGCTGGCAGACGGGGCCGCTGACGCTCGGCACCGTGCCGCCGATCTTCACCAGGTAGCGGGCGTAGTCGAGATAGTCCAACAGGTCCTTGGCGGCTCGGTACTTGCCCTTGCCGCCGAAGCCGTCGTAGCGGTCCTTGACGTAGGTGGCGTAGCTGATCTTGCTCATCTCGCCGTCGCTGACGACGTCGATGCCGAGCCGGACCTGGCGTTCTACGATGGCGAGCACCGCCTCGCGGGCGGCCTCATCTAAGGCCTGGGTGTCCGGCGTCTCGCCGCTCTCGCGGGCCATCAGCATCTCGCGCAGCGCCTCTGGCCTGGGCAGGCTGCCGACGTGGGTCGTGAGGATTCGCTCGCTGCTGAGTTTCATCTCCGCTCGCCTCCGTCCTCGCCGCCGCCCGTCTTGTCCGCGCCGCAGCGATGCCCCTAGGATGACGCCGGTGGCATGGCCACGGCAAGGGGTAGCAAATGAACGAACTGGTGCGCCTGGAACTCGTCCGCGAAAGCCTGGTCGCGGTCGTCAACGAGATGCGGGCCAACATCATCCACGCCTCCTACTCCTCGATCATCTACGAGGGGCATGATTTCTCTTGCGCCTTGATGAGCGCGGATGGCCGCCAGGTGGCGCAGTCGCTCGACGACCACCCGCTGCATATCTTTCCCGTTCCCTATTCGACGCGCGAAGTGGTCGCCGCCTTCGAGGGCGATATCCACGAGGGCGATATCTTTTTCCACAACGATCCCTATACCGGCGGCACGCACCTGAACGACGTGCTGATGCTCTATCCGGTCTTCCACGACGGCCGGTTGGTGATGTTTGCGGCGGCCCGCTGCCATTGGGGCGACGTCGGCGGCATGACGCCCGGCAGCCTCTCGGGCCGGGTCAACGAGATCATCCAAGAGGGCCTGCGCGTGGTGCCGACGCGGATCGCCGAGCGGGGCCGGATGAACGAGGCCTTCTTGAGTCTCTTGTTCAACAACATGCGCACGCCGGCCGAGCGGCGTGGCGACTTCAACACCATGCTCGGCACCTGCCGTAAGGCGGCGGAGCATATCGAGCGCCTGTTCCAGCGCTTCGGCGAGGGCCTCCTCGACGACGTCGAGACCCTGTTCCAGAAGTCCGAGGAGGTGATGCGAGCGCGCATCGCCGGCTGCCCCGATGGTGTCTACCTGTCGGAAGGCTATATCGAGAGCGATGGCCACAACGCGGAGCCGCTGGCGGTACGCCTGAAGCTGACGATCGCGGGCGACCAAATCAGCGCCGACTTCACCGGCACCTCGGCCCAGACCAACGGGCCCACCAACGTCGGCCCGGCGATGGCGATGAACGCGGTCGGCACGGTCGTCAAGTCCTTCCTCGATCCCAAGACGCCGATCAACCACGGCTCCTTCATGCCGATCGAGGTCATCGCACCGGTCGGCAGCTTCATCAACGCCCGCGACCCCGCACCCTGCGGCGGTATGGTCGAGTGCAAGGCGCTGATGGATTCGGTCGTTGCCGCGGCCATGGGCCAGGCGGTGCCGGAAATGATGATCGGCGACAACAAGGGCGGCGGCAATCACGTCTACATCTCCGGTCCCAACGAGGACCGCGAGGGCATCTACCTCTTCTACGAATGGCCGGCCGGCGGCACCGGGGCGACCCGGGGCCTCGATGGCAACAACGGCCAGCGCTACTTCACCGAGGGCGACTTCAACTCGATCAACTCGGCCGAGGTGGTGGAGAGCGCCTTCCCGCTCAGGGTCGAGTGCTGCGAGTTGCGCCAGGGCGGCTGCGGCGACGGCAGCCAGCGGGGCGGCTTCGGTATCCGCCGCGAGGTCCGCATCCTGGGCCAGCGCGGTGTCCTCTCGGTGCTGTCGGAGAAGAACATGATCCCGCCCTACGGCGTCGACGGCGGCGGCAACGGCAGCGCCAACCGCTATACCGTGGTTCGCGACGGCGAGGTCATCGAGCCCTCGCCGGTGCCGGGCAAGGTCTCGGGCTTTCCCCTGCACCAGGGCGATATCGTCCGCATCGAAACTTCCGGCGGTGGCGGCTATGGCGACCCGCTGCAGCGCGACCCGGAGGCCGTGCGTCTCGACGTCCGCCGCGGCTATCTGGCGGCGGAGGAGGCGCGGACCCGATACGGCGTCATCCTGACGCGGGATGGCACGGTCGACGACGTGGCGAGCGCGGCGCTCCGCGAATCGCTCGCGGCCGACCGCAAGCGGATGCACGTTCAAGGTCTGAACGAGGAACTCTTCCAAGGCGCCAGGCGGCGGCTTCGCCTGTCCGAGGGTGCGGCCGGGCGCCTCGGTATCAGTGCCGGCGACCTGGTGGAGATTTCGAGCGGTCGGGGCGTGGCGCTTCGGGGCTGGGCCGAGATTGTGGCCGACGAGGCGGACGACGTCGTCAGCGTTGGGCCATCGGGCCTGGCGCTCATGGGCCTGGAGGCGGGTGCGGCGGTGGAGTTGCGCCCCGTCGACCCCGGCATGCGGCGGTAGCGCAGCATGGCGACGGCGCCCGAGAGCGGAGACCGCTATCTCATCGGCATCGATGTCGGCGGCACCTTCACCGACGTGCTCTGCTATGCGCCGGGCACGGGCCGGCTCCTCTCCGCCAAGGTGCCTTCGATACCGGACAGCCAGTGGCACGGCGTGCTGGACGCCCTGATGGCGCTCGGCATCGAGCTGGCCCAGATCGACGCCTTCGTCCACGGCACCACGATCGCCACCAACGCACTATTGGAGCGCAAGGGCTCGAAGACCGGCCTCGTCACCACCGACGGGTTTCGCGACGCGCTCGAGATCGGCCGCACCCGGCGCCTGGTCGGCGGGCTCTTCGACATCCGTTTCCAGCGCACGCCGCCGGTGGTGACGCGCGATCTACGGCTCGAGGTGCCGGAGCGGACAGCGGCCGACGGTGAGGTCTTGGCCGACCTGGCGGATTTCGATTTCGCCGCCGTGGCCGAGACTTTTCAGGCCGAGGGCGTGGAGACGCTCGCGGTCTGTTTCCTGAACGCCTACGTCAATGACGCCAACGAGCGGGCGGCGGCGGAGCGGCTGGCGGAGCTATTGCCCGAGGTGCCGATATCGCAGTCGGCGGCGGTGGTGCGCGAGCGCGGCGAGTACGAGCGCTTCTCGACCGCGGTCCTGAACGCCTATCTGACGCCGACCGTGCGTCGCTACCTCGCCACCTTGCGCGGCGAGCTGGAAGGCAAGGGCATTACCGCGCCGGTCAGCATCATGGGCTCCAACGGCGGCGCCATGACGCTGGCGCAGGCGGGCGATTTCGTCGTCGGTACCTTCCTCTCGGGCCCTGTCGGCGGCGTCGTCGGCGCCCTGCGCGTCGCCGAGGCGGCGGAGATCGCCGACTGCATCACCTTCGACATGGGCGGCACCAGCACCGACGTCGCCCTGGTGCACCGACTGGCGCCCAGAATTCGACATGCCAATCAACTGGATGCCTTTCCGCTGCAGGTGCCGCAGCTCGACATCCACACCATCGGCGCCGGCGGCGGCAGCATCGTCAAACGGCAGGACGACGGCACCCTCGAAGTCGGACCCGAAAGCGCCGGCGCAGTGCCGGGACCGGCCTGCTATGGACGCGGCGGCGAGGCGCCGACGATCTCGGACGCAAACTTGCTGCTGGGCCGGTTGACCTCGGAGCGGAGCTTGAGCGGCGGCCTGCGGCTCTCCGCCGAGGCGGCCGAAGCCGCCTTCCGCCGGCTGCAAGGCGAAGAAGATGGCGTCGACGTTGTCGCGCTCGCCGACGGGGCGGTGCAGCTGGCGGTGACCAAGATGGCGGGGGCGGTGCGCGAGGTCTCGGTGCACCGGGGCTTCGACCCTCGGGCCTTCACGCTCGTTGGCTTTGGTGGTGCCGGGCCGATGCATGTCCTGATGGTGGCCGAGGAGCTGGCGATCCCCCGGGCGCTGATCCCCCGGTTGCCGGGGCATTTGTCGGCCCTGGGACAGCTTCTGGCCGACTACCGGCGGGATTCGGTTCAGGCCTGGGGCGGGCGCCTCGCCGATATCGATGTCGCCGATTTCCGCACCGAGGCGTCGGCGATGCGCGAGGTGGCGGCGCGGCGGCTCAGCGCCGACGGCATCGCGCCCGACCGGCATCGGCACGAGTTCACCGTCGACATGCGCTATGCCGGTCAGTCCTTCACGTTGGCCGTGCCCGCCGACGGGGCGGCCGAGGATTGGAGCACCCTGCGAGCGGCCTTCGATGTCCGCCACGAGGAGACCTTCGGCTTTGCCGATGCGGCGAACGAGGCCGAGATCGTCAATATCCGCCTGGTATCGATCGGCACCACCGACAAGCCCGAGGTCGGCTTCGCGCCGGAACGGGCGGGCCAGCCGCTGATCGAGCAACGACCGGTCTGGTTCGGCGGCGGCTTCGTCGACTGCCCCGTCTACGACCGCGAAGGCCTGACCGACGGCTTCGCTTTCTTCGGTCCGGCGATCGTCGAGGAGGCGGGCGGCACCACCGTCGTGCCGCCGGGTTGGCACGTCGAGGTCGGCGGGTCGGGCGCCCTCGACTGCCGCCTCGGTGCGGCCGAGTGAGCGCCCGTCAGTCGGACCGCGCCGCCTCTATCGTCTCGCGCAGGACCTCGAGCTCCAACCAGTCGTCCTCGGCCTCGGCCATCTCGGCACGGACTTGGGCGAGGCGCGCTGCCTTGGCATCGAAGGCAGCGGCGTCGCGGGCATAGAGGCCGGGCTCCGCCAGCGACGCCTCCAACGTCGTAATCTCCGCCTCGAGCGCCGCCATCCGGGCCGGCAGCTGTTCCAAGGCGCGGCTCTCCTTGTAGCCGAGGCGGGTCGTCGTGGCGGGGCGCCGCTCCCGCGCTTTGCGGGTCGGGCGCCCGGCGCTGGCGTTCGGGTCCGGCGCCGCGCCGCGCTGCGATAGATAGTCGCTGTAGCCGCCGACATATTCCTCGACCCGGCCGTCGCCTTCGACGGCGATGGTCGAGGTTGCGACCCGGTCGATGAAGTCGCGGTCATGGCTGACCAACAGAACGGTGCCGTCGAACTCCGCCAGCATTTCCTGCAAGAGGTCGAGGGTCTCGATGTCGAGATCGTTGGTCGGCTCGTCGAGGACCAGCAGGTTGGCAGGCCGGGCCAGGATCTTGGCCAGCAGGAGGCGGTTGCGTTCGCCGCCGGAGAGGCTGGAAACGGGGCTTCGGGCCTGGCGCTCCTCGAAGAGGAAGTCTCTCAGATAGGAGACGACGTGGCGCGGGCGGCCGCCGACCATGATCTGGTCGCCGCCCCGCTCGGCCAGCGTCTCCCAGAGCGTTGCCTTTGCATCAAGCTCGGCCCGCTCTTGATCGAAGTAGGCGCGCTCCAGAATGCTGCCCAGTCTGATGCTGCCCTGATCGGGCACCAGCTCGCCGATCAGGAGGCGCAGCAGCGTGGTCTTGCCGGCGCCGTTCGGGCCGATAATGGCGACCCGGTCGCCGCGCATGATCCGGGTCGAGAAGGCAGTGACGATCTGCCGTTCGGCAAAACATTTCGAGATCGCCTCGGCCTCGATCACCAGCCGGCCGGAGCGCGGTGCCGCCGCGGCCGCCAGCTTGGCGCGGCCGGCGGGGCCGATCTCGCCCGAACGCTCCCGGCGCAGGGCTTGGAGGCGCCGTAGCCGACCCTGATTGCGCTTGCGCCGGGCGGTGATGCCTTCGTGCGACCAGACGGTCTCCTGCGCAATCAGCCGGTCGCGCTTGTGGCGTTCCAAAGCCTCGCGGGCCAGCGTCGCTTCCGACCAGGCCTCGAAATGTCCAAAGCCCTTGTCGAGACGGAGGAGACGGCCGCGGTCGAGCCAGAAGGTGGTGCGCGAGAGGCGGCCGAGCAACGCTCGGTCGTGGCTCACCAGCATGATGCCGCCGGCAAAGGCCTCGAGCGTCGCCTCGAGCCATTCGATCGCCGGCAGGTCGAGGTGATTGGTGGGCTCGTCGAGCAGCAACAGGTCCGGCTCGGCGGCCAGCGCCCTGGCGATCGCGGCACGGCGCAATTCCCCGCCAGACAGCGTTTCCGGCTCCCGTGCACCGTCGAGACGGACCGCCTCCAGCCATTTCTCGACCCGGTGATCCTCGGGCCCGTGGCCTTCTTCGAGCCCTTGCGCCACATAGTCGGCGATGCTGGCGAAGCCGGCCGCGTCTGGAGTCTGCGCCAGGTAGACGACACGGGCCCCCGGCTGCAGCCAGCGCTCGCCCCGGTCGGGCTCGACCGTGCCGGCGGCGAGCTTCAAGAGCGTCGACTTGCCGGCGCCGTTGCGGCCGACCAGCGCCACCCGATCACCCTTGGAAAGCGCCAGCTCCAGGCCTTCGAAAAGGGGGCGACCGCCGAAACCGAGGCCGAGGTCGCGCAGCATAAGGAGAGGCGGCGGCAAGGATTTCGGCCTCCGCTCACTCAGGTTGCCGCGTGGCCGCCTCTTCGCCCGTCGGCGGCGGGTTCGATGGCGGACTGGGCGGGAAGACGAAGCGGCGATAGAAGTAGCCGACCGCGACCAGCACCAGGCCCAAGCCGATGAAGGAGAGGGCCCGATAGATGCCGGTCAGCGCCGCCATGTCGGAGAGGAAGACCTTGGCGACCGTGACCATGACGATGCCGAGCGAGGCGTAGCGCAGGGCGACATATCCGCGCCAGATGGCCAGTGCCAGCAATACCGCGGCGAAGGTGAGCCAGGCGACCGAATAGGCGTACCACTCGGCATCGCTGCTCCAGCCGTAGCCAAGTCGGCTGCCCTGGAAGGCATGGCGGACCTCCAGCGTCAGCCAGACGAAGGGCAGGACCAGCGCCAGCCCGCCGGCGATGCGGGCGAGCCAGACGTGCTCCAGACGGCGCGCGTGGCGCAGGAACAGGACGGCGAAGAGCGCCGGCACGCCATAGGCCAAGGCCATGATGTCGAGGATCGGCCAGGTGCCGACGGGATCGTCGGTGAAGAGCGGGTTCTCGACCAGGAGCTGCAGCAGCACGATTTGCGCCGTCGCCATGCCGGCGAGGATCCGCCAGCCCCAGACCGGTACGGCCCGGCCGGTGATGTCGTGGCGGCGGTAGAGGGCGTAGGCGATGGTGAGCCAGGCGATGGAGTTGAGCGCCTGCTCCTCCAGCGGATAGCCGGGCACCGCCAGCGGCCCGCCGGTGATCAGGTGGCGAATCTCGAGACTGATCAAGAGCACCGAGAAGACGAGCGTTCCCGCCTCCAGGACGGTGACGGTGACGTCGTCGGCTCGGTCGCGAAACCAGCGGGCCGCTAGGAAGAAGGCCAATGCTGGCAGGCCATAGCCGTAGAGCAGCCAATTGAGCACCGGAATGCCGCCGATCGGATAGTCGAGGACCAGAGGATTCAGGACCAGGCGGATCAGGATCACAGACGCCAACACGATCGCGGCGCGCCGCAAGGCCGGCAGCTTCAACTGTCCCTCGATCCAGGCCATCGCCGGCAGCTCCAAGGCCAGGGCCGCGGTCAGCCAGGCATCTTCCAGGGCGGTGGTCGCGGCCAGCGCCAGGGCCGCCACCACGCCGATCGCATAGGCGCCGAGGGCACCTGTCATGCCGCCCGTGTCGCGATAGCGGGCGACCCGCTCGGCGGCGACGACCAGCAGTGCGGCCAGCGCCAAGGCCGCCAGCGTCCAGGCGAGGTCGACCTCGAAGTCCTTGATCCGCCAGAAGGCAAGCGCGAACAGCACCAGCGGCACCGCGGCCGAGAGCGCCGCCCAGAGCGCCGGGCGGTAGGCGCCCCAAAGGGCGGCAAAGCCGCCGAAAGCAAAGATGCCTGAGTAGATCGTGGCGACGGCGAGGAAGGTCGCCAGCTCCGGCGGCACGACCGGCCCATCCACCAGGCCGAAGGCCTGGCCGTCCAGGATCCACATGGGCGCTCTGACGGTGACAATCGCCGGCAGGTGCCACAGCGCCACGATTGCGGCCACCATCAGGCCGGCGACGATGGGAATCGCGTCGAAGACGGCCTCGCGGCGGGCGATCGCCAGCATCGCCGCCGCCGCGATCCCGGTGCAGGCGAGCGCGGCGAGGCCATAGCGGTCCATCCGCACCAGGATCACCATCAGTACCGCGACGGCCGCCAGTGCGGCCCAGGCGGTGCGCTCGGGATGCGGCAGGGCGTCGAGCCGGAAGAGGCCCGGCAGTGTCGCGGGCGGGGTGCCGGTCGGAAAGCGGATGTAGGTGAACTGTCCACCCAGGACCAGCAGATAGATGCCGAGGTAGTAGACGTCGTCGGGGCGCCAGGTGACGGCGAACCAGATCAGCGGCCACACCACCGCCCCTACGAGCGTGCACCAGCCGAGCCACCACCAGCCCATGTAGCGCAGGCTGGCGAGCGCGCCTGCGATCAAGATCACGAGATAGGGAAACAGCACCTCGGGGCGGTGCGTGCCGGTGGAGACGATGGCCGGGGTCACGAAGGCGCCGACGATGCCCAGGAGGGCGACGAATGGGCCTTGCAGGAGCGACATGGCGACCGCCGCCGCTGCTACGGCGGCGAGCAGGCCGAAGGCAATCGCCTGCGGCAGCATGTCGTAGAGGGCGTAGGCGGCGTAGACGGTGGCGAAGAGCGTGGCGACGCCGGCCGAGGTCAGGGCGGGCGGGACGTAGGAGGGCGAGATCTGGGCGAGTGCCCGTTCCAACGGCCGTCGCCTCAGCCACTCGCCGCCGGCGGTGAGGGCGAGCCCCATCAGCGCCCCCGCCAAGACCCGTACCGTGGGTCCGAGCCAGCCCTGGTCGATCGAGTACTTGACCAGGAAGAAGCCGCCGAGCGCCAGGGTCACCGCTCCCAGCCAGACGAGCCAACGCGAGGTGAAGGCTTCCTCCCAGGCCCTACGGCCGCTCGCGGCGGTGGGGGCTGGCGGCGCTGTCGGAGGCGCTTCGGCTGGCGACGCGCGTGCCGGTTCCGGCTCCGGTGTCGGCTCTGGCTCCGGGATCGGCTCAGGTTCGTGCGGCGCGATAGGCTCGGGCGCGGCTTCGGTCGTCTCGGCCCGCTCAACTCCGGCGACGGCCTCGGCGAGCAACTTCAAGCGAAGCTCCAGGGCTCGGATCTCGGCGCCCTGGTCCTTCACCTTCTGCAAGGCGATGAAGGCGACGACGGCGCCGGCGATCACGAAGATCGTCAGCGCAAGCGGCACCAGGAAGACGCCGAACTCGAACACCCGCGGCCTCCGATCGGTTGTTGGCTGGCCGGATCATACGCCAAACGCGCATCGCCGCCATGCGGGACGACGGCAGTCGGCTCAGACGGCCTGCTCCTTGGTCTCGAGGAAGCGGATATCGGGCCAGCTTTCCTGGGTGTCCTGCAGGTGCCATGCGTTGCGGGCCAAAAACACCGGACTGCCGTCGTAGTCCGCGGCCAGGCTCGCTTGATTGGCGTTGCTAAAGGCTTTCAACTCGCCCGGGTCCTCGGCCTCGACCCAGCGCGCGGTATGAAGCGTCGTCGGCTGGAAATGGACCGGCACCTCGTATTCGCTGCGGATGCGGTCGGAAAGGACGTCGAACTGCAGCGAGCCGACGGCGCCGACGATCCATTCGGTGCCGGTCTGCCGCTTGAAGGCGCGTGCCGCTCCTTCCTCGGAAAGTTGCAGCAAGGCCCGCTCCAGGTGCTTGGCGCGAAGCGGGTCGTCGGGCCGAACCGACTGCAAGAGCTCCGGCGCGAAGCTCGGAATGCCGGTAAAGCGCAGGCTCTCGCCCTCGGTCAGGGCGTCGCCGATCCGCAGGTTGCCGTGGTTGGGAATGCCGATGACGTCACCGGCGAAGGCCTCTTCCGCCAGCTCGCGCTCTTGTGCCAGGAAGAGGACCGGATTGTGAACCGAGAGGGTCTTGCCGCTGCGGACATGGTGTAGCTTCATGCCGCGCTTGAAATGGCCCGAGCAGAGCCTGACGAAGGCCAGGCGGTCGCGGTGTTTGGGGTCCATGTTGGCCTGGATCTTGAAAACGAAGCCGGTGACCTTTTCTTCCTCGGGCGCAATCGAACGGCCGGCGGTGGGTTGGGCCAGCGGCGAGGGCGCCAAATCGGCCAAGCCCTGAAGCAGCTCGGCGACGCCGAAGTTGTTGAGGGCGCTGCCGAAGAAGACCGGCGTCATGTGGCCCTCGCGATAGGACTGAAGCGAGAATTCCGGGCAGAGGCCGCGGGCCATCTCCACCTCCTCGCGAAGCTGACTGGCGAGCGCTGCGGGCAAGGCCTCGTCGAGGCTCGGATCGTCGAGCCCCTGGCAGGTGATGCCGGCGCTCGGCCGGCCGCCGTTCGACTTCTCCAGCAACATCAGTCGGTCGTGGTGCAGGTCGTAGCAGCCCCGAAACTGGCGACCCATGCCGATCGGCCAGCTGGCCGGGGTCACGTCGAGGGCCAGCGTCTGCTCGATCTCGTCCAGCAGGTCGAAGGGCTCGCGGCCGTCGCGGTCGAGCTTGTTGATGAAGGTGATGATCGGCACGTCGCGCAGGCGGCAGACCTCGAACAGCTTGCGGGTCTGGCTTTCGATGCCCCTGGCCGCGTCGATGATCATGACTGCGGAATCGACGGCGGTCAGCGTGCGGTAGGTGTCCTCGGAGAAGTCGTTGTGGCCCGGTGTGTCGAGCAGGTTGAAGGCGATACCGCCGTACTCGAAGCTCATCACCGAGGTCGACACCGAGATGCCGCGCTCCTTCTCC
>JASLMY010000127.1 GCA_030746295.1 Alphaproteobacteria bacterium | reverse complement strand
CAGCCGCCTGGCCGGGTGCGGCGAAGGGATGCGGCTGGCCGAGGAAATGGCTGAAGTCATAAGCGCCGCCCATGGTGCCGGCCGTCACCGGCCCTGCCGGAACAAGGCCGACAGAGGCGACGATCAAGGCCGCAACTCCCGCGCCGATGCGTCTCATCCGAGCCTCCCTCGCTCGCGTCGCCAAGCCGGCGACAGCCAAGTTCTCAAGCCAGCATAGCGGCGATGCCTGATCGAGGCCAAGCGTCGCTTCGCTTCCAGGTGCCACCGACCGGACACCGGACCTACGGTTCCGGATAGCGCCAGGGCACCGGCTGCTCGGCGTCTTCGTCGATCGTCCATTGCGGCAGCGCCAGACCCTCGGTGACGTCGGTGAAGACCATGCGGACCCGGGTGCCGATGCCGACGCGCGCCACTATCTCCGGCGGCGCCAAGACACCGTCCGGCGTCGTCAGGTTACCGGCGACGCGGATCGCCTCGTCGGCCGAGGGCTCGCCCTTCTGCGCATCGAGGTCGACCAGCAGCACCATGTAAGGCAGGCGGTCCTTGAAGCCCGGCTGAATGGCGTGGTGCACCTCGTTGTAGGAGTGCACCGTGCCCTCGCCCTCGACCGCCTCCCAGGCGTAGTCGGGACCACCGCACCAGGGGCAGGCCGGGCTCGGCGGATAGCGCAACAGGCCGCAACCGCTACAGCGCTGCAGGTGGAAGTCGTGCGCCGCCGCATGGGCAAAATAGGCCAGGTTCTCGACCTCGAGGTCGTCGAGCGACAGCGCCATGCCGAGATAGTTTGCTTCGATCGTCATTGCCGGTCCCTCCCTCAAGCCCGCCGCATGACCATCGCCGAGCCGGTGCCCGGAATGGCCCAGCCCAGGTTGGCGGTCAGCTCCGCATCCTTGACCTGGCGGCAACCGCCTTCCGCGTAGTCGTAGGTGTGCTGGCGTTTGCCGTCGGGGCCGATGGGGCAGGAATCGTCGATGTCGTGGCGCAATTGCCGCGTGTTCTCGATCACCATGTTCATGCCGTGCGTATAGCCCTCGCAGAGGTGGCCGCCGGAGGTGTTGTTGGGCCGCTTGCCGCCCAAGCGCATGGTGCCGTCGGAGACGTACTGGCCGCCCTCCCCCTTCTCGCAGAAGCCATAGTCCTCGAGCTGCAGCATGGTGGTGAAGGTGAAGGCGTCGTAGGCGCCGGTAACGTCGATCTCCTCGGGGCCGACGCCGGCGTTGGGCCAGAGGATCTCTTTCGCCCATTTGCCGGCGACGGTGGAAATCGGGCCGGCTTGGTAGTGCATGTCCATGCGCGGCTTGCTGACCCGGCCGGCGACGGCACGGATCAGCACCGGGTGGTGCGGGCAATTGCGCGCCCGCTCGGCCGAGGTGACGATGATGCAGGTGGCGTTGTCGGTCTCGACGCAGCAGTCGAGCAAGTGCAACGGCTTGACGATGATGCGGCTATTGACGACATCCTCGACCGTGACCCGGTTCCGGTAGAGCGCCTTGGGGTTGTTGGAGGCGTGCTCGGAATGGATCGCCTTCACCGCGGCGACCTGCTCGGGCGTGGTGCCGTAGTCGTACATGTGGCGCATGAAGGTCTGGCTGAACATCTGCCCCGCGGCCTGCCACCCATAGGCGCGCTGGTGCAGCTGGTCGCCGACCACGGGCGCGGCCGAGCGGGCGCCGGTGCCGCCGATCCGAATGGCGCTGTAGCCGTTCATAGCTCGGAAGATCGCTACGGTCTTGCACATGCCGGCCTCGATGACGCCGATGGCGATGCCGATCAGGGCCTCGGTGCTGGAGCCGCCGCCGAAGACGTCCATGAAGAAGTTGAGGCGGATACCGAGGTCGCCGGCGATGAACGGCGTGAAGGTGGAATCACCACCGGAATAGGAGAGCATGCCGTCGACGTCTTCCGAGCCTAGGCCGGCATCCGCCATGGCGTTGCGGATCGCCTCGACGCCGAGCGCCCGGGTTGTCCGGCCCGAGCCGCGGACGTAGGGCGTCTCGCCGACACCGACGATGGCGTACTTGTCGCGAAGAAACTTGTTGCTGCTGGCGTCGATGTCACTGCTTGGGGCCATGCCGGCGCCCCTCCCTCTCGTAGTTCAAGACAGATCAAGCCTGGCCCGAAAGGCGGAAACGATTCAAGGCCCGGCCCGCACGGGCTCAGAGCGAGGGCCAGAGGCCACCGGAGACGTAGAGGAACTGGCCGGTGATATGGCCGGCCTCGTCGGAGGCGAGGAAAAGTGCCGAGTTGGCGATGTCCTCGGGCCGGCCGATCTTCCGGAGCGGCGTCTCCTCGATCCAGGCCTCGAGCCGCTCAGGATCCTGGCGCTCGACCACCGAGGTCGCGATCGGCCCCGGCATGATGGCGTTGACCCGGATCTCCGGCGCAAACTCCAGCGCGCACGATCGCGTGAAGGCGGCGACGCCCGCCTTGCCGGCAGCATAGTCGGCCTGGCTGGCCACACCTGCGTAGGAGATCGAGGAGATGTTGACGATGCTGCCCGCACCCGCCTGACGCATCGAGGGGACCACCAGCTGCGTGCAGGCGAGCGCGCCCTTGAGGTTGATGCGCATGGTGAAGTCCCAGCGCTCGTCGTCGATCTCCATCACGGGCAGGTCGATAGCGCCCTTGAGGCCGCCGACGACGTTCACCAGGACGTCGACGCGACCGTGGCTCTCCAGCGCCAAGCCGATCAGGGCCTCGGCCTCCGGCCGGTTGCAGACGTCGGCGCGCAAGGCGGCAACGTCGTGACCGGCCTCCTTCAACATCGCCTCGGTGCCGGCGAGGCGGCGGCCCGAGATATCGTTCAGCACCACCTTGGCGCCCTCTGCCGCAAAGCGCGCGGCGATCGCCGCCCCCATCGGCCCGCCCGAGCCCGTGACGACCGCAACCCTATCCTGCAACCGCATCTCCGCCTCCCTCGCTGCCACTGGAAGAGACTAGCAAAGGCGGCAGCGGCGCGCGACGGCGCGGGCGGTCAGCCGAGCTCGGCCGCGGTGTCGTCGATGGCCTTGGTCAGCGCCAGGGCGATCTCGTCGATCTGCTCCTCCTCGATGATCAGCGGCGGGCAGATGGCGAGGCGGTCGCCGATGGCCCGGGTGATGATGCCGTGGCGGAGGCAGTGCTGCTCGGCCCGCAGGCCGACCTTCTCGTCCGGATCGAAGGCCTCGCGCGTCGCCTTGTCGCGCACGAGCTCCATGCCGACCAGCAGGCCGACGCCGCGGACGTCGCCGACCAGCGGATGCTCGGCCAGCTTGGCGAACGAGGCCTGGAAATGGGGCATCCGGGCCTGGACCATGCCGACCAGGTCGATCTCCTCGTAGATCTTCAGGGTCTCCAGCGCCACCGCGCTCGCCACCGGGTGGGCCGAATAGGTGTAGCCGTGGCCGAAGACGCCGACCTTCTCGCTTTCCGTCACCATCGCCTGGTAGATCGGCTCGGAGACCATCACCGCCGAGATCGGCATGTAGGAGGCCGACAGCGCCTTGGCGCAGGTCAGCATGTCGGGCTGCAGGTCGTAGGTCTGGCTGCCCCACATGTTGCCGGTGCGCCCGAAGCCGCAGATCACCTCGTCGGCGATGAAGAGGACATCGTACTTCTTCAAGACCGCCTGGATCTTGTCGAAGTAAGTGGCCGGCGGGACGATGGCGCCGCCGCCGCCCTGCACCGGCTCGGCGAAGAAGGCGGCGACCGTCTCCGGCCCCTCGTCCTGGATCAGCTGCTCCAGGTTCGCCGCCATCCGGGTGGCGAAGTCCTCTTCCGACTCGCCGTCCTCGTGGAAGCGGTAGTAGTGCGGGTTGTCGGTGTGCTTGAACTGCGGGAACGGCAGGTCGAAATCGGCGTGCATATGGGGCTGGCCCGAGAGGCTGACCGCCGCCGCCGTGGTGCCGTGATAGCCGCGGATGCGACCGATGATCTTCTTCTTCTCCGGCCGACCGATGGCGTTGTTGTAGTACCAGACGAGCTTGATCGCAGTGTCGTTCGCCTCCGAGCCCGAGCACTGGAACAAGACCTTCGACATCGGCACCGGCGCCATCGCCAGCAGCCGCTCGGCCAGGTCGATGCTCGGCTCGTGGCCGCGGCTAAAGAAGGTGTGGCCATAGGGCAGCTTCTTCATCTGCTCGTAGGCCACCTCGGCGAGACGGCGCTCGGAGAATCCGAGCGAGGCGCACCAGAGGCCGGCCATGGCCTCGATGTAGCGGTTGCCGGCATCGTCCCAGACGTAGACGCCCTCGCCCTTGTCGATGACCAGCGGCCCCTCGCTTTGGTGCAGCTTCAGGTTGGTCTGCGGATGGACGTGATAGGCGATGTCGCGCGCCTGCGGCGAATTCGGCATGATGTTCATGGAAATCCCTCCTCTGGACTGGTGCAACTAAAGGCGCTCGACTGGCCCCTGTCAACGCGGCTTGCGGCGATCGCGCGGCGCGGCTAGCTTTTGCCGAGTTCGATTGCGGAGAGAGCACCGATGGACCTGCAACAACTCCGGCGCGATCTGGCGGTGGCCTTGCGCTGGGCAGCCCGCCTCGGCCTCAACGAGGGTGTCGACAACCATTTCTCGGTCGCGGTGGCGGACGCGGACGGCGTCGTCCGGGGCGACCGCTTCCTGATCAACCCCTATGGCTGGCACTGGTCCGAGATCACCGCCTCGGCGATCCCACTCTGCGACGCCGAAGGCAAGGTGATCGACGGCGACGAGGCGGTCGAGGACACCGCCTTCTATATTCACAGCAGGGTGCACCTGAACGTGCCCAGCGCCACCGTGGCGCTGCACACCCATATGCCCTACGCCACCGCGCTGACGCTCTTGGACGGCGGCCGCCTGGAGATGTGCGAGCAGAACGCGCTCTCCTTCGACGGCCGCATCGCCTACGACGACGACTACGAGGGCCTGGCGCTCGACTGCGCCGAGGGCGACCGGCTGGCCGCCAAGATGGGCAACAAGAGCACCCTCTTCATGGCCAGCCACGGCATCCTCGTCACCGGGCCGACGATTCCCGAGGCCTTCAACGACCTCTACTACCTGGAGCGGGCGGCGATGTTCCAGGTCCTGGCCCGCTCCACCGGCGGCAAGTTGCGCTCGATCTCGGACCAGGTCCGCGAAACCGCCCGCCAGCAATACGCCAGTGAGCGCGCCAAGGTCGCCGAGCGCCACTTCGCGGCGCTGAGGCGCATCCTCGACAAGGAGGAGCCGGACTACCGCCACTGAGCCGGCAATTCTGAATTCCGTAGCGATGAGGGTCGGACCCTCGATGCCGGGTCTTTACGATTTGTTAACCATTTTTCGCTAACTTTTTCGCAACCTATTCGAACTGCGCCGATACGCCTTGCTTGCCGTCGAAGGCCGGTGTGGATTACATCGCGGAGGCTCGTCTAGCCGAGATAATCGATGTCACCCCAATGACTCCTGAACAGATAGACCAGGTTCGAGAATCCTTCGCTTCGATTCGTTTCGATTTGGAGGGCTTCGCCGAGGTCTTCTACATGCAGCTGTTCGAACGCTGCCCCGAAATCCAGTACATGTACCGTGGCGACCAAAAGGAGCAAGAGCGCAAGCTCGCCAGCATGCTGGTCTGGCTCATCGACGGCCTGGACCGAATGGACGACGTCAAGCCGATGCTCCAGAGCCTCGGGTGCCGGCATATCGCCTTTGGCGTCAGGAGCAAGGACTACGGTGCTTTCGGCGAGGTGCTGATGTGGACCGTCGCGAAGTTCCTGGATCGCGCGTTCACGCCCGAAGTCGCCGAGTCTTGGCGTTCTTTCTACGAAGAGATCTCCGCAATCATGCAGTCACACGCAGACCACGACGATCGCATCGAGTCTCACGTGCTCGCTTAACTACGGCCGGCCGGGACGGGCGTTCCCGGCTTGCCCGAGGCGACGTCCCGCGCGAGTGCGGTAGGGCCGCGTGCCGACCCGTCAGTCCGGCAGAACGACGCGGCCCGCCTCGTCGAGGCTCCAGAAGGGATTCCAGACGATCTCCCAGAGATGGTCGTCCGGGTCGGCGACATAGCCTGAATAGCCGCCCCAGAAGGCCTCCTGGGCCGGCTTGACGATGCGACCGCCGGCTGCCTCGGCCTCAGCGAGAACCGTGTCGACCTCTTCTCGGCTAAGCACGTTGTGGGCGAGCGTCACGGTCGCGCCGCCGGCAGCAGCGACCTCGACCTCGTTCCGGAAGGCCTCTCTCGGATAGAGGCCCAAGACGACGCCACCGGCGTCGACGAAGGTGATCTCGTCGCCGCCGGAGGGCGAGGCCCGCCAGCCGAGGCCGTCGAGATAGAAAGACCGCGCCGCCGCCAGGTCGCGGACCAGAAGCGTGATGACGCTGAGGCGCTGCTCCATGGTGGTCCCCCTACCCCGCCCTTTCAGCCCCGCTCCGCCGCCCGGGTCGCGGCCCAGACACGGGCAGGCGTCGCCGGCATGTCGAGATGGCGGACGCCGTAGTCCCGGAGGGCATCGACAAGGGCGTTCATCACCGCCGGTGGCGAGCCGGCGGCACCCGATTCGCCGCAGCCCTTGACGCCCATGGGATTGCGCGTCGTCGGTGTGCTGTTGAGGGTGAAGCCGATTGCCGGCAGGTCGTCGGCCCGGGGCAGGCCGTAGTCCATGAACGAGCCGGCGAGGAGCTGGCCGTCGGCACCGTAGACCGTGTGCTCGGTCAAGGCTTGGCCGATGCCTTGCGCCAGGCCGCCGTGCACCTGGCCCGCCAGCAGCAGCGGGTTCAAGGCCCGGCCATAGTCGTGCACCGCCAGGTAGGCGACGAGGGCGACTTGCCCGGTCTCCGGGTCGACCTCGACTTCGGCGATGTGGCAGCCGTAGGGGAAGGTGTGGTTCTCCGGCACGAAGCGGTGTTCGCCTTCGAGGCCCGGCTCGCTGCCGGGCGGCAGGCGGGCGGGGTCGTGGGCGGCCTTCGCGACCTCGTCGAGGCCGATCCGCAAGTCGGTGCCGGCGACCCGGAAGCTCCCGTCCTCGAAGGACAGGTCCACTTCCGCAGCCTCCAGAAAGTGCGCCGCCAAAGCCCGCGCCTTGGCGATCACCTCGTCGGCGGCACCCCAGACGGCACCGCCGCCCATCGGGATCGACCAAGAACCGCCGGTGCCGGTGCCGGTGGCTATTCTGTCGGTATCGCCCTGGACGACGCGGATCTTCTCGAACGGCACGTCCAGGCATTCGTTGACGATCTGGCTGTAGGCGGTCTCGTGGCCCTGGCCGTTGGCCATCGAGCCGATCAGCAACGTCACCACGCCGTCGGCATCGAAGCGCAGGATCGCGTTCTCGTCGAGCCCGCCTCCGCCACCGCAACGCTCGATGTAGTTGGCCATGCCGATGCCCCTGAGGCGCCCGCGTGCCCGAGCCTCGGCGCGCCGAGCCTCGAAGCCGGCCCAGTCGCCTTCCTTCAACGCCAGGTCCATGTTGGCCTCGAACTCGGCACTGTCGTAGCTGAGGCCGGTCGGCGTCGCGTAGGGGAAGGCGTCGGCGGGGATGTAGTTCCGGCGCCGGAGCTCGACCCGGTCGAGGCCGAGGTCGTGTGCCGCCGTGTCGACCAGGCGCTCGACCAGGTACAGGACCTCGGGCCGGCCAGCGCCGCGATAGGGGTCGGTCGGCACGGTGTGGGTGTAGACCCCCAGCACGTGCACGTAGATCGCCGGTATGTCGTAGCAGTTGATGGTCACCAGGGTGCCGTTCAGCGGCGAGACCACGCCCCGGTTGGCGATGTAGGCGCCGAGGTTGGCGTAGGTGGTGAGGCGGAGCGCCAAGAAGCGACCCTCGGCGTCGAGCGCCAGCTCGCCGATGTTGACGTTGTCGCGGCCGTGGAAATCGCTGATGAAGGCGTCCGAGCGGTCGCCGATCCACTTCACCGGCCGGGCAAGCTTGCGGGCCGCGTAGAGGCAGAGGACCTGGTCGGGAAAGAGCGAGTTCTTGCCGCCGAAGCCGCCGCCGACGTCCTCGACCAGGACCCGCACTTGCTCGGAGCGGAGATCGAATACCTGCTCGACCAGCTGCTCCTTGATCGAGTTCGGCATCTGGGTGCCGGTGGTGAGCGTGAACTTGTCGGCCTCGCCATCGTAGCTGGCAACGGCGCCCCGGGTCTCGATGGCGCTGAGGACCACACGGTTGTTGACGACGCGGAGGCTCACCGCGTGCGCCGCCTTCGCGAACGCGGCCTCGGTCGCCGCCGCATCGCCGCATTCCCATTCGAAGGCGAGGTTTCGGGGGGCGTCGGGCCAAACCACGGCCGCACCGTCGAGCGTGGCATCGTGGCAGTCGGTCGCCGCCTCCCCGGTCTCGTAGTCGACCGCGATCAACTCGGCGGCGTCGCGCGCCTGGGCCAGGCTCTCCGCAACCACGAAAGCGACCGCATCGCCGACGAACCGCACTCGGTCGGTTACAAGCGCCGGCTGGGGATGGGGGTGGAAGGCGGTGCCGGGCTTCGGTTCCGGCGCCACCAGGACCGGAATCCCGCCGATGCCGTCGGCCGCGAGGTCGGCGCCGGTGACGACGGCGAGGACGCCTGGTGCCGCCCGCGCCTCGTCGACCTCCAGGCTGGCGATACGGGCATGCGCCACCGGTGCCCGCAGGATGAAGCCGTGCGCCAGGCCGACCGGGGCAGCGTCGTCGACAAATCGGCCTTGGCCGGTCAGCAAGCGGTCGTCCTCGCGCCTGGTCACGGCCTGGCTGACACCGAATGCACCCATGAAGCGCTTCCTCCGATTGCGTGAAGACGGGCGAATGATAGAAGCAAGTCTGCGTCCCCTCCAAGCGGCATGAATTCGACACGAGGGACTGGTTCGGCGACCGACGCGTGCTAGATTAGTTCTTGGCACCTGCAGGGCGGGGATCGGCGGCACGCGCGTCGAAACTCCGGGGGTGCCGCTCACTGATTGGCTCGGCAGGCCGCGAATCCAGGACGACGGCGGTGTATTTCGATTCCAGACTCTGGCGCTTTACCGAGGGCGTGCGCGGACGGATCGCGTTCTCCGTCGCCGTCGGGCTGGCCGCCGCCATCTTCGGCGTCGCCCGGCTGGCGCTCCTGGGCTGGCTGATCGGCCTGGTCTTCAGCGGTGCCGAATTGGCGGACCTCGTCTTGCCCATCGTCGCCGTGGCGGTGGTGATGGTGATCCGCGGCGGCCTCGAATACGCCCGCAACATGGTGGCACACCGGACCGCCGCTCTGGTGCAAGCCCAGATCCGCCGCCGCCTCTACGATCAGGTGGTGGCTCTCGGCCCGGCGCATTTCGGCCTGACGCGCACCGGCGACGTCATCATCTCGATGATCGACGGGGTCGAGCAGCTGGAGACCTATTTCGGCCAATACCTGCCGCAGCTCTTCGTCGCCGCGCTGACGCCGTTGGTGATCCTGGTCTTCATGGCCTTTCTCGACCTGCCGCTGGCGATCGTCCTGGTCGCCTTCGCGCTGTTGACGCTGGCCGCGCCGGCCGTCTTTCACCGCTGGGATTCGGAGAACAGCCAGCGTCGCCAGCGCGCCTACGGCGCCTTCGCGGCGGAGTTCCTGGACGCGGTGCAGGGCCTGGCGACGCTGAAGGCCTTCGGGCAGAGCAGCATCAAGGCCAAGGTGCTGGCCGAGCGGGCCCGGGATCTCTTTCGCACCACAATGTGGGTATTGGCGACCAATTCGCTGTCGCGTGGGATCACCGACACCGGCATCGCGGCGGGCGCGGCGGCGACACTGGGCTACGGCGCCTACCGGCTGAGCCAGGGCGATTTGAGCCTGGCGGCGCTTCTCATTGTGCTGATGCTGGGGACGGAGGTGTTCCGGCCACTTCGCGACATGCGGGCGCTTCTGCACCAGGGCATGGTCGGACAGGCTTCGGCCGAGGGCGTGATGGCAATCCTGTCGGCGCAGCCGACGCTGACCGATTCGGCCGAGGCGATACCGCTCGAGACGCCGCTGACGCCCGAGATCGCCTTCGAGAATGTCACCTTCGCCTACCCGGGCGGCCGGCAGCCGGCCCATCGCGGCCTCGACTTCCAGGTCCGAGCCGGCGAGCGGGTCGGCGTCGTCGGCAGCAGCGGCTCGGGCAAGTCGTCGGTCGTCAAGCTGCTGTTGCGCCTCTACGATCCCGACACCGGCCGGATCACGCTCGGTGGCCGCGACCTGACGGAGCTTCGCCGCGACGACATCCGCCATCACCTCGCCGTCGTCAACCAGGACACCTACCTCTTCCACGGCACGGTCGAGGACAACCTGCGCTTCGGCAAGCCCGACGCCAGCCAGCAGGAGCTCGAGCACGCGTCTCGGACGGCCAACGCGCACGACTTCATCAGCCGCCTGCCGCAAGGCTACCGGACGGTAATCGGCGAGCGCGGCGTCCGCCTCTCGGGCGGCCAACGCCAACGCATCGCGATCGCCCGCGCGCTTCTGCGCGATGCCCCGATCCTGGTCCTGGACGAGGCCCTGTCGGCGGTCGACGCCGAAAACGAGGCCGTCATCCAAGAGGCCCTCGACCGTTTGATGGAGGGCCGGACGACGTTGATCCTGGCGCACCGCCTCTCCAGCGTCATCGATGCCGACCGGATCCTGGTCATCGAGGAGGGCCGGGTGGTGGAGAGCGGCAGCCACGCCGAGTTGATGGCCGAGGCCGGCGCCTACCGCCGCCTGATGGGCGAGCAGGCTGCCGACGTGGCACCGGAGATCGAGGTCGGCGAGACGACCGCTTCGACGCCGACCGTGCCCGAAGACCTGATCACGGGCGGAGCCGCCTCGGCCCTATCCGAGCCGACCAACGCCATCATCCGGGCCGAGGGCATGAACTGGCCCGAGGCCCTGGTCGAGCTCTTGCGCATGGCCGCACCCTGGAAAGGGCGGCTGCTGCTGACCTTCTTCTTCGGCATCGCCCGGGTCGCGGCTTTCATCGGGGTTGGCGTGCTGTCGGCGCTGATGGTGGCGGCGATCAAGCTGGGCGAGCCCTATATGGCGCTCTGGATCGCCTTGATCATCGCCGCGCCCGCCGCCGGCGACTTGCAGTGGTTCGAATCCTGGGTCGCGCACGACATGGCCTTTCGCCTGCTGGCGGAAATGCGGATCGCGCTCTTCAGCCAGCTCGACCGGCTGGCCCCGGCCTACCTGCTCAGGCGGCGCACCGGCGACCTGGTCGCCACCGCGACCCAGGACGTGGAGACCGTGGAGTTCTTCTTCGCCCACACCATTGCGCCTGCCTTCGTCGCGGTGCTGGTGCCGGGCGTGGTGTTGGCGACGCTCTTGGCCTTCGGCTGGCCTATGGCCGTGGCCTTGTCGCCGTTCTTGATTTGGGTCGCGCTCAGCCCGGTGATGCTGCGCCGGCGCATCGACGCCCTCGGCTCGCGGGCCCGGGAGGCGCTCGGCGACCTGAACGCCCACGCCGTCGACACCGTGCAGGGCCTGACCGAGATCGTCACCTTCCAACAGGCCGAGCGGCGAGGCGACGAATTCGAGGCTCAGACCCGGGCCTACCACCGGGTCCGCCTGCCCTTCTTCCGCGACCTGACGCTGCAGATGACCATGCTCGAGACCGCGACCGGCCTCGGCGGCTTGGCCGTGGTTGTCGCCGGCGTTGCCATGGTCGCGGCCGGGACGCTGGAGAGCGGGCTGTTGCCGCTCTTCGCGCTCTTGGCGATGGCGGCTTTCCTGCCGATCTCGGAGATCGCCAACATCGGCCGCCAGCTTGCGGATACGCTGGGCTCGACCCGCCGCCTCTACGCGGTCCACAACGAGGAGGTGCCGGTGCGAGACGGGCCCGGCATCGACGCGAGGGTCGCACCGGAGGCAGCCGCACTGGAAATGAAAGGTGTTGGTTTCGCCTATACGGGCGCCGACCGGCGCGCCCTCGGCGAGGTCTCGTTTCGTATCGAGAGCGGCCAGACCGTGGCTTTGGTCGGGCCATCGGGCGCCGGCAAGACCACCATAGCGCACCTGCTGCTGCGGTTTTGGGACCCCGATACGGGGCGCGTCGAGATGGAGGGCCACGACCTCAAGGACTATCCCCTGGACGAGCTTCGAAGCCGGATCGCATTGGTGGCCCAGGACACCTACCTCTTCAACGACACCCTCGCCGCCAACATCCGGATGGCGCGGCCCTCGGCGACGGATGCCGAGCTCGACCGCGCGGTCGAGCGGGCGGCGCTCGACGATTTCGTCGCTTCGCTGCCCGACGGCCTGGAGACGCCGGTCGGCGAGCGCGGCATGCAGCTTTCGGGCGGCCAGCGCCAGCGCGTCGCGATCGCCCGCGCCTTCCTGAAGGACGCGCCGGTGCTGATCCTCGACGAGGCGACCTCGCACCTGGATGCGGTCAGCGAGCGGCAGGTGCGCCACGCCCTCGACGACCTGATGCGCGAACGGACGACGGTGGTCATCGCCCATCGGCTGTCTACCGTTCGCGGCGCCGAACAGATCGTCGTCCTGGACGCTGGTCGGGTCGCGGAAGTTGGCCGGCACGACGAGCTTCTGGCCCGACGCGGACTTTACACGCGTCTGGTCGCCCACCAGCTGACCCGTAGTGTCGCGCCAGCGGCGGAGTAATCGCCCGCTAGCGTCCCGAATCCGCAGCTCGCAATACTTGCCGCAAGCTTTGGACGAAATTCTAATTTCTGATTCTAACGCCCATTTGATTGTAGTGTGGTCTCTGGACTTGAAATTCCTCACAGTGCTTGCCCAATAATATGAGGGGTTTCTTATTCGCCACACGAGGAGAAAAGTTAGGCGGAGTGTGACTGGCGTCACATCCAACTAGGTTGGAATCTACCATTTTGGGTGCCAATCAAGGCCGTCATGTGCTCGCGGTACCGAGCGCGGCAAGTAACGAGCCTTGAGTTACGAGGGGTGTCGTTCCGTCGGCCACAGGTCCGGTGTGACACAGCTACATGAGATTTGACAAATGCCCTCAAAGCCACCCGTCGACATCGATGCGGCCCCAGACTTGCTCCCCGGCACAGGCCGTCGCGCCGCTGATCGGATCTTGGAGCATTGGCAACGGATACGGGGCGAGGGCACGACCCTGCCCTCGCTTGCCGATCTGGCCCTCGGTGAATACCCCGATATCGTCGAGAGAAGCTTTCTGTTGCGAGAGGATCGCGACCCCAGAATCTCGGTCTTCATCCTCTGCGGCAAGAGCGTAAGCGAAGCCATCGGCAGCGATCCACTGGGCCTGGCGCTCGAGGATGTGTTGGCGAAACGGATCGAAGCTAGGCTCTGTGAAGCCTGCGACCAGGCGATCCGGGAGGTCCGGCCCGTGCGCAGCGAGGGCGCCTACCAAGCCGAGGACGGCAACGACGTGCACTACCGGGCGATCTTCATGCCGGCGCGCTCGGGCCGCCAGTTCGAGGACGGCTACGTCTTCGGCACTTTCGGAAAAAAGACGGCTTTGCGGAAACGCGTCGCCTGAGCGCGGCCCTCTTGCCGTGCTAGGATGGGCTCATGCAGATGCCCATCGCCCGCACCGTGCCCGATCTCTTGGACGAAATGGCCGCCCGTCTGCCCGATGCCGAGTTCGTCGTCGGTGGTGAGGCGCGGCTGAGCTATGCCGACTTCCGCCGGCGGGTGCGGGACTTCGCCCGTGGCCTCCATGCCTTGGGTGTGGCCAAGGGCGACAAAGTCGCGATCCTGATGGGCAACCTGCCCGAATGGCTGATCGCCGATTTCGCCATCCTGCAGCTCGGCGCCATCATGGTCTCGCTCAACACCTGGGCGACCCGGCGCGAGCTCGAATACATGCTGGACCACTCCGATGCCGTGGTGCTGGTGACGCAGGATGCCTTTCTCGGCAACGACTACCTGGAGATGCTGGCTGAAATCCGGCCGCGGCTGACGAAGCTCCGCGAGATCGTCTGCCTCGGCAGCGACCAGG
>JASLMY010000126.1 GCA_030746295.1 Alphaproteobacteria bacterium | reverse complement strand
CGGATTGAGGGGCATGCTCGTCGTGGAGTTTCCATGACAGCATCGAACTCGAGAAACAAGGCGTCGAAAGCTTCGTCGTCACCACCAAGACCTTCCTGCCGCTCGTCATGACCCAGGCGAAGGCGCGCAACGTCACGCCCAAGCTGATCGTCGTCGACCATCCGATCGGCGGGCTGAACGCAGCAGAGCTGGCCGAGCGCATCGAGACCGCGTCCGCCGGCCTGAGGGAGGCGGTCGGGGTCTGATCCCGACCGCGGTCGCCCGATCGCCAGAGAAGGGGTGAGCAGGACAGGATGAGCGACGCAGAGCAAGCCGAGGTCATCGAGCTCGACGACCTCGATCCCGAAGCATGGAACGAGTACGCCCTGGCCCAGGGCTGGAGCGACGGCTTCCCCCTGCTGGTGCCGACGGAGGCGGCGGTCGAGCGCTTCGTCGAGGTCTGCCGAGGCGACAACGAGCCGTTCGATCCGGTCTCGCCGCGCCGCGTCGTCCCGACGATGCAAAGCCTGGCGGCGAACGCGGTCATGGCCGGCTGCCGACCGGAATACTTCCCCGTCGTCCTGGCCGCCCTCCGTGCCGTGCTGACGCCCGAGTACAACCTGCACGGCTCGCTGGCGACGACCCATTCCTGCGCGCCGATGCTGCTGGTCAGCGGGCCGCTCTGCCAGGAGCTGGAGATCAACTGCTCCAGCAACTGCTTCGGCCAGGGTTGGCGGGCCAACGCGACGATCGGCCGGGCGCTGCAACTGATCCTGCTGAACGTCGGCGGCGCCAAGCCCGGCGTCATGGACCGCTCGACCCAGGGCTCGCCGGCGAAATACGCCTTCTGCTTCGGCGAGAACGAAGAGCTGAGCCCGTGGGAGCCCTACCATGTACGCCGCGGCTTCGACGCCGGCGACAGCGTCGTCACCGCGATGCCGGCCGAGGCGCCGCACAACATCAACGACCACGGCAGCACCACCGGCGAGGGCATCCTGACGACCATCGCCGGCACGATCTCGCAAGTCGGTGCCAACACCATCTACAGCACCGGCCCCCTCTTCATCGTGCTGGGGCCGGAGCACGCCCAGACCATCCACCGTGACGGCTGGAGCATTCCCGACATCCAAGAGCATCTCTATCGTGAGTCGCGGGTCCATGTCTCGCGAGTCTCGAAGGACAACCAGGAAAGCTACGCCGGCATGGGCCGGCCACTGGTGAGCGAGCACTACCCCATGACGCCGACGCCTGAGGACATCCACCTCCTGGTGGCCGGTGGGCCCGGCAAGCACTCGGCCTACATTCCCCCCTTCGGCTTCACCGAGGCCTGCTCGGTCCGCGTCTCGCACGCCTGACGGCAAAGACGATGGAGCCGTGGCACGGCCTGCCGGTCTTTCCCGAGATGGTCGCTTGGGAGGAAGCCCAGGCCGCCCTCGAAGCGCAGGAACTCGGCGACGGGCTGCCGCTGGTGCCGCCGACAGAGCCACGCCTCGATAGGATGCTGGCCGGCGTCACGGCACCCGAGCAATCCTGTGGCCAGGTGGCGCCGCTCTTCGGCGAGCTGACGCCCGCCGCGGTCGCCCACAACGCCGTCATGGCCGGCTGCCGGCCGGCCGAGCTGCCGGTGGTGCTGACCGCGGTCGAGGCCTGCCTGGCGCCCGAGTTCAACCTGCTCGGCATCGCCACCACCACCGGCACGCCGGCGGTCGCGGTGGTCGTGCACGGACCGGTGGCCAGCGCCCTCGGCCTCAACGCCGCCACCAACTGCCTCGGCCCCGGCAATCGCGCCAACGCCTCAATCGGCCGTGCGGTCAGCCTGGTGCTGCGGAACGTCGGCGGCGCCAAGGCCGGTACTGGCGACATGGCGACCATGGGCCAGCCGGGCAAGTACGGGTTTTGCTTCGCCGAGAGCGACGATGCCAGCTTTCCGCCACTCCACGTCCGCCGGGGCCTGGACGCCGGCGAAAGCGCCGTGACGGTACTGGGTGTCTCAGGCACGGCGGAGGTCCTGCCGGCCGGCAACGGCGATACGCCGGAATTGGTCCTGCACCCCCTCGCCGCCGCCATGGCGACGGCGATCGCCACCACCGGCGCCGGCCGGAGACAGGAGCGGGGCGAGCAGTTCTTCCTGCTGCCGCCCGAGCTGGCCCGGCTGGTCGCGAGCCACGGCTGGGACCTGGCGCGCGTGCAAGGCTGCCTTTTCGAGGCCGCGGGCGATCACGACTCGCGCCCGGTGTCCCAATCCCCCGGCGACATCCACGCCATCGTCACCGGCGGCGCCGGGATCAAGATGACCTACCTGCCGCTCTGGGCCGGCGGCTCGCGCTCGGTAACGATGGCGGTGCGGGAGCTGCGCGGCTGAGTCGATGCCCCGGGGCCGCCGCTTGAACCATAGGCGACGGGCCGCTTAACATCGAAACGGAACGAGCCGGGCGGACAAGCAAATGGCGGACCAGGCGGATCTCATCGTCACCAACGGACGCGTCGTCACGGGCGACGGCATCGCTGAGGTCGACGTCTGCATCGCCGACGGGCGGATCGCGGCGCTGAGCCGACCCGGCGAGGTGTCGGCCGACACGACGATCGACGCCGCGGGCCGGTTGGTGCTTCCGGGCGTCGTCGATTCCCACGTCCACGTCCGCGATCCCGGCTACACCGAGAAAGAGGACTTCGCCTCCTGCTCGGCGGCGGCGGCGGCCGGTGGCATCACGACCATCATGAGCCAGCCCAACACCGACCCCGTCCTCGACGATGCCGACGGATTCCACGCCACCGTGGCGGCCGCGCGTGCCGGATCGGTGGTGGATTTCGCGCTGCAGGCGCTGGCGTGCGAGCGGAACCTGCAAGACATTCCGGTGCTGCAAGAGTTGGGCGTCGTCTGCTTCGAGGTCTTCGTCGGCGGCGTGCCGGACTCCTTGGCGACCGCAACTCGCGACGGCCAACTCGCCGTCTTCCAGGCCGTTGCCGGGGCCGGCAGCATCGTCGGCCTCTACCCGGGGGAAACCGAAGCGGTCGCGGCCCTCGGCCATGACGGCGTCGTCGACCCGGCGGCCGTGCTCAGGGCCAATCCGAGCCTGCTCGAAGCCGGCGCCTTGCTGCCGGCGGCAGCACTCGCAGCCGACGCCGGCTGCCCAATACACGTTCGCCAGATGAGCAGCGAGATTACCTGCCTCTGTGTCGCCTGGATCCGCGATCACCTCGCCGGCGGCCGGTTCAGCGCCGAGGTCACCCCCCACCACCTGGCCTTGAGCGAGGACGATTTCGAACGACGGGGGAGCGACGCCTATATCATGCCGCCGCTCCGGAAGGCTGCCGACGTCGAGGCCCTTTGGCGCGGTGTCGCCGGCGGCCTCGTCGACACCATCGGCACCGACCACTCGCCGCACACCGCGGTCGAGAAAGATCTGGGCGGGTCCGACTTGCGCCAGGCGGCGGCCGGATTTCCCGGGCTCGAAACCTTTCTTCCCGTCGTGTTGTCCGAATTTCTTCGTCGCGGCCTGACCATCCAGGATTTCGTCCGGCTGGCGGCGGAAAACCCGGCGCGGCTCTTCGGGCTCTACCCCAGGAAGGGTGTGATTTCCGTTGGATCCGATGCGGACCTCGCGATCGTCGACGACGAGACGCGCTGGCAGATCGACCCCGGCCGCTTCCGCTCGAAGGCCAAATACTCGCCCTTCGCCGGACGAGAGGTCCGGGCGCGGGCGGACCTGACGATCGTCCGGGGCAAGACCGTCTGGGCGGGCGGCGAGGTGGTGGCCGAGCCCGGCCACGGTGCCTTGCTCACCGCCGAGCGATAGGAGCCTCCAAGCGATGCTGGGCGCGCGCGGCATGGTCGGACTGATCGTTCCGGCCAACAACTCGGTGATCCTGCCCGAGGTCTATCGCGCCCTCCCCGACGGCGTCACCGCCTACGAGACCCGCATGAACGTCGAGGGCGATCTCACCGTCGCGGCGGTCGAGCGCATGATCCGGGACGCCAACGCCGCGGCGACGCTGTTGCGCCAGACCGGGGTCGACCTGATCTGCTATTGCTGCATGGCGAGCTCGGTCATCAAGGGCTGGGCGTGGGAGGACGCGCTGCTGGCCCAGCTAGCGCCGAACGCCGCCCGCGGCGCCACCTCGGCGAACCGGGCGATGCTGGAGGCGCTGCGGCATCTCGGCGCCCGGACGGTCGCGCTTGCAACCCCCTATCCGGCCGAGCTCAACGCCCTCCTGGCCGACTTCCTCGCCGCCAAGGACATCCGCGTGACCACGGTCGGCGGCGTCGAGGTGCGGGACGTCAAGGACGTGCGCCGGCTGGAGCCCGAGGGGCTGCCTGCGATCTGCCGCGAGCTCGACCTCGCGGGCGTCGACGCCCTCTGCCTGCTGGCGACCGACATGGAGACCTTGCGCGTCATCGACCAATTGGAGCGCGAACTCGGCCTGCCGGTGCTGAGCAGCAACCAGGCCATCCTCTGGGCAGCCTTGACCCGCCTGCAGCTGGACGGCCCGCTTCCCGGCTACGGCCGCTTGCTCGGCGGGGTCCAGTGAGGCCCGAACATCGTCATTGCGAGCGAACGAAGAAAGCGTGGCAATCTAGAGATCCTCGATGACGAGCGCAGATCTCGACACTCGTCACGCCGCTCCTGGTTCGCCACGGCGCTGCGCGCATCGCGATGACGACGGCACCGGCCGAGAGGTCGTCGATCAGGCACCATGGCGTCAATCCTGATCGCCGCCGATGTCGATCAACGTACCGATGCCCTGGTCGGCGGCGCGTTCCTCGACGAACTGTGCCGTGACCAGGTCCTGAATGGGCACGCCCATCGACTTGTAGAAGGTGATCTCCGCGTCCGACTGGCGCCCGGCGGCCCGCCCGGCAACGAGATCGGCGATCTCGGCGACGGAATTTAGATCGAGCGCGCCCTCCTGCGCCGCAATCAACAGGTCCCCGGCGTTCTTCAAGCAGTCATGCCGGCTGTCGATGACATGGCTGGCCGCCCGCCGGATGGTCTCGGTATCGACCTCTCGCATCTCCGGCAGGTTCGCGCCGGCACCGGCGACGAAAGCGCCTGAACGCAGGGCAGCACCCGGAAACACCGGCTCGCGCGACGTCGTGCAGCAGACGACGATGTCGGCCTCGGCAACCGCCTCGGCCCGATCGTCGACCAGGCGGATATCCTCCGGCACGCCCCCGCCGGCGGCACGCATCCTCTCGACGAAGGCCTCGCCCCGTGACTTGGACCGCGTCGCCACCACGACGTGCGCGATGGCGTGCTCGACGACGAGCGCTTCCAGTTGGTTGCGGGCGACGCGGCCGGCGCCGAAGACGGCGACGACGCGGCTCTCCTTGCGGGCGAGATACCGCGCCGCCAGGGCAGTTCCGGCACCGGTGCGAACGTCGGTCAGGTAGCCGCCTTCCATCACCGTCCGGGGCTGGCCCGTCGTCCCGTCGAAGAGCGCCACCAGGGCACTCATTCGCGGCACGCCGCGATCGCCGTTGTCGAAAAAGTCCGAGACGACCTTCAGGCCGTAGCCGCCGCCGTCCTTCAGGAAGGACGGATTGAAGATGGTGATTCCGGGCGGCTCGTCCGATCGGGCGAAGCTACGCAGGCCCTCGACCGACTGGCCCTCCGCCAGCATGGCGAAGGCCCGTGCCTGGATGTCGATGGCGTCGGCCATGCTCAGCACCGACCTGACGTCGCTTTCGGAGAGGATGCGAAGCTGCATGCACGGACCTTGGAACCGGGACCGGCGGCACGGTAGGGGCTCGCCTCGCTGGCTGTCAACGGCAGCCACGGCCCAGATGGAAATGCGACCGATGGCACCCAACTGGCACGGCTGGTAAGCTCGCCGGCAGGGATGGGGCGCGCCAATGGGGGATTATGACATGCTCGAGCGACTGTTGCGGAGCCTGGTGACGGGGCTCGCGATCCTGGTTGTGTCGGCGGCCGCTGCCGGCGCCCAGAAGGCACCGAAGCAGGTGATCTTCGTCGATTTCGTCGTCTTGAACGAGGGGCAGGGCCTGAAGGACCGCGACGCCTACGACATCAAGGCGCTGCCGATCGCCGCCCGCCACGGCATCAAGCGCTTCGCCTCGCTCGACATCAAGCACGTCGTACGGACACCGGGCCTGAAGCCGCAACGCCTGGACCTGTGGCTCCTGCCGTCGCCGCAGGCCCTCAACGCCTGGGCCGCCGACCCGGAATACAAGGCGCTTATCGCCCAACGCGACGAAGTGCACGACATGAAGGCGCTGACGCTCTACCTGGCGGTGCCGGCGAGGCCGATGACGGAGTTCGGCAAGCACCACTACCTGATCGAGATTCAGAAGACCGGCAGCGGCTTCAGCCGCGAGCTCTTCGCCAACTACGAAAAGAAGTCCGACCAGATCGCCGCGCCCTACGCCA
Source organism: Alphaproteobacteria bacterium (assembly GCA_030746295.1). The sequence goes on along the minus strand of JASLMY010000126.1, from coordinate 7,649 downwards.
TCCGTCGCGTCGCCGTTCTGAACATGGCGAAGAAGCTCCTCGGCATCGGGCCCGCCGGTCAGCGGTTGAACATCTGGCACCTGCCCAACGAGCAGAATTTTTCCGCCTGGGGCAAGAACAAGGAGTTCAAGGCGCTGGGCCCGGTGCGCCAGCAACTGTTCGATCTCCCGCAGTACCTGATGCTGATCGCCCAGGGTCGCTGAGGCGTGGCGACTCGCGCATCGGCCATCGCCACCGAGGTCAGCGCAGGCCGAGATGTCCGGTCTTCAGGTAGAGCCGGCAGCCTTCGGTGCTAAAGGGTGTATGCCGGCTGCCTGGTGGATTGCGGAGCCAGGTCCCTCGTGGATAGCGGCCGTGCTCGTCCTCGAAGGTGCCGTCGAGGACGAGGATTTCCTCGCCGCCCGGGTGGGCGTGGCGCGGAAACGCCGCCCCCGGCTGCCAATCGACGACGGCGACGCGCTCGCTCCCGTGGCGGTGCAGCTCCATGAGCGAGAGCCCCTCCGCGGGACCCGGCGACCAGGTCCCGTTCGCCGTGTCGAACCGGACGAACGCCTGATCGGCGGGGTCCATTTGCCAGAGCTTGACGAAGATGATGCAGCCGTCCCGGCTGTGCGGACGGTGCTCGGAACCGACGGGGTTGCGGACATAGGTCCCGGGACCGAAATCGCCATACTCGTCCGAGAAGACGCCCTCCAAGACCAGGAATTCCTCCCCGCCGGCATGGACGTGGGACGAGAAGTGGCTGCCGGCCGCGTACCGGACGATGGTGGTGGCGCGGCCTGTTTCGGCGCCCTCGCGCTCCAGCATGCGCCGCTCGACACCCGGCAGCCTGGAAGGTACCCAATCCATGCCAGCGGTATCGACGATGACGCGCCGATCAAAATCCATGTTGAGGTTGGTGGTCATCGTCTTCGCTCCTCTGTCGATCGGCCGCTGACCGATGCGGTCCGTCTCAGGCGCCCGCACTCGCTCGCCGGGAGACGCGATCATACCAGCCGTGGAGATGGTCGAGTCCCTCCGGCAGCCCGACGTCCAGCGCGCGGCCGAGATCCAGGGCGGAGAGCGCGGTGATGTCCGCGATCGAGAACGCCTCGCCGGCGAGGTAGGGGTGCCGCTTCAGCTGGTCGTCGAAAATCGCCAGCGCGGCCAGCGCCTGGCCGCGGCTCTTCAGGCCCCAGTCGCGGTTCTGATAGGCTTCGAGCGGCCCGAGGCCCGGCGTCGCGTGATGGAAATAGGCGAGCAGCGGGTTGAGGAGGGTCTCCTCGGCGCGTCGCTGCCACATCTCGATGCGCGCCACTTCTTCCGCCGTCCGGCCCATGAGCGACGGGCTCGGATGGCGCGCCTCGAAATAACGGCAGATCGCTACCGTCTCGCTGAGGTAGCTGCCGTCGTCCAATTCGAGGACCGGCAGGCCTGCGAACGGGTTCTTGGCGAGAAAGGGCTCGCTGCGGTGCTCCCGCCCGGTGACATCGACCTGCTGGAAGTCGATATCGCCGATGCCTTTCTCGGCGAGGAAGAGCCGCACCCGGCGCGGGTTGGGAAAGTCTCGATACTCGTAGATCTTCATGGTCTGTCTCCACGGTTGGGGTTGCTGGTCACGCTCTGGGCCGCCACTTCTCGGCGCTGCTCGCGCGCCACGGTGCCGACACCTGGAAGGTCCCGCTCGATCATGTTCCTCTGCATAGGGCCTTTCTTATTCACCTACCTAGTACTTGGTAGATTGACTACCTAGCAGTAGATAGGTACGCTGGATGTAGAGGTCAAGGGGTTCGATCGCGTCATGGCCGGCCCAACATGGGGCTTGGTACGGTCGGCGACGGCGGAGTGCGATAGTGGTGACAACGACCGAGGATACGAGGGGGCGGATCATCGACGCGGCCGAGCGTCTGATGCAATTGCGCGGCTACAACGGCTTCAGCTACCGGGACATCGCGGCCGAGGTCGGCATCCGCAGCCCCAGCATCCACCACCACTTTCCGACCAAGGCGGACCTCGGCGTCGCCGTCGCCCGACGCTACACCGAGCGCTTTCAAGAACGGCTGCGGCAGGCTCAAGCCGACGGCGCCGACGCCCGGCGGACACTGGAGGTGCTCGTCTCGCTCTTTCGAGAGGTGCTGGCCCGCGAAGGTCGGATGTGCCTCTGCGGCATCCTCGGCGCTGAGCTCCCCTCTCTGCCGGACGAGGTCGCCGCCGAGGCCAGACGGTTCTTCGAGGTCAATACCGACTGGCTCGCGCGGCTTCTCCGCGACGCGGTGCGCGACGGTCTGGTCGATCTGGTGGCGCCGCCCGAGCTCGAGGCACGGCTTCTCTTCGCGACCCTCGAAGGGGCGATGATACGGGCCAAGACCGAGGACACGATCGGCAGCTTCGACGAAGTCGCGGCGGCCGCCCTTCAGAGGTTGCGCTGGCGCGAAGCCTGAAGTCCGTCTCAGAATGATCCAGAAGCAGGAGCACGGTAGATGTCGCTGAAATTGGACCGAAACGGCCTCGTCGCCGTGATGCCTTGGGCATTCATCGCATGCTTCGTCGCTAGCGCCATGCTCGCCCAGGCGTCGAGCGACATCGAGCCCTGGAGAGAGAGAGCGCCGATCGAGTATTTCACCGGCGGGCTCTTGTGGATGTGCAGCGTCTTGTTCTTGCTCACGGCGCTTTCCCCTTCACGTCGGAAGGGCGGGGTCGTGTTTTGGCTCGCGGGCTGCGTCGTTCTGTCGATGTTGGCGATCGACGAAGCCATGGCGGGGCACGAATGGGTCGAGGCAAACTGGAGGATCAACGACGACTATCCGAAGATCGTACTACTCTTGGCGACCGCCTGGGTGCTCCACACCGTCTACGGATACGTCGGCCCGGACAGCGAGATCAAACGCCTGTTCGGCATCGGATATATCTTTCAATGCCTTTACATCATCTTTGAAATCAGCGACGGCGAATTTTACGACGCCAGCGCCATCATCGCCGTGAGTTCGGCGAAATGGGGCGAGGAGCTCTCCGAGCTGTGTTTTCTCGCCGCCTATTGGCTGGGGTTCTTTCGGGTCCATCAACGGATCGTCCAGCCTTCCCCGGAAGGCGGCGACGATGGTCTGCCCAGCCGCTGACGCCAGCGTCCCCTAGCCGCTCGCCGGCCGGGGGTCGGGCGGGCGGCTCGGCCGCTCCAGGCGGTCCGGGCGCGGCCACAGCACCGGCCAGAGCTCGGAGTCGAGCGGGCCGCCGGCGGTGAGCTGGGGGTCGTAGAGCATCTTCTGGATTCGGGGCCGGGGATAGTAGGTCGCATCGTCGCCGGCCCAGCGGCTGACATAGGCGCGCCGGCGGACGTCGTCGGTGCTGTTGCCGGGCGCCCAGTGCACGGTCAGGCCCTGGTGCAGCGTGCAGTCGCCGGGCGCCATCTCGAACTGCGCGAACTCGAGCTCGCCGCGCATCGCCTCGATATCCGGGATCGGCGGCAGGTCCTCGCCGTAGTCCTCGCCGGCATCGAAGCTTTCGGCCTTGAAGCGCTGGCCCCAGCGGTGCGAGCCCTTGACGTATTCCACCGCCCCGCTCGCCGCCGTCACCGGGTCGAGCGCCAGCCAAAGCGTGCAGACCTGGTCGCCGGCGACCGGCCAGAACGGCTGGTCGTGGTGCCAGATCGTCGGCGTGCTGGTGCCCGGCTCCTTCACCAGGATCTGGTCGAAGAAGAGGTTGACCTTGACCGAGCGCATGATCGTCGCCGTGATCTCGGCCGCAGGCGAGCCATGGAGGAAGCTCCGGAACCCGGCCTCGTGCGCCCAGACGAAGGTATCGCCGAAGAAGTTGCCGCTGCCGCCACGGTTGATGTCCTTCCACATCGCGCTGGGTCGGGCCATGTCGGCCTCGATTGCCCGGCGCGCCATATCGAGCCAGTGCTCGTCGAAGAGCCCCTCGAGGAGGACCACGCCGTCTGTCTCGTAAGTGCGGATCTCGTCTTCGGTGATGGCGCGTTTGAGGCCCGTGCTCATCTCATCCCCACTTTCAGGTCGGTCGTTGCGCGGCCGGCGCCTAGAACTTGATTCCATTTGGGGAAATCATGCTCTAAGCCGCGAGCTCCAGGATCTCCATCACCTGGGCCGGGCCGTCGATGGGGCGCGGGTTCAGCGGCACCCAGGGCGTGCCCATCGCTTGCTCGGCGATCCGCTCGAAGTGCTCGCGCCCGATGTCCACCGCGCCGAGACTGCGCGGCATGCCGAGACCGCCGATGAACCTGTCCAGCAGGTCGCCGGCGTCCTCGCCCGGATGGCCCAGGGCGGCGGCGACAAGCTCCTGGCGGTCCGCGTTCGCCTGCTTGTTCCAGCGCATTACCGCCGGCAGCATGATGCAGGAGGTGTAGCCGTGGGGCAGGTCGAAGACGGCGCCCAGCACATAGCCGATGCCGTGGCTGGCACCCATCGGCGTGCCGGCGGCCAGCGGCGCCATGGAAAGCCAGGTGCCCATCTGGCAGTCGAGCCGGGCGTCGAGGTCGCTCGGGTCGGCCTTCACCCGGGGCAGGCCGCTCGACAACAGCTTCAGGCCTTGCAGGGCCTGGGCGTCGCCATAGGCGTTGGCTTGCCGGGCACAGGTGCCCTCGACGCAATGGTCGACCGCTCGAATGCCGGTCGACAGCCACAGCCATTCCGGCGTGTGCACGGTCACCCGCGGGTCCAGAACGACGGCGTGCGGGATGATGTCGGGATGGCGGATCAGCTCCTTTACTCGGCTGCGCTCGTCGGTGACGCCGGAGATCGCGCTGAACTCGCCGCCCGACAGCGTCGTCGGCACGGTAATCTGCTTGATCGTCGGTGCCTTGACGCTTCCCGGCGGGCCGAGCGCGCCGTCCGGCCCGGGGACGGGACGCAGCGCGTCCATGCCTTCGCCCGTGTCGATGTCGTTGGCGAGGCACAGCATCACCGCCTTGGCGCCGTCGGTGATGGAGCCGCCGCCGATGGTGACGATCAGATCGGCGCCGGCCTCGCGCGCGGCCTTGGTCGCGGCGATGACGTCCGCTCGGGGCGTATGCGGAGACATGGCATCGAAGCTGCCGCAGGAGAGGTTGCCCAGCGCCCGGCGGACCGTCTCGATTTCGTCCGTCTTGTTGTTCAGCGTGTTGGAGACCATGAGGAAGACGCGGTTGGCGCCCAGCTTGCGCGCTTCGTCCGCTACCGCCTCGGCCGCCGGCCGACCGAAGGTGACCGATTCCATGCGGCTGAAATTGACCCGACCGGCCTGCACCATCGTTCCCCTCCCCTTGCCGGACAATCCCCGGACGATCGTCAGTTCAGCCGTCAGCGTAGCCTGCCGCGCCCGCGGCAACAATTCCGCAGGCGGCGGCTCGGCTTCGGAACGCGCTCAATCGTCGAGCCGCCAGTGCTTGGCGATCGGGCGGTAGACGTTCCACGACATGTTGTCGACCAGCGGTGCCCCGTAGTCCATCCAGCGCCCCAGCTCGTCCTTGGCTTCCGGGCACATGGTTTCCGGGTTGGCGAGGCTCGTCAGGCAGTCCAGGCTGTCGAACTCGTAGAGGGCGAGGTATTTCGGCCCCATGCCCAGCCACTCGAGCGCCGGGTGGTCGAGCAGTTGAAAGCGGGCGCCGGAGGCGTAGCCCGGGATCTGCACCAGGTTGGGGACGTGCGAGCGGTCGTACCAGGCGTTGAACGCGGCCTCTTCCTCCGGCACCACGCAGTCGACCATCACCGCACTCAGCGGCAGGTCGCCCTTCAGCAGGGGATTGCCGAGGTGGCTGCCCGAGAGCTGCTGATAGACGTTGATGCGCACGTCGCCCACACCCTGCAGCTCTTCGAACTTCGCAAACTCGGCGTTGGCGGTGGCGTGGCGCTTGTCCGCGTCCGCGCCGATCAGGAGCTCCAGGCACCCGGCATCCTCGATTTCGTACAAGGCGAGGTACTTGGTCTCGCCGACCACGCCTTGATAGCGGCGCCCCCAGCGATAGCCCGGGATCTCCAGCAAGGCCGGGACGTGATGGTAGTACCAGGCGTTGAAGGCCTGCTCGTGGCGCGCCTCGACGTTGGCTTGCACCAGCAGCAACAGCGGCCGCTCGATGATCGTGCTCGTGGACTCCATGGGCTCTTCTCCCGGCGTTAGGATGCCTTCTTGCGGCCAACATGGCCAGCGACGCGGCTAGACCAGGGCAAACACAGGATGATCATGCCATGACCACGCGCGAAGCGTTACGGCTCTCCGGGGCGGCGATCCGGGAACAGCTCGGCTTCCCCGCCAACAGCCCCGAAACGGAACTGGCGCCGGGCCTTGACCGCTTGGCGGAGGAACTCGTCTGGGGCTCTATCTGGGCACGACCCGGTTTGGCGCTCGAAGACCGCATGCTGGCCGTGCTCGCAACCCTGACGTCCGTGCAGCGCCTGCCGCAGCTCAGGCGCTATATCGGCGCCGCCTTGCACATCGGCACACCGCCGCGCACCATCCAGGAGGTCTTCATCCATTGCGGCATCTACTCCGGCTTTCCCACGGTTTTGAACGCGCTTGCGCTCGCCAACGAGGTCTTTGCCGAAAAGGGCATCGTCGTACCGGACACGGAGATGCCGGACCTGGACGCCGAGGCATTGATGGCGTTGGGACGGGAGACCATGCATGCCCTACACGGTGATCGGGCCGAACGGGGCTACGCCGCGCCTGGCAATGCGACGACGGCGTCTCTCTACCCGACGGCGATCGCCTATGGCTATGGCGAGATTTGGGGCCGCCCGGACCTCGACCACCGTCAACGCATGGTCTGCACCGTGGCCGCCTTCACCGCCATCCACCATCTCGTCCAACTGGCCAAGTTCGCCCGCTCGGCCCTCAACATCGGTCTCAATCGGCAAGAGATCGTCGAGGTCATCATGCAAACGGCCCCCTATGCCGGGTTCCCGCGGGCGCTCAACGCGCTCTCCGCGTTCCACGACGCGCTCGAATGAGGCCCGCCCAGAGCCGAGGTGCTTGGTGAACCTCCCGACCCTCAAGGCAGTGATCATCCTACCCGGCACGGCTCTCGTTTATGTGCCGGCGGCGATCGTCTGGTTTACGCGAGACACCACCCAAGCCGCGAGTTTTCCACCGGCATCGGCGATTCCATGGCTGACGGGGGTCGGGTTCGCCGCTGCCGGGCTCATCCTCATGGCATGGACCGTGCGGCTCTTCGTCTCGAAGGGCGGCGGCGGGACTCCGGCCCCCTGGCAGCCGATCAAGAACTTCATTGTTCAGGGGCCCTACCGCTACGTCCGAAATCCAATGCTCATCGGGGTCAACCTGTTCCTCACCGCCGAGGCCATTCTTCTCCAGTCCTACCCGATCCTCGCCTGGATGGTCGTCTTCGTCGTCGTCAACACGATCTACTTCCGCTTTTCGGAGGAGCCTCAGTTGAAGAAGCGGTTCGGCAGGGCCTACGCCGACTACAAGCGCGAGGTACCACGCTGGCTGCCGCGATTGACGCCATACCGCGCGAAAGATTGAATGGAGCGTCGTGCGACGATCCGATGCGAGACAAAGAGGAGGCAAGCATGAGCATCCTGATCAAGGACGCGATCGTGCTGACGGTCGATCCGGAGTTTCGCATCTTCGACCCGGGCGCGCTCTATATCGAAGGCGATCGGATCGCGGACATCGGCCCGAGCGAAGCGGTCGCCGCCCGCCACCCGGCATCGGCACGC
>JASLMY010000125.1 GCA_030746295.1 Alphaproteobacteria bacterium | reverse complement strand
AATTCGACGTACGTCGAAGATGCTCTAGTCGGTGATGCGGTCCGCCAGGGTGTAGTCGCGCAGCACCTCGGCGACCGAGATCCGGAAGTCCTTGAAGATCCCGGCCTTGCCCTGCTCCTGCACGGCGCGATGGCCCATGTGCTCGCGCCAGGCTTGCACCGCCGCCTCGTCGCGCCAGAACGACAGCGAGACGTATTTGCCGGGGGTGGCGAGGCTCTCGAAACGCTCGACCGAGATGAAGCCGTCGATCAGCTCGACCTCCGCTTTTAGGGCCGCCGCGGCGTCGAAATAGTCCTGTGCCCGGCCTTCGTTCGCCTCGACCTGGAAAATCACCGCGATCATCCCATTCCCCTTCGCTGACGCCGTTGCCGCTCCGGTTCCCTCAGAGCCCGTCGAAGACCCGGGCCCAGTCGTCGAGCGCCGCCATCTCGTGCCCCGGCACCAATTGGACCGCGAGCTGCCGGTAGCCGATTTCCTCCAACTGGCGGATGGTATCGCGAAGCTCGTTGACGGTGCCGATCAGCGTGCGGCTGCGGATCAGCTCGGCGGTGACGTAGGGCTTCTCGTCCTCGCGCACGAACATCAGATGGCCGCGGTGCAGGCTCAAGTAGCGGGCGTCTTCGGGCTCGTAGCTCTCGTAGAGCTCGCGGAAGCCGCGGAAGAGGTCTTGCGTCTCGGCCGGCAGATGGTCGATATCGATGCCGCCCTCGATGGAGCGGTGCAGGTTGACCGCGGCGACCGGCCCCGCCTGCGCCATCGCCCGATCGCCGTCGTAGGCCTCGCCCTCGGCCAGCACGCAGCCGAGCGCGAAGACGGTGCATTCGAGGTCGTCGCGCTCGCGCCCGGCCTCGCCCCAGGCGGCCTGCATGTCCTCAATGCCCCGGGTCGCCGTCAGCAGGTCGCGGTAGAAGTTGAGCCAGCCGGCACCGAGCGAGGCCGTCAGCCGTCGCGACTTGGGCCCGAAGGCCGAGATGTGCAGGGGGATCGGGTCCTCGGTGTTGATCAGGCCGAGGTCGGGGTTGAGGAAGCGGATCTTGCGCGCCTTGGCCTCGAACTCCCAGGTCACGGTCTCGCGGCCGAGCAGGCCATAGACGATGCGGATGTATTCCGCCATGTCGGCCAGCCGCATGGCGCCGAGCCCCATCGTCATCCGGCCCGTGAAGCCGGTGCCGACGCCGAAGTCGATGCGGCCTGGCGCCAGCGCGTTGAGGCTGGCGAGCGCATTGGCGGCGACGGGTGCGATCCGGTTGCTGGGGATCAGGACGCCGGTGCCGAGCCGGATCCTCGAGGTCTTCATCGCCGCCGCCGCCATGCCGACGAAGAGGTCGGCCGACAACAGCTGGGTGTCATAGAACCAGGCGGCGGCAAAGCCCAGTTGCTCGGCCCGCGCGACCGCCTTCCAGGAATCCGCCGGCGTCGGCAGCGCGATCGCGAAGTCCATGCTCGTCCTCCCCTCGATGGCGAAGGGCACATCCTAGCACGGCAGCGAACATCTCAAGCGCCGATGGCGAGGTGGCCGGCGTAGTGGCGGATCGACTTGATCACCGCCATCGGGATGATCTTGGCGATCTTGGTCCGGCTCGCCTCGTCGATGGTGAACTCGCAATCGAAATGGAAGCGCCCGAAGGCCCCGGTGGCGCTGACCGAGAACTTGTGCGACGTCGGCTCGGGATCGGCCCGGATCACGAGCTCGGTCCGGTCCAGGCCCAGCCCCGCCAATGCCACCGCGGCGGAGGCGTTGACGTTCTTCGGATAGAGCCGGGCGCCCTCACGCACCGGGCCCCGGTAGACGACCGTCGGTTCCGAAAGCGCGTCGAGGTCGAGCAACTCTCCCGCAGGCGACTCGGCGAGTGCCGCCGGCGGCGAGTTGACGGTGACGGTGACGGCATCGAGGCCGCCCTCGCGCGCCGCGGTCAGGGCGTCGAGGGCGCCGATACTGGCCGACAGCAGGATGAGCTTGCAGCCCGACGCCCTCGCTCGATCCTCCATCTCGGCCAGCAGCGTCGCATCCGAGAAGGCCCCCATCGAGGTGATCATGAGATCGGTACCTCGGGTCGCGACCGCGGGACCGTATTGGCGCAACGCCTCGTGGCCGGCGCATTCGACGATCAATTCCGGCGCTTGGGCAAAGAAGGCGTCGGCCTCGGTGACGAGGCGCGGGTCGGCTTCGGCACCCTGGCGTGGCCGGCGCACCAGCACCGCGACGCAAGCCGCGCCCGGCACCTCGCCGGCGTCGAGTGCCGCCAGCACCGGCCCGCCGATGGCGCCGCAACCGATCAATCCGACCTTCAGTGCCATCGGCCTCGGGTTCGGGAACCGCCTACTCGGCCGCGGCCAAGCGGGCCTCCTCCTCTCTCAGCGCCGGCATCACCTCGTTGGTGAAAAGCTCCATCGAGCGCATCACCTTGTCGTGCTCCAGGCCGCCGATCCGCATCTGGCAGATCAGGTGACGCGAGCCGGTCTTGTGCATGTAGGTCTTCAAGATCTCGGTGACCCGCTCGGGCGTGCCGAAGGCGGTGCCCCGATCCCAGACGTCGTCGACGGTGAGGCCGGACAGGGCCGCCGGGTCGAAGGGATAGTCCTCGTAGCCGGCCGGCACCGCCTCGCGGCCGGGCGCGCCCGGCACCAGCTTTGCAAGCAGGTGGTAGAACCAGAGGGCGTGCTCGGCCTCGGCCTTGGCCTCTTCGTTGGTCGGCGCGACAAAGACCCGGATCGAGAGCGGCTGGTCGAGCGTATTGGGGTCGTGGCCGTATTCCACCAGCTTGCCCGTGTATTCGTCGAAGGCCGCGTTGACCGTGTCGAGGTTGGAGAACTGCGGTGCCCGCAGGAGCGAGATCCCATGTCGGGCGGCGACCTCGATGCTGCGGCTGCTGACACTCGCCAAGTATAAGGGCGGCGGCAGTTGCAGCGGCTTGGGGAAGACCTCGATCGGCTCTTCGATCTTCCAGAACTCGCCGTCGAGCTGCACCTTCTTGCCGCTCAAGACGTCCTTCAGAATCTGGAAGCTCTCCTCGAACATGGCCGAGGACTTGCCCTGGTCGACGCCGAAGCCATGGAATTCGATCGGCTGGTAGCCGCGCCCGACGCCGAGCAGCAGGCGGCCGCCGCTCATGGTGTCGACGAGCGCCGCGTCCTCGGCGAGTCGCATCGGATGCTGAAAGGGCAGCAGCACTACGGCGGTGCCGATCTTCATCTTCTTGGTGCGCTGCGCCACCGCCGCCGCCATCACCAGCGGATTGCCCAGCATGCCGTAGATCGCGAAATGATGCTCGGGCAGCCAGACGGATTCGAAGCCCAGGCTCTCGGCATGCTCGATCTCGTCCAAGACCTCGGCGTAGATCTGCTGCTGCGGTATGTTTCCAAAATCGCTGAACAAATAGAACAAACCGAATTTCATCCCGCTCTCCTTCGTTTTTCTGCCCGTCGTGCCGCTGCCGACGGACTTCGCGGATTATTATCCGCCAGTCTGCCCGGATTGCTGATTGATTGAAATCAATTGGGGCCGGGGCTCGGCAGGCGAGCGAGGTCGTGGTCAGCGGGCGGTCCGGCCGCGGCCGCCGAGGCTATGCCGGTCGATGGCGACCGCCTTGACCATGGCGTGGACCGGGGTGCCGGGTGCGATGCCGAGCTCGTGCAGCGAGCGCCGGGTGATCCGGGCCCAAAGCCGGTCGCCGATGTCGATCAGGACGTCGACCTGCGGGCCCTCGTCCTCGCCGATCTCGATGACGGTGCCGGGAAAGACGTTGAGGACGCTGGTCTGCTGGGGCGCTATGAGCGAGAGGCTGACGTCGCGGGCCCGAATGCGGACCCTGAGCCGTGCCCCCGGCGCCAGGTCCAACCGTCCGACCCAAAGCGTGCCGCCGGCGAAGGCGAGGCGGGTCAGACGGTGGCCGTCGTCATGCGCCGCCACTTCGGCCTGGAAGGCGGCACCCGCTTCCCAGCGCCCGGTCTCCGGCGCCAGGTCGAGCCGGGCCAGCAGCTCCTCGACCGCACCGACGGCGACGATCCGCCCGTCGGAGACCAACACCAGCGTGTCGGCGAGGCGCAGGATCTCGTCCATGCTGTGGCTGACGTAGACGATGGCGATGTCGAGCTCGCCGCCCAGCCGCTCGATGAAGGGCAGCAGCTCTTGGCGCAGGGTCTGGTCCAGGTTGGCGAGCGGCTCGTCCATCAACAACAGCCGCGGACCGGCCAAGAGCGCCCGGCCGATGGCGACGCGCTGGCGCTCGCCGCCCGACAGAGTGCGGGGCCGTCGGCCGAGCAGCGAGCCGAGTTCCAGCAACCCGACCACCTCGTCGAAGCCGACCTGGCGCTGGCTCGCCTTGGTGCGCCGGTAGCCGTAGCTCAGGTTGCCGGCCACCGTCAGGTGCGGGAACAGGCGGGCCTCTTGGAAGACGTAGCCGAGGCCGCGGCGCTCGGGCGCCAAATCGATCCCGGCTTCGGAGTCGTAGAGCGTCTCGCCATCCAAGTGGACCCGGCCGCTGCTCGGCGCCCTGAGGCCCGCCAGCATTTCGACGATGCTGGTCTTGCCGGCGCCGGAGCGTCCGAAGAGGGCGGTGACCCCCCGGTCGGCGGCGAAGGCGACGTCGATGGCGAGATCGCCCTGGCGTCCCTGGAGGGCGACCTCGAGCATCGCCTAGGCCTCGATCCGCCGGGCCAGCCGCCGGGCCAGGATCTCCGAAGCGGCGAGCGCGATCACCGCGACGACGACGGCGATGACGGCAAGCCGCGTCACCGCCGCTTCGCCGCCTGGCGTCTGCAGGGCCGAGTAGATCGCCAGCGGCAAGGTCCGCGTCTCGCCCGGCACGTTGGAAGCGAAGGTGATGGTGGCCCCGAACTCGCCGAGACAACGGGCGAAGGAGAGGATAACGCCAGCGACGATGCCGGGCGAAATCAAGGGCAGGGTCACGGTCAAAAAGACGTCGAAGGGCCGGGCGCCGAGAGTCCGCGCCGCCGTCTCCAGGCGTCGGTCCATGCTTTCGAGCGACAGCCGAATGGTTCGGACCATCAGCGGAAAGGCCATGACGCCGGCGGCCACGGCCGCGCCGCGCCAAGTGAAGACGAGCGTCAGCCCGAGATGCTCGTGAAGCCAGGCGCCGACGATCCCGTTGCGTCCGAGTGCGACGAGCAACAGATAGCCAATCACCACCGGCGGGATCACCAACGGCAGATGCACCAGGCCGTCGACCAGGCTCTTGCCGGGGAAGCGGCATCTCGCCAGCAGCCAGGCGACGGCGAGGCCGAGAGGTAGAATCCAGAGCACGGCCCAGGTCGCGACCTTGAGCGACAGCCACAGCGCTTCGATCTCGAAGGGGGTCAGCATCCGCCCTCACTCGTCGCCGGCAGGCTTCCAACGGCGGAAGCCGAAACGCCGATAGACTTCGTTCGCCGTATCGGAGTCAAGGAAGTCGAGAAGGGATAGCGCCGAGGGATGCCGCCCGCCGGCGACCAGGGCAACCGGATAGACGATCGGGGCGTGGCTCGCCTCGGAGAAGGCGGCGACGACGCGTACCTGATCGCTGATCGCGACGTCGGTCGCATAGGCGATGCCGAGCGGCGCCTCGCCGCGCGCCACCAGGGCCAGGGCCTCGCGCACGGAGGCGGCGTAGGCGAGGCGGCCCTTCAAGGACGACCAGTGCCCGAAGTGCCGGAGCGCTTGGCGCCCGTAGCGACCGGCCGGAACGTGCGCGGGGTCGCCCATCGCGAGGAAGCCATCGCCCAGGATGCGGGCAAGCGGCGTCTCGGCGCTCAGCGCCACGTCGGGCGCGCCCGACGCGTGGCCGATCAGGACCAAGCTGTTGCGCAGCAGATTGCGCCGGCTCCGGGCAACGACGGCGCCCTTGCTTTGCAGCCGGTCCATCCAGGCGACATCGGCGGAGAGGAAGATGTCGGCCGGGGCGCCGCGCTCGATCTGCCGGGCCAGGACCGAGCTGGCGGCGAAGGAGAGCCGTACCGCCTGGCCGTGCTCGGCCTCGAAGCGGCGCCCGATCTCGGTCATCACCTCGGTGGTGCTGGCGGCGGCGTAGACGACCAACGCCTCGGCCCGCGCTGGCGCCGTTGCGAACAACCCGACCGCCAGCAGCAAGCTCGCGAGGAAACTAGCGATCCTTGCCATAGAGTGTGTCGGGATCGACGACGACCTCGGCGATGGTCTCGAGACGGCCGTCGCGGACGGCGCGGAAGAAACAACTTCGCCGTCCGGTGTGGCAAGCGACGCCGGTCTGGTCGACCTTGAGAAGCAGGGTGTCGCCGTCACAGTCGACGAGGAATTCGCGGAGCTCCTGCACCTGGCCCGAGCTCTCGCCCTTGCGCCAGAGTTGTCCGCGCGAGCGCGACCAGTAGCAAACCCGGCCCGTGCCGAGGGTCTCGCGGATCGCCGCCTCGTTCATCCAGGCCACCATCAGCACCTCGCCCGTGTCGTGCTGCTGGGCGATGGCGGGCACCAGGCCGTCGCTATCGAACCGAAGCTCGGCCAGCAGCGCCTCGGTCTTGGGCCCGTTGCTCGACCGCGCTGGCGCCATGCCGCCCTCGCTCTCTCGCCCCCTCAGGCCGCCGCCTTCATCCGTCCGAAGCCGGCCTCTAGGTCGGCGATCAGGTCGTCCGCCGCCTCCAGCCCGATATGCAGGCGCAAGGTCTGTCCCGGCCGGGTCCAGGGCCGGGCGCTGCGCATGCTGTTCGGATCGGTGAGGATACAGAGGCTTTCGAAGCCGCCCCACGAGCTGCCGATGCCGAAGAACTCCAGGCCGTCGACGAACTGGACCACGGCTTGGTGATCGCAAGGCTTGAGCGTGACGCCGAAGAGGCCGCTGGCGCCCTCGAAGTCCCGCTTCCAGAGGGCATGCCCCGGATCGTCGGCGAGCCCCGGGTGCATCACGCAGTCGACCTCGGGCCGGCCCGCCAACCACTCGGCGACGGCGAGGCCGCTCTGCCAATGCTGCTTGAGGCGCACGGCCATCGTCCGGACGCCGCGCTGCGCCAGGTAGACGTCGTCCGGGCCCGCGGTCTGGCCGAAGCGGTTGGTGCAGTCCTCCAGCGCCGGGTACGCCTCCTTGTTGGTGACGACGATGCCCAGCATGGCGTCGGAATGCCCGACGATGTACTTGGTGGCGGCATGGATCGAAACGTCGACGCCGTGCTGGAAAGTCTTGAAGTAGAGTGGCGTCGCCCAGGTGTTGTCCATCAACACGGTCAAGCCGCGCGCCTTGGCACAAGCCGCCAGGCGGGGGATGTCCTGGATCTCGAAGGTCGCCGTGCCCGGCGACTCCAAATAGAGAAGCTTGGTGTTGTCGCGCACAAGATCGTTGATCTCGTCGCCGATGGTGGGATCGAAATAGGTGGTCTCGACGCCGAAGCGGACCAGCACGGTATCGCAGAAGTTCCGGCACGGCCCGTAGACCGTGTCGGCGACCAGGATGTGGTCGCCGCTGGCGACGTAGGCGGTGATCGCCGTGGCGATGGCGGCCAGGCCGGACGGGAAGATCCGCGCCCTATGGCCGCCCTCCAGCTCGGTGACGACGTCCTCGAGCGCGAACATGGTCGGCGTTCCGCGGCGCCCGTAGGTGATGACCCGCTCGCCTTTCAGGCTGGCCTCGCGCAATGCGTCGCGGGCGGCGAGCGTCGGCTGCAGAACGGTCGAGGCATGGTAGACGGGCGGGTTGACGACGCCGTGGTTTTCTTCCGGGTGGCGTCCGGCGGTAACAAGGATGGTTTCGTCTTTCATCTCACAAGCTTTGCTGATGGCGTGGATATGGCGTTCGGCGCCTTCGACAATGAGGCGCTGCGGCCGAGGGCCGCGCCATAATGACAGCTGAGGCGAGATCACGCCAGATTGCCTTGACGCCTATCCATCGAGGCGGCATCTAGTCGAGCTCGTGGTGGCGAGGAGAAGCTGTCGGGTTGAATCGCGCATGGAATACTTACTGGTCGTCTTTCTTTTGATGAACGGCACCTGGGTCCGCGGTGACACCATCGAGGGCTGGGGCTCGGTCCGCTACGAGAGCGAACAGCGTTGCTTGGAGAGCAAGGCCAGGGCGGAGCGTATTCAAGCCGATC
The DNA here is from genome assembly GCA_030746295.1 of Alphaproteobacteria bacterium. The sequence continues at coordinate 5,993 of JASLMY010000125.1, read as the reverse complement.
TGAAGCGGCATAATCCGCGCGCCTACGACAAGCGGTTTGCCTGCGAAATGGCTCCGCCAAAGGTTAAGAAATGAGGCCTCGCAAGGCCCCCGCCCAGGCGCAGAAATCCTGTTGCGATGGGACGGGGCAAAGTTTAGGGTGGTGCCCACTTCGGTCTTTAGGGGCCTTGAAAGTCACGCTAGAGAGTGAAGTTGGTCTATCTTAGGGAGGACGTGAACATGAAACTAATCAAAATGGCGGCGGCGTATTCTGCTGCGGCCGGGCTGCTCATGGTTGGGGCCACCGGCGCCTCGGCCGAAAGCACGCTCGAGATCGTCAAGAAGCGCGGCCATCTGCGTTGCCAGGTCGGCAAGCCGTCGCCGGGCTTCTACAACCTGGACGCAAACGGCAACTGGTACGGCAGCGACGTTGCCGTTTGCCAGGCGATCGCCGCTGCGGTGTTGGGCGACAAGAAGAAGCTGGAGATCCAATCGGTATCGACTCAGGCCCGCTTCACCGCTATGGCGAACGGCGAATCCGACGTGCTGTCGCGGACCACGACCTGGACCTTGCTGCGCGACACCCAGCTCGGCCTCGACTTCACGGCGATCAACTTTTACGACGGCCAGGGTTTCATGGTGCCGAAAGGTAGCGGCATCAAGAGCGCCTTGGAGCTGAAGGGCGCCACGGTCTGCGTGCTGACGGGCACCACGACCGAGCTCAACCTTGCCGACTACAATCGCGTCAACAAGCTGCAGATGGAGCCAGTGACCTTCGAGGACAACAACGTCCGCGACGACACCTTCCGGCAGGGCGGCTGCGATGCCGTCACCAACGACAAGTCGGGCCTGGCCTCGATCAGAGCCAAGTTCCCGAACCCGGGTGATTTCGTCGTCTTGCCCGAGACCATCTCGAAGGAGCCGCTGGGCCCCGTGGTGCGCCAGAACGACTCGCAGTGGATGGACATCGTCAAGTGGACGGTCTACGCCCTGATCGCGGCCGAAGAGCTGGGCATCAATTCCGGCAACGTCGACGACATGCGGGCCAATTCAAAGAACGCCGAAGTGCGTCGCATGCTCGGTGTCGAGGGCAACCTGCACAAGGGCCTCGGTCTCGATAAGGATTGGGCCTATAACGCCATCAAGCAGGTCGGCAATTACGGCCAGGTCTACGAGGCCTACATGGGTGGTGGCAAGCAGGGTATCGGCATCCCGCGCGCCGGCTCCGCCAACGATTTGTGGACCCGTGGTGGCTTGCAGTACTCGCCGCCGTTCCGCTAGGAGATGATTGAATGGCGCCCATCCTTGTATCAGGTTGGGCGCCATTCGCTTTATGACATAACACGGTAGGAACCATGGCCGTTTCCGAGAAGGGGGCGCGAACGGGCGGCGGTTCGAGCGGGCTTGCGTTGATATACGACGAGCGCGTTCGTTCGGTCTTCTATCAAATCGTCACTTTCAGCACCGTTGCCTGGCTAGCCTGGTACCTGGTGTCCAACACCAGCGCCAACCTTGCCGCCCGGGGCATGAGCTCGGGTTTCGATTTCCTGTTCCTGACCGCCGGCTTCGATACCGACTTCAAGCTGATCTCCTACGAGGTCGGCGACACTTACGGTCGGATCTTCCTCATCGGGATCCTGAACACGCTCTTCGTTTCCCTGATCGCGATCGTTCTCACGACGTTTCTCGGCTTCTTCGTCGGCATCATGCGGCTGTCGTCGAACTGGCTGGTCTCCAAGCTGGCCTCGGCCTATGTCGAGATCCTCAGGAACACGCCGTTGTTGCTGCAGATCATCTTCTGGTACCTCGGGGTCTTCGCGCTGCTGCCGCGACCGAAGCAGAGCTACGACCTCTTCGGTGCCGGCTTCTCGTTCCTCAACAACCGCGGCTTCTACAGCCCCTCGCCCATCTTCGGCGAGCTGTTCTGGGCCTCCGTGGTGGCACTGATCGTGGCGATCGTCGCCGTGGTCTGGCTCAAGAAGTGGGCGCACAAGCGCCAGGACGAGACGGGCGAGCAGTTCCCGACCATCTGGATCGGCCTGGCGGTTCTCGTCGTTCTGCCGCTGGCGACCTTCTATGCCACCGGCGCCCCGCTCGACTGGGAGGTCCCGGCGCTCAAGGGCTTCAACTTCCAGGGCGGCTTCAAGGTGCCGCCGGCCTTCCTGGCGCTGCTGGTGGCGCTGACGATCTATCATTCCTCCTATCTCGCCGAAAGTGTGCGGGCCGGCATCCAGTCGGTGCACAAGGGGCAGACCGAGGCCGCCTATTCGCTCGGCCACCGGCCGGGGCGGACGCTGAGGCTGGTCGTCATCCCGCAGGCGATGCGCGCCATCATCCCGCCGCTGATCAGCCTGTGGATGAACGTGGTCAAGAACTCCTCGCTGGCGGTCGCGATCGGCTATCCGGACGTCGTCGCCTTGTTCATGCAGACCTCGCTCAACCAGTCCGGCTACGCGATCGAGATCGTGGCCATGACGATGCTGTTCTACATGACCGTCAGCCTGTCGATTTCCGGGCTGTTGAACGTTTACAACAAGCGCGTCCAGATCAGGGAACGCTAGGCATGGTGGCGACGACGAACGAGACCGGCGGCGGCATGGCCCAACAGCCCGATCAGCGCGTCAGCCCAATCCAATGGCTGCGCGAGAACCTGTTCAACAACTGGTACAACGCAATTCTGACGATCGTCGCCTTGGCGGTCATTTACATGTTCGTGGCGCCGCTTTGGCAATGGGGCATCGTCGACAGCGTCTGGGACGCCGAGAATTATCGCGAGTGCCTGAAGAAGAACCCGGACGGGGCTTGCTGGGCCGGCGTGATCGTCTGGTTCAATGCGATCATCTACGGCCGCTTTCCGGCCGCCGAGCAATGGCGGATCAACCTCGCCGTGATCCTGCTGGCGGTTTGGCTGGCGCCCTTGTGGCTGCCGCGAGTCAAGCTCAAGACCGTGCTCGGCCTCAGCACCGTGGTCTTCTATCCGTTCCTCGCCGCCTATCTCTTCATGGGTGGCGACAAGGGCATCTTCCTGCAGGTAATGCTCTCGGCCGCGATTCTGGTGCTGATCGCGAACACCGTGCACGCGATCATCGGCGTCGTCGCCGACCGCTCGCTGCCCGAGGCGATGGTGGGTATTCTCGGCCTCGGCAACAAGTCCGACGGCATGCAGCGCAATGTCCTGTTGCTGATCTTCGCCGCGGCTTTCGTCGTCATCTATCTGCTGCAGATGGGCTGGACGGTCCCCGGCGTCTCCTGGGTCCGGTGGGGCGGGTTGTTCCTGACCCTGGTGATTTCCGGTGTCGGCATCACCACGGCCTTGCCGGGCGGCATCCTGCTGGCCCTGGGCCGGCGCTCGAAGCTGCCGGTGATCCGGGTGTTGTCGATCACCTTCATCGAGCTCTTCCGCTCGGTGCCGCTCATTACCGTCCTTTTCATGGCCACGACCATGTTCCCGCTCTTCCTGCCCGAGGGCTTCCAGCTCAACAAGCTGGTGCAGGTGATCGTCGCGGTCTGCCTCTTCAGTGCCTGCTATATGGCCGAGATCGTCCGCGGTGGCCTGCAGGCGATCCCCAAGGGGCAATACGAGGCCGCGCATGCGATGGGGCTCAGCTATTGGAAGTCGATGAGCCTCATCATCATGCCGCAGGCGCTCAAATACATGATCCCGAATATCGTCGGCAGCTTCATGGGCCTCTTGAAGGATACGACGCTGGTCACGATCATCGGCCTCTTCGACATCCTGAACATGATCCAGGCGGCGAGCCAGGACGTGCCCTGGCGCGGCCTGCATAAGGAGCCGTTGCTCATCGGTGCCTCTATCTTCTTCGTCCTTTGCTTCGCCATGTCGAAATACAGCCAGCGGCTCGAGACGAAGCTGAGCACCGACCACGACGCATGACGGCGGGAGTAGCAGACATGACCTCCACGGAAACGGCCGCCGGCAACGGCCAAATCGCCTCCGCCGCATCGACCGAGGTGATTATCCAACTCACCGCGATGAACAAGTGGTTCGGGCAGTTCCACGTCCTCAAGGACATCGACCTGACCGTCTACAAAGGCGAGCGGATCGTCATCTGCGGCCCCTCGGGCTCGGGCAAATCGACGCTCATCCGCTGCATGAACCGGCTGGAGGAGCATCAGCAGGGCGACATCATCATCGACGGCGTCACCCTCGACACGAACCTCAAGAACATCGACCAGGTCCGCAGCGAAGTCGGCATGGTCTTCCAGTCCTTCAACCTGTTCCCGCATCTAACGGTGCTGCAGAACTGCACGCTGTCGCCGATCTGGGTGCGCAAGATGCCGAAGGCCGAGGCCCTGGAACTGGCGATGGAATACCTCGAGCGGGTCCGCATTCCCGAGCAGGCGGACAAGTTCCCGGGCCAGCTCTCCGGCGGTCAGCAGCAGCGCGTCGCCATTGCCCGGGCGCTCTGCATGCAACCCCGCATCATGCTCTTCGACGAGCCGACCTCGGCCCTCGATCCCGAAATGATCGCCGAGGTGCTGGACGTCATGATCGAGCTGGCGGCGACCGGCATGACCATGCTGGTGGTGACCCACGAGATGGGCTTCGCCAACCGCGTCGCCGACCGCGTGATCTTCATGGACGAAGGCTTGATCGTCGAGCAGAACACGCCGAAGGAGTTCTTCGAGAACCCGCAGAGCGACCGCACCAAGCTGTTCCTGAGCCAGATCCTGGCCCACTGAGGCGGCCGCTCCGGCGCCCGATCCGGTCAGACGTCATAGGCGACGTCGTCGCCGCGCTGCCAAGGCGCCGGCAGGTGCTGCTGGTCGTAGGGCCGGAAGCCGAAGCGCTGGTAGAGCGGCAAGGCTTTGGGGTGGTCGAGGGTGCAGGTGTTGACGGTGAGGCGCGCCGGATCGTGCCGCCAGGCCGCCTCGATCGCTTGGCCCAAGAGATAGGGCCCGAGCCTGAGGCCGATGAATTCCGGCATGATGCCGAAATAGGCGAGGTCGATCGTCGGCATGGCGCGGCGGTCGAGCTCGAAATAGCCAGCCGGCGCGCCGTCGACATAGAGCACGAAAACGTCGACCAGGGGGTCCTGAATGATCCCTTTCAGCGTTTCGTCGTCGAGCTTCTTGCGGTCGGTCCAGAACCACTCCCGCCCGACGGCGTCGTAGAGGTAGTGATAGAACGAGACCGTCGGTGATTCCGAACGCAGCAGCGCCAGCTTCCGCGCCGTCGACTCGATATGGGGCAGGGACGGCCGCTCGGTCATCTCGAGATAGGTGATGACGACCTCTTGGTCCGACATCTGGCCCCCGGCGGCGACGGCGATGCCGTCCAGCCGCTTGGCCAGGATCGCCCGCGGCTCGGCGGCATAGCCGAGGCGCTGGTAGAAGCCGATGACGGCGGTGTTGGTGTCGCGGACGATGAGCTCGACTTTCTGGACGCCGCGTTTCGTGAGCCAGTCTTCCGCCGCCTGCATCATTTGCCGTCCCATACCCCGCTCCCGCGAGGCCGGCTCGGTGGCGAGATAGTAGACCCAGCCGCGATGGCCGTCATGGCCGACCATGACGGTGGCGACGATGCGGCCCTCCGCCTCGCCGACCATGACCTCGCCATGGCCGCTGTCGCGACAGAAGGCGATGTCGCGGCGGGCATCGTTCAGCGGATTGACCAGCAGGCCGGCAGCTTCCCAAAGAGCGACTACCGGGGCTTCGTCGCCGTCGGCGAATGGACGGATCTTCATCGCGATGCCGTTGCTGTCATGGCGAACCGGGTCGACGGGCAGCCTTAGCGTCGTTGCCGGCGACGCGCGTACTTGGCGGAACTGTGAACCCTTTGCCAGTCATAGTATCCGGTCTCGGTTCGATGCTTCTCGGCACAGTCGTCGATCGCGAAGCGTTCCGGCGCGCCTTCCTCGATCTCCCGGTAGATGTCGGCCACACCATAGCCGGCCTTGGTTTGCATTTTGCGGCATTGGTCGAGGGAATAATAGGTCATGCGGTCCTCGCGCTCCAATTTCTCTCGACAGAAGCCGACGATTTTGCGCAGAA
>JASLMY010000124.1 GCA_030746295.1 Alphaproteobacteria bacterium | reverse complement strand
TCCTTCATCTCGCCGATCGGCAACCAGCGCAGCGATGCCTATGGCGGCGACAGCGCGGGACGCAACCGCTTCGCCCTCGAGATCGCCGAAGCGCTGCGCCGCAACTGGCCGGACGAGAAGCCGATCCTGTTCCGTCTCTCCTGCATCGATCGGGTCGAAGGCGGGCTGGAGATCGAAGATACGATCGCCTTGGCCCGAGAGCTCAAGTCGCGCGGCGTCGATGCCATCGACTGCTCCTCGGGCGGCATCAAGGGGCCGAATTCGCTCTTCAGCCTCGCCGTCAAGGGGCCGCCGGCACCGGGCTTCCAGGTGCCGCTGGCCGATGCGGTCAGGCAGGGCGCCGACATGCCGACCATGGCGGTCGGCATGATCCAAGATCCGCACCATGCCGAAGAGATCCTGCAGGACGGCAAGGCGGACCTCATCGCCGTCGCCCGCGAGGCGCTCTTCAACCCGCACTGGGCCCTACATGCGGCCCGCGCCCTCAACGAGGAGCAGAGCTTCGATGCCTGGCCGCCCAACATGGGCTGGTGGTTGGAGGTCCGCCAACGCATGCTGACGTCCACCGACCCGAAGGACTGGCGGATCGGCCCGGCGGCCGCCAACGCGCCCAGCCAAGCGGCCGACTGAGACGCCTGTCAGCTCGCGCGATCCCAGCCCCACCAGGCGCAGACCGCCTCGCCCATGACGAGGCGCTTGTCCGCTTCGCCGAGCCACGGCAGCTCCTCGGTGAACATGGTCGCGCATTGGCGCCAGGAGCAGGGCATCTTCGTGATGTCGGTGCCCCAGAACATGCGGGCGGGGCCGAAGGCATCGTAGATCTGCCTGAGATAGGTTTGCATCGTCGGGAACGGATAGGTCTCGCTGGAATAGCCCGGCGCGCCCGTCGCCTTGACCGCCACGTTGGGGTGCTTTGCCAGCGCCAGAAGCTCGGGCATGTGCGTCATCGCCGCGTCGTCTTTCAGCGTCGTGTTGCCGCCTCTGCCCCCTAGGTGGTCTATGGTCAGACGAAGCCCGGGGTGGCGCCGGGCGATCGTGCCGAAGGCCGCGAGGGAATCGGTCGCCAAGGCGGCGATCGGGACCCCGGCGCTCTCGGCCGCCGCCCAGAGCCAGTCGAGCGTGCCGTCCTCGACCCACTGCCGTTCGGGCTCGCTCAGGAACGTATACCTCAGGCCGAGCATGCCCGGCTGTTCCCGCCAGCTCGCGATCCGCGCCCGCGTTTGCGGGTCGTCGAGCGGCAGCGTGCCCATGATCGCGAACCGGCCCGGGTAGTCTCGTACCGCCGCAAATGCCATGTCGTGCGAGCCCGGGTCCCAACCCGGCGGATGAATGACCGCGGCGTCGATGCCGCCCTCGTCCATCAGGGCGACGGCCTCTTCGGCGGTGAAGGCCGTCACCTGCCGATGCGCCATGTTGCTCGGCAGCCCGGTGCCCCAGAGGTGGATTTGGGCGTCGATGATCTGCATCCCGGTCCTTTCCCTTTCCGCCCGTCGGCAGAAGCTCGTCTCAATAGCTCGGCTTGGTCGAGAACGGCGTCAGCTGGAGCTCGTGCGTCCAACACGACCTGTCCTGGGTGTGCAGGTAGTAGAACGCCTCGGCGATCTTCACCGGGTTCATCACGGCATCCGGCTGTTGCTGTGCCCGCGGCAGCGCCCGGGTCCCGGGCGAGTCGATGAGGCCGTCGATCACCACGTTGGCGACATGCACGCCGTGTTCCGAATACTCCTCGGTCAGCACCTGGGCCAAGGTCCGCATCATCGTTCTGGGATAGTAGAGCGATTGCCCGGTCATTCGCTTGCGCCCGCGCAGCGACGACGCATTGTTGGAGATGAGAAAAGAGCCCTGGCCCTTCTCCCGCATGGCCGGCAGCACTTCCTTGGCGACGAGGAAGGGGCCGCGGCTGGAGATGTGCTGCGCCGTGTCGAACATCTCCACGGGGATGTGCTCCAGCAGCTCCTTCTCAGGCGGAAGATCGCGGCCTTCCAGGTAGCCCGCGTTGTAGACCAGGACCTCCGGGTCGCCCGCCTCGCGCCGGATGGTGGCGAACGCGTCGGAGACGGATTCGGCTGAAACGAGGTCCAGCTCGACGGTCATGCATGCCCCGCCCTGCTCAGCTATGGCTTCCGCCAGTGGCGCGGCATTGGCCTCGGTGCGCGTCGTCAGCACGACGAAGAAACCTTCCCCAGCGAACTTCTGCGCAATGGCACCGCCGACGCCCCAGCGCACGCCGACCGGCAGGTCGCTGTCGTCCAGACTGCCGCCGTGCGCCAGTTGGGTCATTCGGCCATCCGACTGCCACTTGGAGGTGGCACCGACGACGACGGCGACTTGCTTCTCCATCTTGTTCTTCTCCTTGCTTGCCCGCCGGGCCGTCAGCCGCAGGCGACCGAGTAAACGTCCTTTACCGGCCCCGGCAGCGGCAAGGCCTCCCAGGTCTCGCCGCCGTCCACGGTGCCAAAGACCTCGCCGTCGTAGCGGGCACCGATATAGACCTGGTCGGGGTCCGAATTGTGCAGGCCGATCGACATGATGGTGCCGTTGACCTGCACCCTGTCGAAGCGCTGCCAGGTCTCGCCGGCATCGGTACTGCGGTAGACGGCGCCGTCGTGGCTGGCGGCGGCGACCGACAAGGCCGTGTAGAGCGTCTTCGGGTCGTGCGGCGAGGCCTTGACGTCGCGGCCGTAGGTTGTCGGCGAATAGCGGCCGACCTCCATGTCCTCCCAGGTCTTGCCGCCGTCGTGGGTGCGGAAGAGCCCCATGCGAACGGCGATGATCGGCGCATCGGGTGCCGCCGGGCTGATGGTGATCGCGTGGCCGTCCAGCATGCCCTCGGCCTGGGTCTCCTGCTGCACGATCGCGCTGCCGAGGTGTGGCAGCTCCGACAGGCGGACGAGGTCGTCGCTCAAGTCCTCCCAAGTCTCGCCGCCGTCGGTCGTCCGCATGGCGCCTGCGATCTCCAGTGCGGCATAGATCTCATCCGCGCGCCCGGGACGCTGGGCCAGCCGCATCACCCGGTGGGCGAAGGGGCCGCTGCATCGCTCCTTGATCCCGGGGTTGGGCAACCGGCGCCAACTGGCACCCCGATCCTCGGAGCGATAGACGTCGATCGGCGATGCGCCGGCGTACATCCGGTCGGGGTCGTCGTCGATGACGAGGAAGCTCCAGACCTGCTTGTCGGAGTCCGGGAAATCGGCTCGTTGAAAGCTGGCGCCGCTATCCGTACTGCGCCAGACGCCGTCGGCGGTGCCGGCGAAGACGAGACTCGGGTCCTCCGGGTGGACGAAGACCGAGTAGGCTTCGTGGGCATCGAGCACGTGCTCCCATTCGTCGCTTTCGGCAGGAAGGCGAAAGACGCCGACCGCGCCGACGTCGTCTGGACGGCCGACATAGCCGGCGACGCCGGCATAGATATTCGATCGAGACATGGGTCAACCTCCCTCGGCTGTTTCGCTGTGGGCCCCGAAGCCTGATCGAAGTTTAGAGCTTTTTCGACTTTCGTCGAATCGCCGGGCGGAGGGTGTCCTAGTCGAGCTCGAAGGCGTCCTTGTAGTCCTGGCGCAGGCCGGGGTCCTGGTCCTCCTTCTTGAGGATGCAGTTGCCGGCGACCAGGACGTCGATCTCGGTGCCCATGAAGCAGCGGAAGGCGTCCTCGGGGCTCTCGACGATCGGCTCGCCGCGAACGTTGAAGCTGGTGTTGACCAGCACCGGGCAGCCGGTCAGCGCCTTGAAGCGGCTGATCAGTGCGTGGTAGCGCGGGTTGGTGTCGGCATGCACGGTCTGGACCCGGGCCGAATAGTCGATATGGGTGACGGCGGGAATTTCCGAGCGCACGATGTTCAGCTTCTCGATGCCGAAGAGCGCCTGCTCCTCTGCCGTCATCTGGCGCCGTAGCTCCGGACGGACATCGGCCACCATCAGCATATAGGGGCTGTCCTCGTCGAGCTCGAACCACTCGGCGACGTCCTCGCGCAGCACCGACGGCGCAAACGGGCGGAACGATTCGCGGTACTTCACGCGCAGGTTCAGGGTCTTCTGCATCCGCGGCGAGCGCGGATCGCCGAGGATCGAGCGCCCGCCGAGGGCCCGGGGCCCGAACTCCATCCGGCCTTGGAACCAGCCGATGGCCTTGCCGTCGGCGAGCCACTCGGCGACGGCGTCGATCGCGGCATTGTCCTCCAGGACCTCGAAGCGGGCGCCGGCAGCCGCCAAGCGACGCTCGGTCTCGGTTTGTCCATAAGCAGGCCCCAGATAGGCGCCCCGCATGGTGTCCTTGCCGTTCACTTGCCGCGGCTGGCCGTGGTGGCCATGCCAGGCGGCGAGCGCCGCGCCCAAGGCCCCGCCGGCGTCGCCCGCCGCCGGTTGGACCCAGACCTTCTCGAAGGCACCATCGCGCAGCACCTCGCCGTTGGCGACGCAGTTCAGCGCCACGCCGCCGGCGAGGCAGAGGTTCGAGAGCCGATACTCGTCGGCCAGCGAGCGGGTCAGGCGCAGCACGATCTCCTCGGTCACCGCCTGCACCGAGGCCGCGATGTCCATGTGGAAGGGTGTCAGGAGGTCGGTCTCGGGCCGGCGCACCGGCTCGCCGAACAACGCGGCGAACTTGCCGTTGGTCATGGCGAGGCCGGTGCAATAGTCGAAATAGGATTGATCTAAGCGGAAGCTGCCGTCCGCCTTCAGGTCGACGATCTTGTCGAGGATCAGGTCCTTGTACGTCGGCTCGCCATAGGGCGCCAGGCCCATCACCTTGTATTCGCCCGAGTTGACCTTGAAGCCGGTGTAGTAGGTGAAGGCCGAGTAGAGCAGGCCGAGGGAATGGGGAAAGTGCAGCTCCTTCTCGATTCGGAGCTCGGGCCCGCGGCCGATCGCTACCGACGCCGTCGCCCATTCCCCGACCCCGTCCATGGTCAGGACCACCGCTTCCTCGAAGGGTGAGGGATAGAAGGCGCTGGCGGCGTGGCTGAAATGATGCTCGGCGAAGAGCAGGCGGTTCTTCCAGTCGAAGTCGGGCGCCGCCTCGGCCAGCTCGCGGCGCAGCAGGTCCTTCTGGAAGAGCTTCTCCTTGATCCAGAGCGGCATCGCCATTCGGAACGAGGCGAAGCCCCGGGGCGCGAAGGCGAGGTAGGTCTCCAGCAGGCGCTCGAACTTCAAGAACGGTTTGTCGTAGAAGACCACCTGGTCGACCTCGGCCAAGCCGATGCCGGCCTCGGCCAGGCAGTAGGCGATCGCCTGGCGCGGATAGTCGGAATCGTGCTTTTTGCGGCTGAACCGCTCTTCCTGTGCGGCGGCGACGATGGCCCCGTCGGCGACGAGCGCCGCGGCGCTGTCGTGGTAGAAGGCCGAGATACCGAGAATGTGCGTCATCGCACGAGGCGCCGGCTCTCGGGCAGGCTCGGATGGCAGGCCATTGCCGACATCTCTCGGTCTCTCAGAACTGGTTCTTCATGCTGTCGGGCTCCGGGCCCGGCGGCTCGCGCGGAATCCAATAGGATTGGGCCTCCGGCTCGCGCCTCAGCCGCAACGGGTCCTTGCCGAGGAGCCGCATAAGAACCGCCATCGGCGTCACCGTGACGAAGAAGATCACGCTCATGACCAGCGGCGTCATCACCCGATGCATGAGCAACCCCAGGCGATGCCAGGCCCGGTTCGCTGGTGCCAAGGCGCGCGGCAGCAGCAGCGCCAGGCCGAGAATGAGGGCGGCGATGGCGAGCGCCCAGAGCCGGATCGAGCCGTTCCCCAAGAGCGGCCAGAGGCCGATCAAGGCGAAGACGGCGGCGAACACCAGGCCGAATGCCCGCTCCGAGCCCGGCCGCATTGGCGTCGGTCGATTGCCCTGTTCCCGCCTCGATTCCATGTCGGGAGACATAGCTCGTGCGCCTCGACAGGGCCAGTGAAAATGGCCGAGGGCGCCTTTGACCACCGGCCGCCCCACCACGCCGGTCGGTGCCTCTGGCGTTGTCGGGGCGGGGCTGCCTTGTTATTGATCGCACGCGGCGAATCGCCGGACGGTGCCCGGCGCGACCTTGGGGAAATCGGCGATGATCCATCCGATCGTTCTATCCGGTGGCACCGGCACGCGCCTCTGGCCGCTGTCGCGCGGCCTCTTCCCCAAGCAGTTCCAGCCGCTGATTTCCGAGCGCTCCATGCTGCAGGAGACGCTGGGCCGTCTCGACGGCCTGGCGGGGCTCGCCCGCCCGACGATCCTCTGCAACGAGGCGCACCGCTTCATCGTCGCCGAGCAGATCCGCGCGCAGGGCGAGGGCGGCGCCGACATCATCCTCGAGCCGGAGCCGCGCAACACGGCACCGGCGATCGCGGTGGCGGCGGCGTTCGTCGGCGCGGCGGACGAAGACGCCATCCTCGTCGTCCTGCCGGCCGACCACGCGATCGAGGACGCGGCCGGATTCCGATCGGCGCTCGAGACCGCCGTGGCACTCGCCGGCGACGGGCATCTGGCGATCTTCGGCGTAGAGCCGCGCCGGCCTGAGACCGCTTACGGCTATGTCGAGACCGGTGGCGCGGTCGCGGGGCACGAGGGTGCCGCGGCGGTTCGGGCCTTTCACGAGAAGCCCGATCAAGAGACGGCGGTGCGCTATCTGGCCGCGGGCGGCTACCTCTGGAACAGCGGCATGTTCGTCTTCCAGGCCCGGACCGGCCTCGAGGAGATGCAGAGGCACTGTCCCAAGGTGCTGGCGGCGACGCGTGCCTCGCTCGATGCCGCCCAGGCGGACCTCGACTTCATTCGCCTGGACGCGGACGCCTTCGCCACCGCGCCCGAAATCGCTTTCGATCGCGCGGTGATGGAACGGACCTCGCGAGCCGTGGTGGTGCGCGGCGACTTCGGTTGGAGCGACGTCGGCTCCTGGGCCGCGCTCTGGGAAGTCGGCGCGCAGGACGAGAACGCCAACGTGCTCACGGGGCGCGTCGTCGCCGAGGATGTCACCGCGTCCTACCTCAGGAGCGATGACCGCCTCTTGGCCGCCGTGGGCGTCGAGAACCTGATCGTCGTCGCCACCGACGACGCCGTCCTGGTCGCCGACCGCGCCCGTGCGGAAGAGGTCAAGGACCTGGTCGGGCTGCTGCGGGAAGGGGACGCCGAGGAAGTGTCGGCGCACACCACCGTCTTCCGCCCCTGGGGACATTACCAGACGGTGCAAGAGGGCCCACACTTCAAGGTCAAGCGGATCGTGGTCGAGCCGGGCCAGCGGCTCTCGGTGCAACTGCACCACCACCGGGCCGAGCATTGGGTGGTGGTCAGCGGACAGGCGCGAATCCTGATCGGCAACGACGAGCGCGATCTCGCCGAGAACGAGTCTGTCTACGTGCCCAGGGAAACTCGGCACCGCCTGGAAAACCCCGGCGACGCGCCTCTGATTCTCATCGAGGTCCAGACCGGCGACTATCTCGGCGAGGACGATATCGTCCGCTTCGAGGACGACTACGGCCGCTGAGGCGCGCCGGCGGCTAGAGCTCGACGCCTTGCTCCGTCAATCGCGCCTGTAACTGCCCGACGTCGACCGCTTGGGCCGAGGCACCCTGGGCCACGGCCATGGCGGCGGCGACGCCGGCGGCCTCGCCGGTCGCCGAGCAGACCGGGATCAACCGAAGCCGCCCCATGATCTCGTCGTCGGCCGAGATGCATCGCCCGACGACCAACAGGTTGTCGACCGCCTTCGGCAGCAACGAGCGATAGGGGACGGCCAGGCTCTTGCCGCGGTAGGGCCGTGCCACCGTGTCCGAAAACTCGCCTTGGACGATCTCCTTCTTCGAGGGCGTGTAGTCGCCTTCCAGGTTTCGGCTCGCACGGATGCCGACCTCGGTCGACATTTGTTCCAGGCGCGCGTTCTCGAAGCCCGGCAACTTCTCTTTCAGGAAGTTGGCCATGCGGAAAGCGTGGTCGCGGGTCACGATCTCGGCCCTGGTCCGCTGCAGTGGGTCGAGGGTCTGGTTCATGTACAGCATGCCGCCCCAGACGTTGAGCTGGCCCTTGTGGATCAGGTCCGCCGCGAAGATGCCGGGTGCGCCGAAATCGGGATCGACGCCGAGGTCGAAGTCGATCTCTCCCTTGGCGACCGCCTCGCGCATGAACTTCCGCAAGCCGGTCCACTTGCCGAGATGCTCGAGCGCCCGCTCCGTGTCGACGTCGGCCATGTTGAACATCATGGTGATCGGCCGTTCGACCGTGCGCACCGGTGCCCCTGCCTGTGTGGCCACGTCGGCATCGCCGGTAGCATCGATGAAGAACTTGGCCTTGACCGCGCTCCGGCCCGCCTTGTTTTCGATGACGACGCCGTCGATATGCCCATCGGTCGTCAGCGTGTCGGCGATGTAGGAGTGAAAGAGGATCTCGACCCGCTCGTCCAGCAGCATCCGAACGAACTCAAACTTGGTGGTTTCCGGGTCATAAGGCAGCAGCCCGTCGGCGGCATCGATGAGCTCGGTATCCGTGGCCTCCTCTTGCTCCCGGTCCGGGGCATAGCTCTTCCAGTCGATCAGCCGGCGGGCGATTTCGCGGTTGATGCCGTTGTTCAGGGGCGGCGTCGTGATCACCAGCGCGCCCGTCGCCAGCCCGCCCAGAAAGCCGTATCGTTCGATCAGCATCACCGTGGCGCCGTTTCGCGCCGCTGCCACCGCCGCGGCGACGCCGGCAAATCCACCTCCACAAACAAGCACGTCGACATCGTTGACGACGGGGATCTCGCGTTCCGGCTCAACCAGGAATTCCATGACGTCCCTCATGATGCTCGTGGCGCCGGCGCATTGATTTCTTTGCAAACGGACCCGCGGCTTTCGCCGACAGAGCCCGAGCGGCGCCTATTTCAGAGCATCAGGGTAACCATTCGGATTTTCGACGACAATCAAAGCTCGGCGGGTGCGGCAATTCGCCCGCCGTAGCTCTGCACCCGGCCGTGCGCCCCTATTCGGCGGCCCGGGTCACCGGCTGGTCGCTGCGCCAGGCCGCCATCAGCCGCTCCCACTCCGCCCGCGCGGCGACGACGTTCGCCGCCTTGACGTGGCCGAAGCCGCGGATCGTCGCCGGCACCTCGGCGATGGCGACGGCGAGCGCCCGATTGCCCGGGTCGAGCTTGCCCAAGAGCTCCTCGACGATGGCCTCGTAGTCGGCGATGAGCGCCCGCTCGGTGCGCCGCTCCTCGGTGCGGCCGAAGGGGTCGAGGGCGCTGCCGCGCAGGCCCTTCAGCCGCGCCAGCCAGCGTAGTGCCGGGAAAATCCAGGGGCCGAAGGTCCGCTTTCGAACCGCACCGGTCAGCGGGTCCGGCCGGCTCAGGAGCGGCGGCGCCAGCAGCAGCTCCAGGCGCTCGATGCCCTCGAAGCGGGCCTCCAGCTCTTGGGCAAAGGTGGGCTCGCTGTAGAGCCGGGCGACCTCGTACTCGTCCTTGTAGGCCATCAACTTGTAGAGGTTCCGGGCCACCGTCTCGGCCAGCCCCGGGGCGCCCTCGGAAAGCGCTTGCGCTGCCGCCGCGACGCGGCGCACCAAGCTCTCGTAACGCTGAGCATAGGCCGCGTCCTGATAGCGGCCGAGCTCGGCGGTGCGATGCGCGACGATTGCTTCCAGGCTCTCCGGCACCCTCTCGGCGGTGGCGGCCCCGCTCTCGGCCTCAGCCTCGACGGCGCTCAAGTCGTGCGTCGCCCGCCGGCCCCACTCGAAAGCGGCCTTGTTCATCTCCACCGCCAGGCCGTTGAGCTCGATCGCCTGGGCCAAGGCCGCCGCCGAGACCGGCACCAGCCCCTTCTGATAGGCGAAGCCCAACATGAAGAGGTTGGAGGCGATGGCGTCACCCAGCAACAGGGTCGCGAGCCGGGTAGCGTTCAGCGAATGGACTTTGTCGGCGTCGGCCTCGGCCCGGACCCGTGTCTCGAGCGCCGATGCCGGAAAGGCCAGGTCCGGGTTCAGGGCGAACTGACCGGTGATCGCCTGGTGCGTGTTCAGCACGACGCTGGTGCGGGCGGGGTCGATCACCGTCAGTGCCAGCTCGCTGCCCGTCACCAGGCTGTCGCAGCCCAGGATCAGGTCGGCATCGCCGCTGCCGAGCCGGACCGCGCCCAGGTCGTCTTCGGCGCCGGCGATCCGCACGTGGCTCGTCACCGCACCACCCTTCTGCGCCATGCCGAACTGGTCGATGGTCGAGAAGGCCTTGCCCTCCATGTGCGCGGCCATCGTCAGCAGTGCTGCGATCGTCACCACGCCGGTGCCGCCGATGCCCGTCACCAGGATGTCGAAGGACTCCCCCGCCGCCGGCACGGGGCGCGTCGGCTCGGGCAAGAGCGCCAGCTCGCGCGGCACCTCGCGCCCGCCGGCGGCCGAGCGCGGGCGGGCGCCGATGACGTTGACGAAGCTCGGGCAGAAGCCCTCGGCGCAGGAATAGTCCTTGTTGCAGGACGACTGGTCGATCACCCGTTTCGGCCCCAGCGCCGTCGTCAGCGGCAGCACCGAGAGGCAGTTCGAGGTCCGGCTGCAATCGCCGCAGGCCTCGCAGACCCGGTGGTTGATGAACATCCGCCTGGGCGGGTCCACCATCTCGCCGCGCTTGCGGCGCCGCCGCTTCTCGGCGGCGCAGGTTTGGTCATAGATCAGCACCGTGACGCCCGGGGTCTCGCGCAATTCCCGCTGCACCCGGTCCAGCTCGCGGCGGTGCTCGATCCGCGTGCCGGGCGCGAAGGCGGCGCCAATCGCGTACTTGTCGGGCTCGTCGGTGACGACGACGATCTTCTTCACGCCCTCGGCATGGACCTGGGCCGAGATCGCCATCGGCGTCAGCGTGCCGTCGTGCGGTTGGCCGCCGGTCATCGCCACGGCGTCGTTGAACAGGATCTTGTAGGTGATGTTGACGTCGGCGGCGACGCAGGCCCGGATCGCCAACAGGCCGGAATGGAAATAAGTGCCATCGCCCAGGTTCTGGAAGACATGGCGCGTCTCGGTGAAGGGTGCGTTGCCGATCCAATTGGCGCCCTCGCCGCCCATGTGCGTATGCGCGCCCGTGTTGCGCTCCATGTAGGTCGACATGTAGTGGCAACCGACGCCGCCCTGCGCCTGGCTGCCCTCGGGCACCCGGGTCGAGGTGTTGTGCGGGCAGCCGGAGCAGAAGTAGGGGATACGGGCGATCTCCAACCCGCTGCGGCCGGCCAGGCGCTCGGCCTTGGCGTCGAGGAAGGCCAGGCGGGCGGCGAACCGCTCGCTCTCATGGAAGCGGGCGAGCCGGCCCGCCAGCACGACCGCGATCTCGTCGGCGCCGAACTCGCCGCATTCCGGCAGCAGCATGCCGCCGGCTTCGTCGTAACGGCCGACGACGCGCGGCCGACGCCCCTCCGGCATATCGTAGAGGGCGTCGCGGACCCGGCTCTCCATGAAGCGGCGCTTCTCCTCGACCACCAGGATCTCTTCCAGGCCGTCGGCGAAGCTGCGCACCGTCTCGGCGTCCAGCGGAAACGGCATGCCGATCTTCAGGAACGAGATGCCGGCCTCGGCCGCCGCCTTGTCGTCGAGGCCCAGGTCTTTCAGCGCCTGGCGCACGTCCATGGCGGTCTTGCCGGAGGCAATGATGCCGAGGCGACGGCCGGGGCCGTCGATGATGCGGCGATTGATCTCGTTGGCCCGCGCGAAAGCCAGTGCCGCCGGTAGCTTGTAGCGCCGCAGCCGGGGTTCCTGATCGAGCCAGACGTCGTCGGCCCGGATCGAGACGCCGTCCGGCGGCAACTCGAAGTTGGGCCGGACGATGCGGAGCCGCTCGGGTCCCCCATCGACGACCGCGGCGGCGTCGACCGTCTCGGCGGTCAGCTTGAAGCCGGTCCAGGCGCCGGAAAAGCGAGACATCTCCCAGCCGAGATGGCCGTAGTCGAGGATCTCCTGTACCGTCGCCGGATAGAGCATCGGCATCAGCAGGTCGGCGAACATGGTCTCCGATGCCGCCGGCACGTCGGTCGACTTCATCGCCGGGTCGTCGCCGACCACGGCCAGGACGCCGCCATGCGCCGAGGTCCCGCCCAGGTTGGCGTGGCGGATGGCGTCGATCGAGCGGTCGAGGCCCGGTCCCTTGCCGTACCAGATGGCGAAGACGCCGTCGTGCCGCGCCCCCGGGTACATGTTCGCCTGCTGGCTGCCCCAGCAGGAGGTCGCGGCCAGGTCCTCGTTGACGCCCGGTTGGAAGTGAATGCGCTGACCCGCCACCAGCCGTCCGGCGCGCCACAGCTCCTTGTCGACGTTGTGCATCGGCGAGCCGCGATAGCCGGAGATGAAGCAGGCGGTCTCCAGCCCCGCCACCTCGTCGCGGCGCAACTGGTTCAACGCCAGCCGCACCAACGCCTGGCTGCCGGTCAGATAGATCGGTCCCGCTTCCTGGGTGTACTTGTCGTCGAGGGTGACGTCCCTTAGCGGCGCGTTCATCCGATCGTCCTTCCAATTCCGCTACCCCGTGTCCGCCGCCCCAGCGGCACACGTCACCAGATCGTCATTTTACCCGGCGACTGGACGGGTAGTAGTGGAAAACCTAACCTGCGGCAGCCTCGGGTCAATGGCACGGCCGCCGCGTCGGGACCGGTGGGGGGAGTTCGTGGCTTGATATCCGAGCGCTACTATCCATGGACGGTGGTCGCCGCCACGGTCTCCCTCATCTTCTTCAGCCAAGGGGCGATGTTCACGCTCGCCGTGCTGCTGAAGCCGATGGCTGCCGACCTCGGCTGGCCGCGCGAAGCGCCCTCGCTCGGCTATTCGGCCGCCTTCTTCGGTGCCGGCGTCGGCGCCCTCTATTTCGGCCATCTCTCCGAGCGCCTGGGTATGGCCAGGATCGCTGCCTTTGGCTCGATCTCGGTTGCGCTCGGGGTCTATCTCACGAGCCTGGCGCGCGAGCCCTGGCACATCTGGCTGAGCTACGGCGTCTTCATCGGCCTCCTCGGCAACGCCTGCATGTTCACGCCGCTGGTCGCCAACGTCGCCCGATGGTTCGAGCGCCACCGCGGCATCGCGCTCGGGATCGCCACCTGCGGACAGAGCCTGGGCGGCATGATCTGGCTGCCGCTGCTGACCTGGGTCAACGGCGTCGTCGGCTGGCGCGAGACCTTTCAGGTCTATGCCACCGCATGTCTCGTGGTGATGCTGCCGTTGACCCTGCTGCTACGCCGGCGGCCGCCGACCCCGGTGAGTGCCAGGCAGGGCACGGCGCAGCAGGGGGGAGATCTGGTCCTGGGTCTCCGTCCCAAGGTTCTGACCGTGACGCTGTCGTTCGCCATCGTCTGCTGCTGCGTTCCCATGTCGATCCCGCTGGTGCACTTGCCGGCGCACGGCAGCGATCTCGGTTTTGCACCACAGGCCGCGGCGATGCTGTTGGCGGTGGCACTCTTCGCCAGCCTGGCCTCACGAGTGCTGGGCGGGGCGCTCGCCGACCGAATCGGCGGCCTGCGCACCCTCTTCATCGGCTCCGCCATCCAATGCACGATGTTGGCGGTCATCGCCTTCACGCGCGATCTCTGGACGCTCTATGCCGTCTGCCTCCTCTACGGTCTGGGCTACGGCGGCATCATCGCCATGTACGCCTACATTCTCAGGGAGTACTTCCCGCCCGTGGGCCTGGCCCGGCGGATGGCCGTGGTCTACCTTTTCGGCACCGCCGGCATGGCGGCCGGCGGCTGGATCGGTGGCCGCATCTTCGATGCCGCGGGCAGCTACCAGCAAGCCTTCCTCACCGGAGTCGCCGTCAACCTCGTCAACCTGGTCGTCATCGGCAGCCTGATCCTGCGCGCCCGGCGCGTCGGCGCCCTGGATCGTGCGGCGGCCTGAGCGTCAGTGTCGGGGAGTGACCTTCCGAGTTCGGACTATTTCGAATAGATCCATTTCAGAAGGATCGGTGTCGCCACCGTGGTCACGATCGCCACGACCACGACCGCCGAGAAGAGGTTGGCGAGAATGGGGGAGACGACCCCCGGCAGCGCCAAGATACCGGCTTCGAGAGCGATGTCGGCGATCACGAGCTCGACGGCACCACGGGCGCTCATGCCGACGCCTATGGCGGCGGACTCGGTACTGGATAGCCCGGAAATGCGAGCCGATAGCCC
>JASLMY010000123.1 GCA_030746295.1 Alphaproteobacteria bacterium | reverse complement strand
AGCAAGCGGAGCGACTTCGAGCTCATCGAGCAGGCCGAGGCGATTCTGG
Source organism: Alphaproteobacteria bacterium (assembly GCA_030746295.1). The sequence continues at coordinate 14,073 of JASLMY010000123.1, read as the reverse complement.
ACAACGTCGAGCTTCACAGCCACCGCCACAGCTTCGCGGAGGAGTTGTCGGGCGGCCAACAAAAGCTGTTGGAGCTGGCCCGGGTGATGATGTTCGACCCGGCGATGATCTTGCTCGACGAGCCCTTCGCCGGCGTCAATCCGAGCCTTTGCCGCCTCCTGATCGAACAGATCGAGCGGTTGATGGAAACCGGCAAGACCTTCCTTCTGGTGAGCCACGACCTGACGTCGATCTACCGGCTCTCCAGTCGTATCCTGGTGCTGAACCAGGGACAGAAGATCGCCGAAGGCGGCGTCGACGACATCAGGAACGACGCCAAGGTGATCGAGGCCTATCTTGGCAACTAGAGCCTTACCGACTTTCGTCGAATCACCGGGCCGGGCGAGCGGGTGGTTCAGCCATTCTCGAAAACGGCCTAGCCGCTATCGATTCGGCCGCATCGGCCAACGCGGGGCGCGGGGATGGTGAGCGCGCCCGTGATGGAGCTGCAGGACGTCGACGTCGCCTATCACGGCGACATCAGCGTCCTGCGGGGGCTCAGCCTGCAGATCGCCGAGGGCCTGATCACGGGCATCATCGGGCCGAACGGCGCCGGCAAGTCGACGGCGCTGAAGACGCTTTACGGCATTCTGCACCCCAGCAAGGGCGACGTCCTGCTGCGCGGCGAGCGAGTCAACGGCCTGGCGCCCTACGAGTACATCAGCCGCGGCGTCGCCTACGTGCCGCAGAACCGTAGTCTCTTCAACGAGCTGTCGGTCGAGGACAACCTGCGCCTCGGCTGCTGGGCCTTTCGTCGCGACAAGCACCGGGTGGAGGAAGCCCTGGAGCTCGCCTACCGGCATTTCCCCATGCTGAAAGAGCGGCGCAAGGACCCTGCCGGCAGCATGAGCGGCGGACAACAGCGTTTCCTCGAGCTCGGCCGCTCGCTGGCGCTGCAACCGAGTGTTCTCCTTCTCGACGAGCCGACGGCGATGATCGCGCCGCGCCTCTCACGTGAGATTTACGATTTCATCAAGACGCTGCCCGCGGCCGGCATCACCGTGGTGCTGGTGGATCAGAACATTCGCCAGTGCGCCGCCGTCTCCGACCACATGTATGTTCTGGATCTCGGCCGTGTCAGGGCCGAGGGCGATCGCGCCAGCTTCGGCGACGACAGCCAGCTCCGCGACATGATCTCCGAGTGGCTGGACTACCAGATCGATTGACGTGGGCTAGAGGCAGATCGTGTCGGCGCTTTGGCTCGCGCCGTCGATCGGGCGATGCTCAGAGCTTCTCCAGGATCTTCATACGGAGCGCCTTGTACTCTTCCTCGGTGATCACTTCCTGCTTGAAGAGCTGCTCCAGCTTCTTCAGCCGCGCGATCGGGTCGTCCTTCTCGGCGGTCTTGGCCACTGGCGCGGCGGCCGGTGCCCTGGTCTTCGCCGGCGCGGCGGCGGCAGCCTTGGGCTCGAAGATCTCCGGGCTGACGGTGGTGTCGGGATAGGTCAGCCAGGCCGCCGTCCAGCCGACACGCTGGCTCTGATCGCGTACCTGGATCCACTCGTTCTGGCGCTCGAGAACCAGCACCGGAGTGCCGCCGTCGAGGGAGTAGACCACCGGATGCGCGGTGCCGGGGCCGCGGCGGACGTTGAGCCGGCTGGAGGAGACGCGGGCGACCATGCCGGGAAGGTAGTCGGGCACCGAGCGTGCCGGCCGCGCTACCGGGGCCGGCTTCGGCACGGCGGCCGGTGCGACGGCAGCCACGGCCGGTGCCGCGGCGCTGGCAGCGGCAGGTGCCGCGGCGCTGGCAGCGGCAGGTGCCGCTGCCTGCTTCGTCTCGTCACCATAGTGGTAATATTTCTGCGGTGTCTTCGAGACGACGAAGGCGACCGCCGCCCGGATGCATTGGCGAAGCGCTTTCTCGATCGGCGTGTTCTTCCAGGCGCCGAGGCTGCCGCCGAGCGCGCCGCCGCCCGAGGCGCCGAAGAGGGCGGCGCCCATGTCGGTGTCGGTGGCCTTGCCTTCGACGCTGGTCGCGGCGACGATGCGGCTGGTGCGGGTGTCGATGACACGGATGTCGATGGCCATGTGGGCGCTGCTGCTCGAGGTGGCCATGGCGCCCAGAAGCACGCCGGCGGTGCCGAAATAGCCCCTGCCGAGGCTACCGGCGACGCCGCCGCCACCACCGGCGGCCTTGCCCTTGAACTCGGTGACCGCGCCGGTGACCAGCAGCTCGGCACCCTCGATCTGGCCGATGGCGGCCTGGGTGCCTTGGCGAATGCGTCCCGAAGCGCCGAGGTCCTGCTCCTGCAGCACGTCGGCCAGCGTCGAGCGTTCCAGCACGATGAAGCGGTTGGTGTTGAAGAGGGCGGTGGTCAGTTGGTCCGCCATGCCGTCGCCGATGCCACCTTGGTACCAACCGGTGCCTGTCTTGTCGGTGAAGCGGGCGACGGCGATGCGGGCCTTGGCGCCGTCATAGGCCTCTTGCTGGACCTGATTGATGGTGGGGCTGCTGCTCGGACTCGTCACCTTGGTCGTGGTGCCTGCGCTGCTGCCGAAGGGGTTTTTGAAGAAGCTGCCGCCCGAGCTGCTGCCTTGCGTGTCGCTCGTCTCTTCCTCTTCGCCTTCCGCTCTCGCGACGTCGGGCGATGCCCACAGCGCCAGGCCGGCGACCGCGAGCACCAGACCCATCCGCCCGAGTGGTTCCAAACTCATTGTCCTCGCCTCTCCGGTGTTGTGCGCCGCCACTAGCGTTGAATGATCACGGTGCCGCCATAGGGCCGACTGCGCCGAAGCCGCTCGCGCTGCAACGCTTGGTTGTCCTTGTGCCGCTGCGCATCCAGATAGCGCTGATAAGCGGCGTTCTGCTCGGCTTTGACGCGGCGCGCTTCCTCGGCCTTCTTGGCCTCGGCGGCGGCCGCCCGCCGGGCCGCTTCAGCCTTGGCCTCGGCCGCGCGCGCCCGGGCACGGGACGCCGCCGCAGCCCGTGCCGCCTGATCGCTCTGCCGCTTGTCGAGTTGTGCCTTCGGTCGCAGGCCGATGGCATAGGCGTAGCCGAAGACCTGGCCCTCGCGGCTGAGCTGCAGCCAGTTGCGACCCTGAACTTTGCCGCTGACGGAGACGCTGTCGCCGGCGCCGAGCGTGGCGACGACGCCGTGCGCCGAGCCCGGACCCTTGCGCACAAGCGTCTTGGTGACGGCGACGTAGTCGCCTTCCATGCGATCGACGGGAACCATTTCGACGCCCGGTGTGGCCAACGCGGTCTGTTTGGGCGCCTCGGGCGCCGCCTCCTTGCGCAGGGCCTCGACCCGCGCCAGGGCCAGCGAGGTGAAGGCGCCTTCCGGGAACTGCTTCAGATAGGCGACGAAATCGCCCTTGTTCTTGCTGTCCTTGATCGAGTTCCAGAAGGCCAGCTCCAGATCCATCTTGCTGGCGCGGCTGGGTGCGCGGGTCAGACCGCCGTCGCCCTTGGCAGCCACCTTTGTCGGCGCCAGGGCCGCGCCCGTCGGCATGAAGACGAAGTCGCCGCCTTCGTCGCCGGAGAGCCGGATCTCGCCGTAGCTCGGTGTCTGCTCGGCATTGACGACGACCGAACGGCGCAAGCGGGTGAAGAGGTTGTAGCCGTCGATCGGCTGGTCGGTCTCGCGCAAGACGCCGAGCAGGGCGCCGGTGAAGACGGAATGGCCGTCACCGCCGCCGTCGACCACCGGCTCCAGCCCGCCCGAGGTCAGGGCCTTGCGCGCCCGCTTGGAAGAGAGCCGCTTCAACACCTCGATCCGGTCGCCACCGGTCGCCAACCGGACCGGGGCGGACCGCGTCAAGGTCCCGGAATAACAGGAGTCCGCGATCACCAGGACGTGCTTGGCGGTCATGGCGCGCAGCGTTCCGGTGATCGTCGAGACCGAAATCCAATTGGCCTGGCTGTCCTCTTCCGCGTCGACCGGTAGCCAATAGCCCTGGTCGGCGCCACGGTCCAGAATGCCGTGGCCGGCGTAGAAGATAACGAGGTTGTCCTCCGGCTCGAGGTCGGCCCTGAGTTCGTCCAACTTGCGGACCAGCGAATAGCGGTCCGGGTTCAGCAGCAGCTCCGACTCGAAACCGTATTTTTGCGCCAGCACGGCATGCATCGCGGTGGCATCGTTGACCGCCGTCTCCAGCTTGGAGATGTTGCGATAGTCGTTGATGCCGATTACCAGGGCCCGATAGCGGCCGAATTCGACGGCGGCCGAGGCGGATGCGGCGACGAAGAGGCAACTCAGCGCAGTCGCGGAAATAAATCGGCCCAAGAACAACCAAGAAATGTTTAGACACTGCATGTCCCAGGTCTCCGCCAAGTTGGATCTCGGGCTGCGAATGGTAACGTAAATCTAGTCGAACGTCGACGTGGGCGCATCACCCGATTGGGTAGCGGATTCACACTTTCGCGCGATTAGATTTCTTCCGTCGAGGAATCCGCGGCTGAATTGCCGCAGCCAATCCGCGGTTAGAGATAGATCGTGCCGAGGCTCGACGCGCCGTCGAGGTCGATTTCGATGCTTCGGGCGGGGCGGCCTTGGGCCTGGATCTCGACACGATAGCCGCCCGAGCCTTCCGCCAGGCCGTCAAACTTGAAGTCGCCGAAGGCGTCCGAGACGGTCTCTGCGATCGCCTCGCCGCCAGCCTCGAGGATGACGCGCGCCGCCACGACGCAGTCGACCGTGCCGTCAACCTCTGCCGCCAGGCTGCCGGCGATGAAGCAGGCCGCGTAGCGGTGGAGGTTCTTGTAGTAGACCCGGGGCCGGGTGCCGAGCTCGGGCCGCAGTACCTCCAAGCCCTCGTCTCGGGCGATTTCCACCATCCGGGCATCCTCGACCCGGACGGCGGTTAGGGCGCCGGTGGCGCAACCGGTGACAGCGCGCGGTGCCGTCCAGCCCGCGTCCAACAGGTGGGCATCGAAGATCCAGTGTTGGGGCAGCTGCAACGCCTCGTTCCACCAAACCGCGCCGTAGGGGCAGGCATCGACGATTCCGCGCTGGCCCCGGGCCTTTTGGGGGTCGATGATGACGATGCCGTCGTCCCGCTTTTTGACCGCGCCATCCTCCGCCACGGCGATGCAGGGCGCCGCGTCACAGTGGTTGCACATGGTCGGCAGGTGGGCGACGTCGATCTGCGGGAAGCGGCCCCGTTCCTTGCTGCGGATCTCGATCCAGCGATGGCCATGCTTGGGCATCGGCGCCGCATAGCCGGGGAAGTCGTTGCCGACGTGCTCGTCCTGGCAGGCGAGCGTGCAGAGGTTGCAGTTGGTGCACTTGGCGACGTCGACGATCAGGTTCCACTTGGTCATGGGTCCGCTCACTCGGCCGGCACCGGCTCGGGCATGCGCGCCCGGTCTTCGGCCTGATCCGTCATCGTGGCACCGTCCCAAGGTGCGACCTCGACCAGGCAGGCGGCCGAGGCCATGGCGTGGGCCTTCTTGATTTGCGAGCGCTTGGGCGTCAGCAGGTTGAGGCAGCCGCCCCGGTCGACCGCCCGGCCGGGCTCGCCCATGGGATCGTAGGTGGCGCAGGATTCATAGGCATGCAGCGTGCCAGGCGGCAGCCGCTCGGTCAGGCGGGCGGCACAGACGACGGCGCCGCGGTCGTTCCAGATCCGGACCAGATCGCGCTCGCCGATGCCGCGGGCCGCGGCGTCGTCGGCATTGATCCTCAGCACCCAATAGTAGTAACCGTCGATCAACACCCGATGGTCCTCGATGTCGTTCAGGAAGCTGTCCTTGGCGTCACCCTGGGTGTGGAAGGAAAAGCGGGGGTGTGGCGTGATCAGCTGCAAGGGGTATTTCTCGTAGAGCTCGCCTGAGTGGATACCTTCCCAAGACGGCCGGTAGCGGACGATCGGCGGCCGCTCTGGGTCCTCGGCGTCGAAGCGCTTCAAGCTCTCGCACTCGAACTCGATCTTGCCAGACTGCGTCTGCAGCCCCTCGCCGAAAGTCTCGGTATAGTCCGAGGGCAGCGGCTGCGGCTCGGGCACGTCCTTCTTGCGGCCCTCCCAGAACCAGCGGAACGAGACCGGGGCGCGAAGTTCCTCCCGCTCCGCCGGGACCACGAAATAGCCCTTCTCCAGGAACGCCTTCCAGGAGATGTGCCGGGCCAAGTCCGAGGCCTCGAACTGCCGCCTGACCCAATCGACCTCGCCGATGCCCTCGGAGAAGAGGGCGCCCAGACCAAGCCGCTGGGCGATCTCGAGGAAGATCCGGTAGTCGGACTTCGATTCGCCCAAGGGCGCGATGCACCGGTGCTGAAAGACGATGACCCGGTGGTTGAGCTGCATCTGGCCGTGGTGGGCATAGCCGCCGAGGCCGGCCCACTCGGAGATGTCGGGGCGCTCGAAATTGGTGCAGGCGGGCAGGATCACGTCGGCGAACTTGCTCTCGCCCTCGTGCCAGATCGACTGGTTGACGACGAACTCGAGGTTGGGCGAGCGGTACATGGCGACGTGACGGTTGCTGTCACTCATGGTGCCGAAGATCGAGCCACCGTACTTGTAGAGCATCCGCACCGGCGCATAGCCGGGTGCGGGATAGCTGATCTTCTGGAACTGGCTCTCGATCGCCTTGCCGTTCCAGGCATAGCCCTCGGCCTTGCCCTCCAGGATCGCCTCCGGCAGCTCCAGCCTGGGAATCCGCTGCGCCGGCGTGTTCATGGTCGGCAATTGCGGCATCCGCTGGAAGAGCGAGACCGCCATCGCCGTGTGCTCCAAATCCCCCGACATGCCGCCGTCGGCATAGCCGGGGAAGTAGAAGTTGAAGTCGATGGGCGTGCCCCATTGCAGGTTGCCCATGTTGACGCCGGGCTTGCCCAGGCCCTGCATCGCGATCAGGCAGACGAGCGCCCGCGCCCACTGGATACCGGTCTGATTGCGGCAAGCGCCGCCATGGCCGTTGCCCCAACTGCCGGGTGCCAGATAAGTGCGCTTGGCACCCCAGGCGCGGGCGAGCGCGCGCACGTCCTTGGCGGCGACGCCGGTCTCGGCCTCCTGCCATTCCGGTGTCTTCGCCACCCCGTCCTCCTCGCCCAGGACATAGGCCCGCCACGTCTCGAAGCCCTGGGTACGTGTCGCGACATAGTCCTTGTCGTAGAGGTCCTCAGTGATCCAGACATAGGCGATGGCCAGTGCCAGCGCAGGTGAGGTGGTCGGCCGGGGCGCCAGCCACTTGCCGCCCAAGAGCTGTGCCGTCTCGTTGTAGTAGGGGTCGATATGGACGACATCGATGTCGAGCTCAGCCAGCCACTGGCGGCGGATCGTGCCCTCGAAGCCGCCATAGGCGCCCGAGGTCGCCTCCGGGTTGGAGGCCCAGAAGACCACCATCTCGGCGTTCTGCAGGCAGTCCTCGACGGTGCCGTAAGTCTCGCTCTGCCCGACCCGCATGCTGCCGCCCCAATGGTGCGCGGCCCCCCAATACCAGCCCTCCCAGCTGTCGGGGTTGTGGTGCACTTCGGTGTGGCCGATCAGGTTCATGAAGCGGAAATTGGCTGAAAGGTAATAGCCGATGTTGCCCCAGGTGTGGTGCGAGCCGTGGCTGGAGGCGATGGCGCCGGGGCCGTGCAGGCGCTTGGCCCGCTTGATCTCAGACGCGACGATGTCGAGGGCCTCGTCCCAGCCGATCCGCTCGTAGCCTGAAATGCCCCGGTTCTGCGGGTTGCGCTCGCCCTCGGGATCGAAGTCGACCCGCTTCATCGGATAGAGAAGCCGGTCGGGCGAATAGACCATCGACTTCCAGTTCTGCCCGTGCGGCGCCAGCGAGGTCTTGCGCGGCGGCGTGAAGCGCTTGCCCCGGGCCTCGATGCTCCAGGGCGGCGGGTCGGCGTCGTCGAACTCGATCGGCGTCACCCGGAGGATGCGGTCGTCCTTGACGTAGACAAAGACCGGGCCGCCGTTGGTCATGTTGGTGTAGCGCCGGCTGCCGTCGGCCTGGGACGTGCCGTAGGTCCAACCGGCCGACTGGGCCCTGAGGATCGTTTCGGAGAACCAGAGCGATAGCTCCTCCGGCCCGTCGAGCGTCAGGCTGAAGTTCTTCTGGGCGTCGATCTGCTGCTGGTAGTCGATCGGCGGCGTCAAGAGACGCGTCGCCAATTCCGCCGACTTGAAGGCGATCGTGACGTCCGGCGAGGCATGAATGCCGCGTTTGGACCTGACCTTGCCGCCCTTGAAGAAGAAGATGCGGCCCTGGCTGTCGTCCATCAGCTTGATCTGCGCCACCAGGTCCTTCTCAGCCAGCCGGGCGCGAAACGCTGGATGCTTGCGCGACGCGTGTCCAAAGAGTTGTGCCAACCCGAAGAGCAGTAGCGAGAATTTCATGACCCCTCCGCCGAGACGCCGGGCCAGCGGCCAGCCCGGAAAGGCGCCAGCATAGCAACAGAAGCGTTACCGCCGCACCTGGCTCGCCACCTCCGATAGCGTATAGTCGGCAAGATGCGGATCCGCCGCCCGTGGGCAGCGGTGGCGTCGGGTCAGGGGAAACGGGGGCCGGCTCGTCGAGCCGGGACGGCTGGGCCGCGGCCTCCAGGGGCGGCCCTCGGATTGACCATGCCGGAGGGGACACCGTGCCGACCGATCCCAGACCGCAACTCGGCCACGTCGCGATCTTCGTTCGCGACCTGGCGCTGATGCGCGATTTCTACAGCCGCGTCTTCGGCCTCACCGTTACCGACGAGGGACCGCACCCGACGGCGCCCGTCGACATGGTCTTCATGTCGGCCGACCCGGGCGAGCACCATCAGTTCGTCGTCGTCAGCGGGCGGCCGCAAGAGCAGGAATTCTCCGTCGCCCAGCAGGTCTCCTTCATCGTCGGCTCGCTGGCCGAGCTGAGGGCGATGCGCGACCGGGTCGTCGGCGCAGGGCTCGAGGTCACCCGCTGCGTCACCCACGGCAACGCCTGGTCGGTCTATTTCGACGACCCCGAGGGCAACAACGTCGAGGTCTATGTGCACACCCCCTGGTACATCCCCCAGCCGCACGGACACCCCTTCGACCTGGACCGGTCGGACGAGGAAATCATCCGCCAAACCGAGGCACACTGCCGGGAGAGCCCTGATTTCTTGTCGGCCGAGGCACGGGAGGCGGAGATGCGGCGGATGATGGGGCTCGCCGGCTAGGGCCGGCTCAGGCCCTCGGCCGCGGTCAGCGCCAACACGTTGAGGGCCGGTATCGGCCGCGAGAAGCCCTTCAGCTCCAGCTCGCCGACGGGCTCGGTTCGGGCCATGCCCTCGGTCTCGGTGGCGACCCGCTGGGAGATCAGGATCTGACCGCTCATCGCCCGGTCGCAGAGGCGCGAGGCCAGGTTCAGCACCGAGCCGATGGCGCCGTAGTGAAACCGGCCCTCGAAGCCGATCTGGCCCAAGGTCGCATAGCCGAGCGCGATGCCGACGCCGAGGCCGAGCTCGTAGCCGCGCCGCCGCCAGTCCTCGGCCAGACGGTCGACCGCTTCGCGCATGGCGACGGCCATTCGGACGGCGCGCGCCGCCGGGTCGGGACAGGGCAGCGGGTCGTTGAAGAAGGTCATGAGGCCATCACCGGCGAAATACTCGAGCGTCGCCTCGAAGCGGAAGATCAACGGTCCGACGGCGGCGTGGTACTCGCGCAGCACCTGCATCACCTCCTCGGGCTCCGCCGTCTCGGAGAAGGCGGTGAAGCCGCGCAGGTCGGAGAAGACGACGGTGATCTCGCGGCGATGGCTCGCCATCAACGCCTGGTTTTCCGGCGAGATCAGCAGCTCCGCCAGTTGCGGCGAGAAGAACCGCTTCAGCTCGCCAATGCGGTCGAGCTCGCCCGATTGCTCGTCAACCCGCTGCTCTAGCCGGGCGTTCAAATCCGTGAGCTCTTGGGCCTGTGTCCCCAACCGTGCCGCCTGCTCTTGCGTCTGATCCGCCAGGGCCTTGATCCTGAGCATCGACTTCACCCTGGCGACCAGCGCCGATTGCTCCACCGGCTTGGTGAGATACTCGTCCGCGCCGGCGTTGAGGCCGGCGACAATGTCCTTCGAGTCCGCCTTGGCGGTCACCAGGATGATCGGCGTGAACGGCATCGCCGCGTCGTCCTTCAGCCGTCGGCAGACCTCCATGCCGTCGATCTTGGGCATCATCACGTCGAGCAGGATCAGATCCGGTTGCCGCTCGTGCGCCGTCGCCAGGGCCTCCTCGCCGTCGCGGGCGGTCACGATGTCGTAGCCGCTGGCCGCGAGCCGGGTCTCGAATATGTCGAGATTGGCCGGATTGTCGTCGACGATCAGGATCAGCGGGGGGGTTCTCACGGGACCAATCCGCGATGGCCGCTCAAGGCAGGAACTCCCGGATCTTGGCGAGCAGCGTCTTCGGGCTGACCGGCTTGGCGAAATAGGCGTCGCAGCCAGCCTCCAACGCCTTCTGATTGTCGTCACTCATGGCATAGGAGGTCACGGCGATGATCGGCACTTGCCTCGGCGCCGTCTCGCTTCGAATTCGCCTGGTTGCCTCCAGGCCGTCTATTCCGGGCAACTGGATGTCCATCAAGATGAGGTCGGGCTCGGCGCTGGCCGCCGTCGCCACGGCCTCGTCACCGCTCAGGGCCTCGATCACCTCGAAGCCGGCATTGACCAGGAGGTCGTGCATGATGCGCCGGTTGTCCTCTTGGTCCTCGACCACCAGGATGCGTCTCGTCATGTCGCCTCCATCTCCGCCGCGACGCGGATCGGTAGCTCGAAGCAAAAGGTCGCGCCCTCGCCCAAGACCGAGTCGACCCAGAGCCGTCCACCATGCATTTCTAGCATATGCTTCGAGATTGCGAGACCCAGGCCAGTGCCGCCCTGCTCGCGCGTGCTCGAGCTGTCCGCCTGATGGAACTCCTCGAAGATCAACTGTTGTTCGGCTTCAGATATACCAGGTCCAGTATCGCGGACGGAAACGATGAAGCGGCCGTCCTCGACCGCGACCCGGATGGCGACCTCGCCGTGATCGGTGAACTTGATGGCGTTGCCGGCCAGGTTCAGCAGCACTTGCGTGAGCCGCTGCTCGTCGCCGACACCGACGGGAAGCCCGGGCGGGACCACGGCCTCGAGCCTCAGGTCCTTGCCGGCGCTCAAGGATTCGGCCACCGCCATCACCGTGTCGACAATGTCGGCCATGGAATAATCGCTGAGCGATAGGCTCAGCTGACCGGCCTCGATCTTCGCCAGGTCGAGGACATCGTTGATCAGGCCCAGCAGGTGGCGGCCGTTTCGCTGCACCCGCTCGATGACGTCGCGGATCTTCTCCGGCACCTCGCCATAGATGTCATCGGCGATCAGCTCGGTATAGCCCAAGATGGCGTTCAGTGGCGTGCGCGTCTCGTGGCTCATGTTGGCCAGGAAGCGGGTCTTGGCGCGGGCCGCCTCCATCGCCTGATCGCGTGCCTCTTGAAGCTCCCTCTCGGCCTGCTTTCGGGTGGAGATGTCGCCGATCCAACCGGCCATGCGATAAACGCGGCCGTTCTCGCATCGCATCGCGAGACCACGGTTCAGGACCCATCGGCAGACGCCGTCGTCGCCGACGACTCGGTACTCCACGTTCAAGACCTCGGTCTCGCCGCGGAAGTGCGCCCTGAGCGCCTCGTAGTGGAGCGGGCGATCTTCGGGATGCAGGAGCTCCAGCCAGTCCGCCGCCATGATCCAGTCCTTCTCGGTCCCGAGAGCCAGGATCGTCTTGAGCCGGGGCGAGACGTAGATCATGTCGCTTTCGGCATCCCAGTCCCAAAGCCCCTCGTCGGCCCCCGCCATTGCCATGGCGTAGCGCTCCTCGCTCTCGCTCAGGGCCTGCTCGATGCGCTTGCGGTCGGTGATGTCGGTGCCGATCAGACCGACCGCGACCGGGTGCTCCGAGGCCTCGAGGATCGGGAACTTGACCTCGATGAAGGTCCGGTGACCGTCAGGCGACAGTACGATCTGCTCTCGCTCGACCGCTTCGACGCCGGCAAGCACCTCGGCGTCGTGGGCAACGAACGGATCGGCGATATCGGCCGGAAAGATCTGGTGCGCGGTCTTGCCGAGCACCTCTTCGGCGCTGACGCCATGCAAGCGTTCGAACTCACGGTTGACGAAGCTGTAGCACCCCTCGACGTCCTTCAAGCAGATCACGGCGGGCGAATGCTCGGCGATGGCATTGAGCCGGGTTTCGCTTTCCCAGAGCGCCTGCTCGGCCCGCTTGCGCTCGGTGATGTCGGTATAGGTGCTGACGACACCACCGGTCGGCAGTGGCGTCCGGCGGACCTCGATCACCGTGCCGCCGGGGCCCTCCTCCTCGAAGAGGCGCTCCTCGAGGCGGGTGTCCTTGGCCAGTCGCTGGGACGTAATCGCCTCGATCTCGGCCTCCGCCTGGGCATCACGCTCCATGTCGTGGCGCCAGAAATCCTTGAGCGGAGTACCGGGCCCGAATTGCCCGGGTGAAAGGTCCCAGAGGTCGAGGAACTTCTTGTTGTGAACGACGAGATTGAACCCGGCGTCGAACATGGCGATGCCCTCACCCATGTTCTCCAGCATGGCCTCCAGGATCCCGGTTTGTTGGGCCAGCTCTTCCTCGCGCCGCTTCAATTCGGTGATGTCGGTGTAGACGCCGACGGTGCCGCCGTCCGCCGTCTTGTGTTCGTTGATCTGGATCCAGGTGCCGTCTCGGCGCTGCTGCAGCAAGGGCCCCGCCGGCTCGCGGTGGTCCGTCATCCGCTCCGCGATCCAGGCCTCGGCGCGGCCGACCGCGGCGTCGACGTTGCCGGTCTCGGCGGCGGTCCGGATGACGGTCTCGAAAGGCGTGCCCGGCGCCGACAGATCGGCGCCGCCGGGCGCCATGCCCTCGTAGAGCATGTGGCGTCGAAACTGGGGATTGGAGAGCACGATTCGATCGTCGGCGTCGCAGAGGACGAATCCCTCCGAGACGTTCTGGATGACCTCGCGAAGGCGCGCCTCGGTCTTCTCGGCTGCCTCCCGGCGAATGACGCTTTCGCGAAAGAGCGCCAGGACGCGGGCAATCTCGCCGACCTCGTCCTGGCGCGCCGGCGGGATCGGGACCTCCATCCGCCCGGCCGTCATCTCGCCGATCACTTGCACCATTTGCCGGAGCGGGGAGGCGACCGAATGGACGATGAGGAACGTCAACACCGTAGCGACGATCGTCACCACGGCGGCGATCCAGATCGCCACCTGGATGCCCTTCTCGGCACTGGGCAAGGTCTCGGCAGCGGCATTCCTGGCGTCATTGCGCAGATTGCCCACCAATGTGGAGAGCTGCGAGTTGATCGCCAGGATATGGCCCCGTCCGCGCGCCATCATGGCGTTGCCGAGCAGCTGGTCGTCGCGGCTATAGGCCTCGACCGCCCCCATGGCGTTGGCCAGCAAGGCGTCGAGCTGGTCGGCGACGCCGGCGACCGCCGTGGGATGCTCCTGTTCGATCGCGTCGAGCTGGGTCGACAGCCTTTCGTAGGCATCGTTGGCGCGCCGCGCCGACAGTTGACCGCGACTGACCGCGAGGTCGGTCACCCAGTACCTCAAGTCACCGAAGGTCTGGATCGCGACGCCGGCACGGACGATGCCGTCGATCTTTTCCGCCTGCCACCGGATCAAATCGTTCTGGGTCTGCGTCTGGTTGACCAGCACCAGATTGGTCACGATCAACGAGGAGACCAGCATTGCCGACAGCACCATGAGTCGGCAGCGGATCGACAGCCATCGCAACATCGTCTCTCGCCCCTCTATCCAGGCATACCGAGAAGCCCCGGCCAGCCGCTGGTGCGGTCCGACGATCTGAAGCTCCTCACGCCGCTTGCCTCAATATTGTGAGGAACTTCGAATCCGCCACACCAGCCGGGCCGATGGGACCTCTCTCAGGTCTCGATCGCCAGCTCGTTGGCAAAGATGAAGCGGGTGGGATGCATATGGAAGCCCTTGACGCGCTTGTCCATCACCGTCATCACGGAATGCCACAAGGGCTGCACGATCGGCCCGTCTTCCTGCATCAACTTCTCGATCCGAGCCATGATGTCACGCCGCATATCGGCGTCGAGAATGCCCTCCGCGTCGTCCAACAGCCGGTCGAGGTCGGGATTGGCGTATTCGGACTC
>JASLMY010000122.1 GCA_030746295.1 Alphaproteobacteria bacterium | reverse complement strand
ATGCCATCGCCATCCCCTGGCAGTGGCGGGGGCGTCCGATCCGCCTCTTCGACACCGCCGGGTTGCGCCGCCGCGCCCGGATCTCGGATCGCCTGGAGAAGCTGTCGGTCTCCGACGCCTTGCGCGCCATGGCCTTCGCCGAGGTCGTGGTGCTGCTGACCGATGCCGCCCAGCCGCTGGAGCGCCAGGACCTGACGATCGCGCGGCGCGTCGTCGAGGAAGGCCGGGCACTGGTCCTCGCGCTCTCGAAGTGGGACTTGGTGGAGAAGCCGGGGCCGACGTGGAAGGCCGCGACCGAGGTCGTCGAGCGCTCGTTGCCGCAGGTCAAGGGCGTGCCGTTGGTCACCGTCTCGGGCCTGACCGGCGAGGGCACGGGCCGCTTGATGGCGGCGGTGACGGAGATCCACGAGCGCTGGCGGCAGCGGTTGCCGACGGCGGCGCTGAACCGTTGGCTGGAGGAGATGGTGGCACGCCACCCGCCGCCGATGGCGCCGGGCGGGCGGCGGCTCCGCCTACGCTACATGACCCAGGCGAAGGCCCGCCCGCCGACCTTCGTCATCTTCGCCAACCGGCCCGAGGCGCTGCCGGAATCCTACCGGCGCTATCTGCAGAACGGCCTTCGCGAGGCCTTCGACCTGACCGGAACACCGATCCGCATTCACTGCCGCAAGGGCGGCAACCCCTACGCCTGAACGGCCGGCTCAATCGATGCCGGCCAGTGGCTCCGGCTGATCGGCGGCGATCCAGAGGCCGTGGCCGGTAAAGGAAGGCTCGGCAAGGCGGATCAAGGTCTCGACGACATGCTCCGGTGGCGGCAGGGAATCCGGGCTTTCGCCCGGAAAGGACTTGGCGCGCATCGCCGTTCGCGTCGGCCCCGGATTGACCAGGTTGACCCGGATCGGGGTCCGCTCGACCTCTCGGGCGTAGGTCACCACCAGCGCTTCCAGTGCCGCCTTGGTCGCCGAATAAGCGGCCCAATAGGGCGGCAGCGAGCGCGTCGCACCGCTGGTGAAGAAGATGGCGCGGCCGGCGTCCGACTGCCGCAGCAGCGGGTCGAACGAGCGGATCAGACGCCAATTGGCGGTGAGGTTGAGGGTCAACGCCTCCGCCCAGGCGTCGGGCGCGATGTGGCCGACCGGGGCGAGCTCGCCCAACGTCGCGGCGTTGCCGACCAGGATGTCGAGCCGGCCCCAGCGCTCGAAGACACTGGCGCCCAAGGCCTCGATGACGTCGGGTTGGGTGAGGTCGAGGGGGGCCAGCGTGGCGCTGCCGCCGACGGCTTGGACGGCGTCGTCGACCTCTTCCAGGCCGCCGCTGGTCCGCGCCACCAGGATCACGTGTGCGCCGGCGGCCGCATAGGCCTCGGCGACGGCGGCGCCGATGCCGCGGCTGGCACCCGTGATCAGCGCCACCCGGTCCTGTAGTCGCTTCGCCATCTGTGTTCGAGTTGTTCCTAGGCGGGCTCGGCGAGGAGCGAGAGCTGCACCGCCGCCTCGCCGCCCTCGAGGTCGACCAGCGGCACCGGATACTCGCCGCTGAAGCAGGCATCGCAATACTGCGGCGCCTCGTCGTCGCGATCGAGGCCAGACACGGCGCGGTAGAGGCCGTCGATGGAGACGTAGGCGAGGCTGTCGACGCCGATATGGCGGCGCATGTCCTCGATGCTCATGCCCGACGCCAGCAATTCGTCGCGCGAGGGCGTATCGATGCCGTAGAAGCAGGAATGCATCGTCGGCGGGCTGGCGATGCGCATGTGAACCTCGGTGGCGCCGGCATCGCGAACCATCTTGACGATCTTCTGCGAAGTCGTCCCGCGGACGATCGAGTCGTCGACCAGGACGACCCGCTTGCCGGCGATCTGGTCGCGGTTGGCGTTGTGCTTCAGCCTGACGCCGAGATTGCGAATTCGTTGCGTCGGCTCGATGAAGGTGCGGCCGACGTAATGGTTCCTGATGATGCCGAGCTCGAAGGGAATGGCGGCCTCGGCGGCATAGCCGATCGCGGCCGGGACGCCCGAATCGGGTCCCGGGATGATGACGTCGGCCGGCACCGGAGTCTCGCGGGCGAGCTCACGGCCGATCTGCTGGCGGGCGGTGTAGACGTTCAAGCCCTCGCAATCGCTGTCGGGGCGGGCGAAGTAGATATATTCGAAGATGCAGAAACGCTGCCGCGCCGGCGGAAAGGGGTGCAGGCTCTCGATGCCGTCGTCGCTGCAGACCACGATCTCGCCCGGCTCGACCGAGCGGATCAGCTTGGCGCCGATGATGTCGAGGGCGCAGGTCTCGCTGGTCAGGATCGGGGCGCCGTCGACCTCGCCCAAGATCAGCGGCCTGACCCCCAACGGATCGCGGGCGCCGATCATCTGGTCTTTGGTCAAGGCCACCAGACTGTAGGCCCCGGTGACCTGGCGCAGGCCGTCGACCAGGCGGTCGATCAAATGTGGATATGGGCTGGTGGCGATCAGATGGATGATAGTCTCGGTGTCCATCGTCGACTGGAAGATGCAGCCACGGCGCACGAGCTCGCGGCGCACCGTCCGGGCGTTCGTCAGGTTGCCGTTGTGGGCCACGGCGAAGCCGCCGAACTCGAGCTCGGCGAAAAGCGGCTGCACGTTGCGAAGCGCGGTCTCGCCCTGGGTCGAATAGCGGTTGTGTCCGATCGCCGCCCGCCCCGGCAGACGGCCCATCACGGCCTCCGAATCGAAGCTATCGCCGACCTGGCCGAGGGCGCGATGGGCGTGAAACTGCCGCCCGTCGTAAGAGACGACGCCGGCCGCCTCCTGGCCCCGGTGCTGCAGCGCATGCAGCCCGAGGGCGACGTGGGCGGCGGCGTCGTCGGCCCCGCGGATGCAGAAGACGCCGCACTCCTCGTGCAGCTTGTCGTCATCGAAAGGGTGCGTCATGTGCGGCCGGTGCGGAGAAGTGGGGGAAGGCGCTTTGTCCGTCGACATCTCTCGGGCGGTCGCTGCGGCTCCGCTGGGGCTCCCTTATAGCTCGATTCTCGTCGGGTGTCAGCGTCTGCCAAAAGGTGGTTCCCGCCCTATTTTCGCTTGCTCTCGATCATGCGGTCCATCTCGCGACGCGAGGCCTCGCCGTAGCCCGTCTCGCTGGTTTTTTCCGACGTTGGGGCTGGCCGCACCAGTGCCTCCACGCTGCCGTCTTCGATCATCGTCTTGGCGGCATCGCCCGCATCCTCGATCGTGTTCAGCGTCGCCTCGAAGACCTCGGGTGCCACCGTGGTCAAGAGCTTGGCGCTTTGCTCGACGTAGGGGAGCGACATCGACGCGGTGACCCATCTCGGCTGCTCGTCCTTATCGGTGGGCAGAAATTGCATCAAGACCAGATAGGCGAGCGCCACCACCAAGGCGCCCCGGGCGAGGCCGAACAGAAACCCGAGCGAGCGGTCGATCATGCCGATCTCACTTTCCCTGACCCGCTTGGCGATGGTCGAGAAGACGAAGACCAGGACGATCAGACTGACGACGAAGATGCCTGCCGTGGTCGCCAGATTGGCAAGCAAGTCGGGCTGCAGGTATTGCGCGACGTAGGGCTGGGCGAAGGGGAAGGCGCGAACCGCGATCACCGCCGCGCCGATCCAGGCGAGGATGTGCAACATCTCCTTGACGAAGCCCCGCGCCAGGGCCAAGAGGCCCGACACCAGCAGTACCACCAGGATCGTGATGTCGGCGTAGGTGAAGGGGAGGTTTTCCATGCGCGGCCTATATAGTGCCGGCCGCGGGTTCGGTAAAGAGCTCGACGAGCGCCTCGAGGCGGGCGATCTCGGTGACCTGAAGCGTGGTTGCGCGACGCTTGGAGAGCGGCGCGGTCAGCGCCCGGGTGAAGCCGAGCTTCGCCGCCTCCTTGAGGCGGAGATCGGATTGGCTCACCGGCCTCGCTTCGCCCGAGAGGCTGATCTCGCCGAAGAGCACCGTTTCCGCCGGCACCGGCACGCCGGTCAGCGACGAGACCAGCGCCGCCGCCACGGCGAGGTCGGCCGCCGGCTCGCCGACGCGCAGGCCACCGGCGACGTTTAGGTAGACGTCGTGGCCCGAGATGGCGAGGCCGCAACGCGCGTCCAACACTGCCATCACCATGGCCAGCCGGTTGCTGTCCCAGCCGACCACGGTGCGCCGGGGCGTGGCCAGCGGCGAGGCTGCCACCAGGGCCTGGATCTCGACCAGGACCGGGCGGCTGCCCTCGATCCCGGCGAAGACCGCGTTGCCGCTGACCGCCTCTTCGCCTCGGCCGGCGAGGAAGAGGGCCGAGGGGTTCGGGACCTCGATCAGGCCCGCGTCGGACATCTCGAAGACGCCGACCTCGAGCGTCGTGCCGTACCGGTTCTTCATGGCGCGAAGCACGCGATGGCTGTGATAGCGATCGCCCTCGAAATAGAGCACCGTGTCGACCATGTGCTCCAGCACCCTGGGGCCGGCGATCTGCCCTTCCTTGGTGACGTGGCCGACCAACAGCATGACGATGTCGCGCCGCTTGGCGAGGCGGATCAGCTCTTGGGCGCTGGTCCGGACTTGGGCCACCGTGCCGGGCGCCGATTCCAGGTTGTCGACATACATGGTCTGGATCGAATCGATGACCACGACGCGGGGCGCGTCGGGGGCCTCGAGGGTGGCCAGGATGTCACGGACGTTGGTCGCGGCGGCGAGCGCCACCGGCGCCTCGGCGGCGCCGAGCCGGTGCGCCCGCATGCGGATCTGGCGCACCGCCTCCTCGCCCGATATGTAGGCGCAAGGGATGCCGGCGCCGGCGAGCGCGGCGACCGCCTGCAGCAGCAGCGTCGATTTACCGATCCCAGGATCGCCGCCGATCAGGACGGCGGAGCCCTCGACCAGGCCGCCGCCGGTGACCCGGTCCAACTCGCCAATGCCGGTGCGAAGGCGTGGGGACTCCGGGGCCTCGTCGGCGTCCAGCGGCACCAGGGCCACGGCCCGTCCCTTGCCGGGGCTGAGGCCCTTGGGCAGCGTCGCCGCAGAGGCTTCCTCGACGATCGTGTTCCACTCGCCGCAACTGCCGCAACGGCCGGCCCAGCGCCTGGAGGTGGCGCCGCATTCCTGACAGACGTAGCGCTCGACGCTCCGCGCCACTTTGTTCAGCGACCCCCTTCTATCTCGGCCCTGGAGTGGAACAGCGCTCAGATCTCCATTTTGATCGGGCCCTCGGCGCGGCCGTTGATGAACTGCTCGACGTAGTCGTTGCCGCTGTCGTCGATCTCCGCCACGGGGCCGTTCCAGACGATCTTGCCCTTGTGGATCATGGCGACCCGGTGGGCGATCGTGCGGGCGCTCGACATGTCGTGGGTGATGGTGACCGTGGTGGCGCCGAGGTCTTGCACACACTCGACAATGAGGTGGTTGATGACGTCGCCCATGATCGGGTCGAGGCCGGTCGTCGGCTCATCGAAGAAGATGATCTCGGGCTCGGTCGCGATCGCGCGTGCGAGGCCGACCCGCTTTTTCATCCCGCCCGAGAGCTCGGCCGGCTCCAACGCGCCGACCTCGGGCCCGAGGCCGACCCGGCGCAGCTTGTCGATGGCGATCTCGTAGGCCTCGTCCTTGGCCATGCCGCCGCCCTCGACCAGGCCGAAGGCGACGTTCTCCCAGACCTTCAAGGAATCGAAGAGGGCCGCCGCCTGGAACAGCATGCCGAACTTGGTCAGCACCTCGTCGTGCGCGGCACCACGGAGGCCCACGACCTCCTGGCCGTCGACCTTGATGCTGCCGCTCTCGGGCCTGAGGAGGCCGAGGACGCACTTCAACATCACCGACTTGCCGGTGCCGGAGCCGCCGATGACGACCACGGATTCACCCGGCGCCACGGAGAGGTCGAGGCCGTCGAGCACGACGTTGCTGGCGAACGCCTTGTGCACGTCCTCGAGTTGCAGCTTCGGTGTTTCGCTCATCGGGTAAAGAACAGCTCGGTGATGAAATAGTTGGTGACCAGGATCAAGATCAGCGAGGAGACCACGGCATTGGTGGTGGCGCGGCCGACGCCCTGGGCACCGCCGGAAGAGTTGAAGCCGTGATAGCAGCCCATGAGGGCGATGATGAAGCCGAACACCGCGGCCTTCACGAGGCCCGAGGCGACGTCCTCGATCTCCAGGAACTCGAAGGTGTTGGTGAGATAGCTAGCGGCGTTGAACTCCAGCCGGTGGACGCCGATCATGTAGCCGCCGAAGACGCCGATGATGTCGGCGACGATGACGAGTAACGGCATCGTCAGCGTCGCCGCGATCAACCGGGGTGCGACCAGATACTTGAAGGGATTGGTCTGCAGCGTCACCAGGGCGTCGATCTGCTCGGTGACCCGCATGGTGCCGAGCTCGGCCGCCATCGCCGCCCCGACCCGGCCGCCGACCATGAGGCCGCCCAGTACCGGCCCCAACTCGCGGGTGATGCCGATGACGACGATGGTGGCGACCGCGCTCTCGGCGTTGAAGCGCGAGGAGCCGATGAAGATCTGCAGGGCCAGGACGGCGCCGGTGAAGAGTGCGGTCAGTCCGACCACGGGCAGCGAGTAGTAGCCGATCTGGATCATCTGCTGACCGATCAGGCGCAGATAGAGGGGCGGCATTACGCAGTGCGAGACGGCCGCGCCGGTGAACCGGCTGAGGCGGCCGACGGTGGCCAGAAAGCCGATGAAGAAACGGCCTATGACGGCGAGCGGATTCACGGCCGCGCCACCTCGCCCCAGAGCATTCGCAACGACATCGCGGCGGCCGGCCCCGTATGCACGCAACATGATCTAGAAGACAGCATCGGGCAGGTGATCGCTCGGATCGTAATCGTGGAACTTGGTGTGCTCGCGATGAAACTGCAGCTTGATAGTGCCGGTCGGTCCGTGGCGCTGCTTGCCGATGATCACTTCGGCGAGGTTGTGGATCTGCTCGGCGCGCTGCAGCCACTTCTCGTGCTCGGGTGTGTCGGGCTCGGGCTGCTTGCGCTCGTGGTAGTACTCCTCGCGGAAGAGGAACATGACGACGTCGGCATCCTGCTCGATGGCGCCCGATTCTCGCAGGTCCGAAAGCTGCGGACGCTTGTCCTCGCGCTGCTCGACGGCGCGGGAGAGCTGCGAGAGTGCCAGCACCGGCACGTCCAGCTCCTTCGCCAGCGCCTTCAGGCCCTGGGTAATCTCCGAGATCTCCTGGACCCGGTTGTCGTTTCGGGACCGGCCCGAGGGTCGGAGGAGTTGCAGGTAGTCGACGACGACGAGGCCTAGCCCCTGGGTCCGCTTCAGCCGTCGGGCCCGGGTCCGTAATGCTGCGATCGACAGCGCCGGGGTGTCGTCGATGAAGAGCGGCGCCTCGCGGATGCGCTGCGTCGCGGCGACGATGTCGTGGAACTGGGTCTCGCTGACCTCGCCCCGGCGGATCTTCTCGGAGGAGATCTTGGCCTCCTCGGCGAGGATGCGCGTGGCCATCTGCTCGGCCGACATCTCCAGGGCGAAGAAACCGACGACGGCGCCGTTCTCGACCTTGGTTCGGCCGTGCTCGTCCACCGTCGACTTGTAGCTGTCGGCGACGTGGAAGGCGATGTTGGTGGCCAGCGATGTCTTACCCATGGCGGGGCGGGCGGCGAGGATGACCAGGTCCGAGCGGTGCAGTCCGCCGAGGATCCGATCGAGGTCGGCCAGGCCTGTCGGCAGGCCGACCAGCAGCGTATCCCGCTTGTAGGCCGCATCCGCCATGTGGATGGCCTCGGTGAGCGCGGCGTTGAAGCTTTGGAAGCCGCCCTCGTTCTGGCCGGTCTCGGCAAGCTCGAAGAGGCGATGCTCGGCCCGCTCGATCTGGCTTTCGGCGTCGTCGTCGATATCGGCCTCGACGGCGTCGTGGCGGACCTCGTCGCTGATGTCGATCAGGCTGCGCCGGAGCGCCAGGTCGTGGACGACGCGGGCATAGTGCTCGATCTCGTAGACCGTCACCGCGGCGCCAGCGAGCCGGCCCAGATATTGAGCGCCGCCGACCTCGGCAAGGGTCTGGTCCTGCTCGAAATAATGCTTCAGCGTCACCGGCGTGGCCAGCTGCTGGCGCTCGATCAGGCGGGTCGCGGCGTCGTAGATGCGCTGGTGCGCGGGCTCGTAGAAGTGCTCGGGCAGCAGGAACTCCGAGGTCCGGCTGGCGGCATCGTTGTTGACCAGGATGGCGCCCAGCACCGCCTGCTCGGCCTCGACGTTGTGCGGCAGGACCCGATAGCCGGCGTCGTCGTCGCTACTGTCGATCGCGGTGAGGGTGGCTGCGTTGCTAATGTCGTGCGTCATGAGGCGGCGAACCTAACATGTTCACCCATGGCCGTCGGCAGGGATTCGGGGCCGGCGCGAAAAATGCTTTGGAAAAGACTGGGGATAACCCGGGAACGAACGACGGAAGCCCCGACGCGATAGCAGCTTTTGCCGACCGGCGACGGGGCCTCCTGGAAGCCTCGTTCGGGCGCTCGGGCGTCGCCCCGAATGCCCATATGGCGACGTTGCCGGACGGCGGGCTCGGATTACCTGCGAATCGCCCGGTCCGGCCTCAGGCGGCCCGCCATTCCGCCTTCGGGCCGGCACGCTCGAAGTCGCTGATATAGTCGCGGCTGAGCGGCACCGCGTCCTGCCGCCGAGCCAACTGGATCTGGAAGTTGACGTGACCGCAATAGCGGAACGCGACCTCGCTGCCGGCCAGGTACATCTCCCACATGCGGCAGAAGCGCTCGTCGTAGAGCTCGCGGATCTGGTCGCGGTTTTGCCGAAAGCGCCGGCGCCAGGCCCTCAAGGTCTCGGCATAGTGCAGTCGCAGGACCTCGATGTCGGTGATGTAGAGGCCGGCACGCTCGATCGCCCGCGTCACCTCGGAGAGGGCCGGCGAATAGCCGCCCGGAAAGATGTACCTGGCGATCCAGGGGTTGGTGCTGTTGGGGCCCTCGGCCCGGCCGATGGTATGCAGCAGCGCCACGCCGTCCTCGGCCAAGAGGTTGCGCAGGGTGCGGAAATAGGTGTCGTAGTGGCTGACGCCGACATGCTCGAACATGCCCACAGAGACGATCCGGTCGAAGCGGCCCTCGACCTGTCGGTAATCTTGCAGACCGAAGCGTACGCGTTCGGCCATACCCTCCTTTCGGGCCCGCTCGTTGGCAACTTGGTGCTGCTCGGTCGACAGCGTGATGCCGGTGACGTCGACCTCGGTGGTCTTGGCGAGGCTGAGGGCGAGGCCGCCCCAGCCCGAGCCGATGTCGAGCACCTTCTGCTTCGGCTCCAACAGCAGCTTGGCCGCGATATGACGCTTCTTCTGCTCTTGCGCGGTCTCCAACTCGTCGTTCGGCGACAGATAGTAGGCGCAGGAATACTGCCGATCGGCATCGAGGAAGAGCTCGTAGAGCTTGCCCGAGAGGTCGTAGTGGTGGGCCACGTTGCGGCGCGCTCGATGGGCCGGATTGAATTGGGCTATCCGGCGTCCTGCGCGCTCGATCGATCGCCGCAGTCGCGGCGCCCAGTGATCGGGGTCTCCCCAGCCCATGTTCTCGCCACAAAGGGCCGCGAACTCGTAGATGTCGCCAGCCTCCACGGTCAATGTGCCGTTCATGTAGGCTTCGCCGACATGGAGCTCGGGTCTGAAGAAGAGCTTGTGGTGCAAGGCGCGATCATGCAGCCGAATTGTGCAAGTGCGCCCGGTTTCGGTGCCCTCGAAGACATGGCAGTCGCCGTCCGCGTCTATGACGGTGAGGGTTCCCTTCTTGATCATCCGCTTCAAGAGTTGCGCGAGCAACATCGGATGCCACCTCCCTGCAGCCGTTGGTCCTCACGGGAGGCAGTATAAAAAAAAAGACAGTGATTCGCAAAAAATCATAAGGCGAGAATCGCTCGGGGCGGCACCACCCATGGTGCCGCCCCGAGTGCAAACTACAATCTCCGGTGGATCAACCCTGATCGGGTGGCCGGGATTCGGCGTCCTCATCGGTCGCCCCGGCGGTCTCTTCCGCCGATTCCTCCGCCGCCTCGGCGGATTCTTCCATCGCCTCTCCGACCGCAGCCACTTCACCCAACGGCTCGTCATCGAAGTCGGTGGTGCTGCCTTCCAGCGCCGCCGCCGCCAGCTCCGGGCTCTCGAAGAAGGCTTCCGCCTCCTGCTGCTCGGCCTCGGCTTCCGAGCGGGCGACGTTGGCCTCGACCGTGACCGCGACCTCGGGGTGCAGGACGACCTTGAGGCTGTGGATGCCGAGGGTCTTGATCGGACGGTCCATCACGACCTGCTGACGGCCGGTTTGAAAGCCCGCCTCCGCCAAAGCCTCGGCGACGTCGCGGGCGCTGACCGAGCCGTAGAGCTGGCCCATGTCGCTGGCCTGGCGGACGAGGACCACACGCGTGCCATCCATTTTCCCGGCCACTGCCTCGGCTTCATTACGGCGCTCGAGGTTTTGCGTCTCCAGCTCGACCCGGCCGCTCTCGAAGCGGGTCAGGTTCTGCTTGGTCGCTCTCAGCGCCTTCTGCCGTGGCAGCAGGTAGTTGCGGGCGTAGCCGTCCTTGACCTTGACGACATCTCCCATCTGGCCGAGCTTCTCGACCCGCTCCAACAATATGACGTCCATCACTCCTCCTCCTCGCCCCCGGTTTGTTGGGCGAAACGGTGCCTCAGGCCCAGCAGTTGCTCGACGACGCCCAAGCCGACGATAGCCAAGCCTACGGGCGAGAACAGCACCATCAGCAAGATGAAGATCACGTAGAAGCTGAATAGTGCCGTGCCGCGATTGGGCCGCATTCTCAAAAAGGCGTGCACCACGGCCAAGCCGAGGAGGAAATACGCCAGTGCGACGATGAAGGCAAGGGTCAGTGCGACATGCCCGAAGGTGCCGGAGAGGTAGGCGGCCGCGATCGCCGCCGCGAGAACGTATAAAAGGCCGCGAGGCAGCTCGATCTCGAAAAAGGCGACGGAGGGTCGCAGATTGCGCCCCGAGCGCCTCAGCAGGTGCTGGGCCAGGGCGCCGTTGAAGATCACGGTCAGCATGAAGTAGCAGGCCATGATCCCGGGCACGTATGGCGCCAGGGCCAGCAACAGCTCGGCACTGTCGGGGTGGACGAGCGATCCCAGGCCGTCGATGTACTGCTGCAATGCCCCGCGCACCACCGCCACGATGCCGTCATGTGCGAGGCCGAGATAGAGGGCGAGGGCGAGCACGTAGACGGCGACGATGCCGGCCAGCCAGAGCAGCAGCAAGCCGCCCGGATACCATTCGGTCTGGCCGCCTGGCACTGCCCGTGAGAGCAACGCTTGCCGGCACAGGATGGCGACCGGTACCGCGTCGAATGTGAAAAAGACGAAGCCGGCGTAAGGGCCGGCGATCAGCCCCACGATCAACGTGCCGGCGCCGCCGGCGAAGACCGCGCCGGTCGCGCCGATGCCGAGGCCGGCCAGGAACAGTGGCAAGTGCGTCAGGTGGCTCAGCATCAGGGCCAGCGGCGAGCCGAGGCTGGTGCCGAGATTGATCAGCGCACTCGCCCCGCCGGCCGCGGCGGCGAGCAGCATCCATTTCGCCATTTCGGTCTCGGCGCTGTCGGGCGCCTGGCCGGCGCCTAGTGGACGACGTAGGGCAGCAGCGAAAGCTGGCGCGCTCGCTTGATCGCCCGGGCGAGCTCGCGCTGTTTCTTTGCGGTCACGGCGGTGATCCGGCTCGGCACGATCTTGCCGCGCTCGGAGGTGAAGCGCTGCAGCAGCTTCACGTCCTTGTAGTCGATCTTGGGCGCGTTCGGACCGGAGAAGGGGCAGGTCTTGCGGCGGCGGTGAAAGGGCCGCCTGAGTGGCATCTGGCTGATCTTGACGTCCATGGCCATGGCTTATTCTCCCGTCGCGGCAGGTGCTGGTGCCGGTGCCGGTGCGGTGGGCTCCGGACGGCTCTGGCGCTCGCCGCGCGGGCCGCTGTCGCCCCGCGGGCCCCGGTCTCTGTCGCCCCGCGGTCCCCGATCGCCGCGGTCGCGCCGTCCGCCGTCGCGGGCCGAGCGCGTCTGCATCATGATCGACGGGCCTTCATCGAAGCCGTCGACCCGCAGGCTGAGGTAGCGGATGATGTCCTCGTTCAGGCGGGCGTTGCGCTCGAGCTCCTGCATCGTCGCTGCCGGGGCGTTGATGTTGAGTAGGAAGTAGTGGCCCTTGCGGTTCTTCTTGATCCGATAGGCCAAATTGCGAAGGCCCCAGAGCTCGGTCTTCTCGATGGTGCCACCGTTCTCCCGCACGATCCCCTGCAGGCTCTCCGACAGGCTCTCCACCTGTTGCGAGGAGATATCCTGGCGGGCGATGAACACACTCTCGTATAACGGCATACGGTATCGTTCCTCTTAGATTTGATTTGCCGCCCGCTCCGGCGCCGGTCGCCCGGCCCCAATAGGGAGGCCGGCGCCCGAAACGGATCCCGGCCGGCCCGACGAAGCGGGGCACTTATACATAATTGGCCGGTTGGCGCAAGTGACCTTGACAGCGCCCATTCCTCGGGTGCTCTATCGGTTCCGTCGCCAGCCACTGGCGGCCGCGCGGCGGCGGGGGATTAGGAGTTCGATGTCGAGAGCGTTCGTGTTCCCGGGACAGGGTTCCCAGGCGGTTGGCATGGGCAAGGCGTTGGCGGCGGCACTGCCGACGGCGCGGCACCTTTTCGAGGAAGTCGACGACGCCCTTAGGCAAAACCTGACCCGGCTGATGTTCGAGGGGCCGGAGGACGAGCTGATGCTGACCGCCAACGCCCAGCCCGCGTTGATGGCCGTCAGCATGGCCGTCGTCAGGGTGCTGGAGCGGGACGTCGGCATCGATCTCGCCACCAGCTGCCGCTTCGTTGCCGGCCATTCGCTCGGCGAGTATTCCGCCCTTTGCGCCGTCGGTGCCCTTCGCCTCGACGACGCCGCCCGCCTGTTGCGCCGCCGCGGTGAGGCGATGCAGGAAGCGGTCCCGGTCGGCGAGGGCGCGATGGCGGCGCTGCTGGGCCTCGATATCGAGACGGCGCAGTCGGTCGCCGCCGCCGCTGCTGAAGGCGAGGTCTTGGACGTGGCCAACGACAACGCGCCGGGACAGATCGTCGTCAGCGGCCATATCGGTGCCGTGGAGCGGGCGATCGAGCTCGCCAAGGAACAGGGCGGCCGGCGCTCGATCAGGTTGCCGGTGAGCGCGCCGTTCCATTGCCGGCTGTTGGCGCCGGCGGCCGATGTCATGGCCGAGGCCTTGGCCGAGGTCGAGGTCGGCAAGCCCCGGACGCCCCTGGTCGCCAACGTCACGGCGGCGGCCGTCACCGACCCGGAGGAGATCCGCTCGCTCTTGGTCGAGCAGGTCACGGCCCGGGTGCGATGGCGCGAGGTCGTCGTCTTCATGCGTGCGCAAGAAGTCGACACCCAGGTGGAGCTCGGTGCCGGCAAGGTGTTGAGCGGGCTCGCGAGGCGCATCGACCGCGACCTCGCCTGCATCGCCGTCGGCGCGCCCGAGGACGTCGACGCCTTCGTCGAATCGCTCTGAGGCGGCAGCCGGCGAGCAACGGTTTTCGAGGAGGCGCATCATGTTCGATCTCACAGGAAGACACGCCCTCGTCACCGGCGCGTCGGGACGCATCGGTGCCGGTATCGCCCGGGCGCTGCATACTTCTGGCGCCAAGGTCGCACTCTCGGGCAGGCGCGTCGAGGCGCTGGAGGAACTGGCGGCGGCGCTGGGCGAGGGGGCGGTCATCGTGCCGTCCGAACTCGCGGACGCCGAGGCCGCCGCGGCGCTGGCAGGCGAGGCAGAAAACAGCCTCGGGGGCCTCGACATCCTGGTCAACAATGCCGGCCTGACCCGGGACAATCTGGCACTCCGGCTCAAGGAGGAGGATTGGGATCTGGTGTTGGGCGTCAATCTCGGCGCCGCCTTCCGGCTCAGCCGGGCGGTGCTTCGGGGCATGATGCGCCAGCGTTGGGGCAGGATCGTGAACATCACCTCGATCGTCGGCGTCACCGGCGGCCCCGGCCAGGCCAATTATGCCGCCGCCAAGGCCGGGATGATCGGCATGAGCAAGTCGCTGGCGCACGAGGTCGCGAGCCGCGGCATCACCGTAAACTGCGTCGCGCCGGGCTTCATCGAGTCGCCGATGACCGACGTGCTGCCCGAGGCGCGGCGGGAAGAGCTGTTGGCGGCGGTGCCGATCGGGCGGTTGGGCCAAGCGGAGGATATCGCCGCATCGGTGGTGTATCTGGCGAGCGACGAAGCCGCCTACGTCACCGGCCAGACGCTGCATGTCAACGGCGGCATGGCGATGATTTGAGCCTTGATTCGAGCCGTCTTCGAGAGTTCTTGGCAACGCTGGTCAAGCGTCGGGAGATGTGTTACGAAGCCTCGCCTTTC
>JASLMY010000121.1 GCA_030746295.1 Alphaproteobacteria bacterium | reverse complement strand
TCGAGGAAGTCGTCAGGCGTGCCGATATAGGTGCCCTGCACGGGTGCCGCTTGCGTCGGGTCGCGGGCGACGGCGACCCGGATCAGGTTGCCGCCGCCGGCGGAGCCGTTGGTGGGGTCGAACTCCAGCCAGCCGGCGCCCGGCAGATAAACCTGAACCCAGGCGTGCGTCGCACCGCCGCCGACGAGCCCCTGCTGCCCGCCCGGCGTTGCGCCGTCATAGAGGTAGCCGGTGACGAAACGGGCGGCGAGGCCGAGGCTGCGGGTCGCCTCCATCATCAACAGCGCTAGGTCCCGGCAACTGCCGGCGGCTTTCTCCAAGGTCTCGACCGGAGACTGAACACCTTCTTCCGGTCGCTCCAGATAGGCGATCTGGTCCTGGATCGCCCGGGTCATGTGCAGCAGCACGGCGTCCGTCTCGCTCGCCCCGGCGTCCTCGAGAAACCGCCGCGCCCATCCGTTCACCCGATGCTCCGGGTCGGGATAGTGTCGTTCGTTGGTGCGGCCGAGGTCGGAGAGCTCGCCGGCGTCGTAGGAGAAGGGCAAGCGCCGGGCATGCGGCAGGATCGCGACCTCCGGCTCGCTGCCGCCGTAGTGCTCGACGACGATGGTGCTCGTGAGCTCCAACCGATCGGCGCTGCCGGCGAAGCTGGCGACGGCGATCGAGTTGCCGAAGACGTCGTGCACCCAGCGCAGCTCCGGCGTCGGCGAGACCTCCAACCGGCTCTCGACCAACCGAAGGTCGTGGCTGTCGCGCGGCCGAAACATCATCCGGTGCTCGCCGAAGCCGACCGGGCGGCGGTAGCGGTAGGTGGTCCGGTGATCGATGGTCAGCAGTTGCATGCACCCCTCGCCCGGCTCAGGCCCCGGTGTGGCCGAAGTATACCCGACCCGTCTCATCGGTGAGCGCCATCAGCTGGAGCTGAAATTCGTCCACGAAGGCGTGCAGCCGGGCCGCGTCGCGACCAACCTGGGCGCGCTGGCGCGGCCTGAGCGTTCGCGTCATACGGTTGAGGATGCCGCTGCCGCGGCGTCCAAACGGTAGGTCATGATCGGTTTCCAATTGCTCGAAACGCACCTTCGCCTGGCGAATGCAGCAGGCCATCGAACGCGGGAAATCCCGCTCGTGGATCAGGAAGGCGGCAACGTCGGCCGAGGACAAATCGCGCGGATGCGAGCGCCGAAAGGCGTGGTAGCCGGCGACCGAGCGCAGAAGCGCGTTCCACTGGCTGACGTCGATCGCGGAATCGGGTGTCTCCTCGGCGCCGGCGAGACGCCGGTATTTGATGTCGAGCAGGCGCGAGGTCTGGTCGGCGCGCTCCAAATCCTTGCCGATGGCGTAGAAGCACCAGGCCTCGTCCCGGTAAAAGGTCCCCTCGGTGATGCCGGCGTGGGTCTGGCAGGCCTCCTTGATGCGGGCGCAGAGCCGGGACAAGTTGGCGAGCGCCAGGTCTCTCTGATTGAGTGCGGCGACCTCGTTGTAGAAGACGTTCAACTGCATCCACATCTCGGTGCTGATGATGTGGCGCAACGCCCGTGCGTTCTCGCGCGCCATCCTGAGCGAGGCGACGATCGAGGACGGATTATCGCGGTCGAGGACGTAGAAGGCGACCACCGCCTTCGCCGTCAGCTTGCGCCCGTCGGCGAAGAATCGGTCCTCGTCGGCGTTCATCTGCAGCACCGGCAGCCACTCGTGGCCGCCATGCGCCTCGCGGGCGAAGGTCTCGTTGACGTCGAGGATGCGGGCCAGGTTCTCCGCTCGCTCGACATATCGGGCGAGCCAGAAGACGCTCTCGGCGAAGCGGGCCAGCAGATGCCTATTCAAAAACCCAGGTATCCTTCGTGCCACCGCCTTGCGAGGAGTTGACGATCATCGAACCCTTGGCGAGCGCCACCCGGGTCAGGCCGCCCGGCAGCACCCAGGTCTCGCGCCCGGTAACGGCGAAGGGGCGCAGGTCGACGTGGCGCGCCTCGATGCCGCCTTCGACCAGGGTCGGGCAGACCGAGAGGTGGACCATCGGCTGGCTGATGTATTCGTGCGGCGTCTTCTTGAGCTTGGCGCGGACCTCGGCGAGCTCGGCCTTGCTGGCACGGGGGCCGATGACGACGCCGTAGCCGCCGGCCTCGCCCACCGGCTTGACGACCAGGCGTTTGAGATGACGAAGCGTGTAGGCGAGCCCCTCCGGCTCGCCGCAGATGTTGGTCTCGACGTTGGCCAGGATCGGCTCTTCGTCGAGGTAGTAGCGGATGATGCGCGGCATGTAGGCGTAGATCGCCTTGTCGTCGGCGACGCCGGTGCCGATCGCGTTGGCGAGCGTAACGTTGCCCCGAAGATAGGCCCGCATCAGGCCCGGCACCCCCAGCATGCTGTCGGCCCGAAAGGCCTCGGGGTCGAGGAAGTCGTCGTTGATGCGACGATAGATGACATGCACCGGGGTCAGGCCTTCGGTCGTCTTCATGAAGACGCGGTCGTCATCGACCACCAGGTCGCGGCCCTCGACCAGCGGCGCGCCCATCTCGCGGGCGAGGAAGACGTGCTCGAAATAGGCCGAGTTGAAGACGCCCGGCGACAGCAGCACCACCTGCGGCTCGCGTCCTCGCCGGGGTGCGACCGCGTTCAGCGCCTGACGCAGGCGGACGCCGTAGTCCGAGACCGACTTCAGGCTGACGTTCTCCATCAGGTCCGGGAAGGCGCGCTGCATCAGATGGCGATTCTCGACCACGTAGGAGACGCCGGAAGGGGTGCGGACATTGTCCTCGAGCACAAGAAAGCGGCCGTTCTCGTCGCGCACGATGTCGATGCCCGCGATGTGCACGTAGGTGCCGTGGCGCGGCTCGAAGCGGCGCATCTCGGGTCGATAGTTGGCGTTGGTAAGCACCAGCTCGGTCGGGACGATGCCGTCCTTCAGAATCCGGCGACGGTGGTAGACATCGTGCAGGAAGAGGTTGATGGCCTTGACCCGCTGCTTGACGCCGGCGTCGATCTGACGCCAGTCCTCGGGCGAGAGGGTGCGCGGGATGACGTCGAAGGGCAGCACCCGGTCGATCGCGTCGCGGTCGCTGTAGACGGTGAAGGTGATGCCGAGGCTGAAGAGCTCGCGGTCGCTGTCGCGGCTGCGCCGCGCAAGCTGTGTCAGGCTCATGCGCGAGAGCCGCCGGCGCACCACTTCGGCATGCCGCGCCGGCCGCTCATCCAGGCCCAGCATCTCGCAGTAGTCGTCGCCGACCGCGTACTCGGAAAAGGCGGTTCGCCCAGCCGCCATGCCATGGACCCTTCATCGTCGATATTGCAAGCGTTTCGGCCCTGTATCGCCCAGGGTGGGACAGCGCCGCGCCTTTGTCCAGCGCCAGCGCGGCCGTCAGCTCGTCCGCGTGCGAACGCGGAGCGAGACCCGCCGCCGGCTCGGTGGTCGGCCACCGGCGGTCTCTGTCGGGGCCGGTACCGCGAAGCCGCGTGGCGCCTCGCCGCGCTGCCAGGTCCGCCACATCTCGGTGTAGGCGGCCTCCATGGAACGCCGAAAACGGTCGGTGTCGAAGAGCGGGGTCGTCAGCCGGTTCCGCCAGAGCTTGGCGCGGATCCCTTCTAGCAGGGCCGGCTCGGTGGCGAGCTTCAACGCCAGCGCCTCATAGTCCTCGAGGCTCTCCGTCACCAACTCCGGCAGTCCGATCGCCTGCAAGAGGCTGGTCGCCACCCGCGCCGCAAAAGCCTCGCCCCTGCATGTCAGCACCGGAAGCCCCACCCACAACGCATCGGTCGCGGTGGTGTGCGCGTTGTAGGGCAGGGTGTCGATAAAGAGGTCGGCCAGGCGGTGACGCGCCAAGTGCCGCTCAACCGGCATGCGTCCCGCGAACACCAGCCGCGACGCCGCGACCCCGCGCGCCTCGGCCTCGCGCCGCAGGTTCGCCGCGGCCGCCTCGTTGTCCAGGAAGAGCCAGAGAACGCTGCCCTCGACCCGATGCAGGAGCCGCATCCAAACGTCGAAGACGTCGGGCGTGATCTTCGAGCTCTGATTGAAGCAGCAGAAGACGAAGCCCGCCTCCGGCAGCCCCGCCTCGGCCCGCGTCGGCGTCTCCTCCGAGACCACGCGCTCATCGTCGTTCACTCAGTAGCAGTCGGGCAGTTGGACGATGCTCTCGGTGAAGAACGGCTGCTGCGAGAACGGGGCGACGACCGCGTCGGCGATGACGTAGTCGATCCACTCGACCCCCATCGTGCCCGGATAGCCGAGATAGCTCACCTGGATCGGCGCCGGCCGATGGCTGAGGATGGCCGGCCGCGAATGCCGCGTGTAGCCCATCAGATCGACCGCTATGTCGACCTCCAAATCGCGGAGGTGGCGGGCGATGCCGGCGTCGCTGTCGGCACGGACATCCAAGAACTGGTCGAAGGCGGCGGCCAGCCGCCGGCGTGTCGCGCCGCCGTCGTCGGGGCCGAACGACACGCCCGTGATCTCGAAGCGCGAGCGGTCGTGGCGCTCCAGCATCCCCGCAATCAGGTACGACATCGCGTGCTCGCGAAAATCGGCGGAGAGGTAGGCGACCCGGAGCTTGTCGTGGCGCCACCTCTCGCCGGTCCACATCGGCTCGGGCAACGACGGCACCTTGTACGCAGCGTAGGCCCTGGCGCATTGCCATTGCAGCTCGGGCTCGCCGCTGTAGCGCAGCAGCACGAAGGGCGTGACGACCGACTTCCGGTCGGTGACGTTCCGGGACAGCTCTTCGGCCAGCGCGTGCCATTTCTCCAGCTGGCAGAGCTTGATGACGCAGTTCGCGACCCCGCTGAAGGCCAGCGCGTGCTCCGGATTGGCGACAAGTGCGGTCTCGTAGCTCGCCAGCGCCTCGTCGAGCCGGCCGAGCTCGATGAGCGTGTGGCCGCGGTTGAAATGGGACGGCGCATCGCCCGGCTGAATCTCGAGCGAACGGTCGTAGCCCGCCAGCGACTCCTCCAACCGTCCCAACTCCTTCAACAGATTGGCGCGGTTGTATACCGCGTCGGCCAAGTCGGGCTGCGCGGCGAGCGCCCGGTCGTAGCTATCCAGCGCCTCCTCGGTCCGTCTCAGGGACCAAAGCGTGTTGCCGCGATTGAAGAGCGTTTCGGCATCGTCGGATCGAATGCCGAGGGCGCGATCGTAGCTCGCCAGCGCCTCGTCCAGCCGTCCCAAATCGGTCAGCGCGTTGCCGCGGTTGTTGTGCGCCTCGACCCAGTCCGGCCGCAATTCGAGCGTCCGGTCGTAGCTGGCCAACGCTTCCTCCTGCCGTTGCAATCGCCTGAGGGCCCGGCCGCGATCGTAGAGTATCCCGGCGTCGTCCGGTCGCAAGCCGAGGGCACGGTCGAAGCTCGACAACGCCGCCTCCGTCTTGCCCAGGTCCAATTGAACGACGGCGAGCAGCCGCAGCGCCGCGAAGGAGTCGCCCTCGGCGGCCAGCGTCTCCGTGCACGCCCTCTCGGCTTCGGCGAGCCGACCCGACTGGTAGGCCGAGGCTGCGCGGGCGAGCGACGGCGGAAGCGAAATTCTGAGACTGACCACGATAGGCTCGCGCGTGGCGCTCCGTTTCGGGCTTACGTCACGGGTGTGCGGATGGAAGCTATCGCGCCGCGCCCGGAAGTCAATCGCCAACCGCGCCGCGCGACCGCCCCGCCCCCCGCCTTTGCGTTCCGGGCCGCCTCGGCTAAGGTCGCGCCCAGAGACGGACAACAGCTTACGCGTGGAAAGGGTGAGATGTCGGTTGCACAGTCAGAGCCGGAAGAGACCGGCGCGGGACCCGCCGTCGATTTCGACGTCGTCATCGTCGGCGCCGGATTTGGCGGCATGTATATGCTGCACCGGCTGCGCGGCATGGGATTCACGGTTCGCGTCGTCGACGCCGCCGACGGTGTCGGCGGCACCTGGTATTGGAACCGCTATCCGGGCGCGCGCTGCGACGTGGAGAGCATGCAGTATTCCTACCAGTTCTCCGACGCGCTGCAGCAGGAGTGGGAGTGGTCGGAGAAATACGCCACCCAGCCCGAAATCCTGCGCTATGCCGAGCACGTCGCCGACCGCTTCGACTTGCACCGCGACATCCAGCTCGACACGCCCGTGAGTTCCGCGGTTTTCGACGAGGCGGCGGGGCACTGGGTTTTGGAGACCGAGGCCGGCGACCGCCTCCGTGCCACCTACTGCGTGATGGCGACGGGCTGCCTCTCCTCGGTCAACACGCCGAAGTTCGAGGGCATCGACAGCTTTCGGGGCGCCAGCTATCACACCGGCCACTGGCCGCACGAGGGCGTCGACTTCACCGGCTTGCGCGTCGGTGTCATCGGCACCGGCTCGTCCGCCATCCAGGCGATCCCGCTGATCGCCCAGGAGGCGGCTGAGCTCACCGTCTTCCAACGGACGCCCAACTACATGGTGCCGGCCCGCAACGCGCCCCTGACGCCGCACTACCAAGAGGCCGTGAAGGCCGACTACGCCGGCATGCGGGCACGGGCCAAGCGGACCTTCCCGGGCCTCGACTTCACCTTCAACGAGGCCTCGGCCGTAGAGGCGACGGTGGAGGAGCGGGCCCGTGAGTTCGAGGCCCGCTGGGCCTATGGCGGCGTCTCCTACATGGGCGCCTTCGCCGACCTGCTCTACGACCGCAAGGCCAACGAGATGGCGGCCGAGTTCGTCCGCTCCAAGATCCGCGAGACGGTCGACGACCCGGAGGTCGCAGAGCTGCTGTGCCCCCACAACATCATCGGCGCCAAGCGGCTTTGCGTCGACACCGACTACTGGAAGACCTTCAACCGCCCGAACGTCACCCTGGTCGACGTGCGAACGAGCCCGATCGAGGCGATCGCGCCCGACGGCATCAAGGTCGACGGCAAGGTCTGGAAGGTCGACGCCATCGTCTATGCCACCGGCTTCGACGCCATGACCGGGGCCTTGTTGAAGATCGAGATCCGCGGTGTCGGCGGCCAAAGCCTGCGAGAGAAATGGCGCGACGGGCCCCGCACCTATCTCGGCCTGGCGATGGCGGGCTTTCCCAACCTCTTCACCATCACCGGCCCCGGCAGCCCCTCGGTCTTCACCAACATGCTGCCCTCGATCGAGCAGCACGTCGACTGGATCGCCGATTGCCTGGGCTCCTTGCGCGAGCACGGCCTGGCGCGGATCGAGGCGAGCCAGGCGGCGGAGGACGCTTGGGTCGCGCACGCCGCCGAGGTGGCCACGGACAACCTGCGCTCGCAGGACGACACCTGGTACATCGGCGCCAACATCCCCGGCAAGCCGCGCGTCTTCATGCCCTATATCGGCGGCTTCCCGCTCTACGTCGAGAAATGCGACGCCGTCGCGGCGAACGGCTACGAGGGCTTCGAGCGGAGCCCGGCATCGGCAAGGGCGGACGCGGCCGAATAGCGGCCTGGGGAGGCTTGGAGATCGTGAGTTACGACTACATCGTCATCGGTGCCGGCTCGGCCGGTTGCGTCATGGCCAACCGGCTGAGCGAGGATGCACGCAACAAAGTCCTGCTGCTGGAGGCCGGCGGCAAGGACAGCAGCATCTGGATCCACGTCCCGGTCGGCTTCCAGAAGCTCTTGAACCACCAGAAGTTCAACTGGCTCTTCGAGACCGAGCCCGACGACAACGTCGGCGGCCGCAAGATCCCGATCCCGCGCGGCAAGGTGCTGGGCGGCTCCAGCTCGATCAACGGCATGCTCTACGTCCGCGGCCAGGCCCGCGACTACGACGTCTGGGCGCAACTGGGAAATCGCGGCTGGTCCTATGCCGACGTGTTGCCCTACTTCAAGAAGGCCGAGAGCTTCGAGCGCGGCGGCGATGAGATCCGGGGGGCCGACGGCCCCTTGAACGTCGTCGATATGTACGAGCATCACGAGATGATCGACGCCTTCGTCGAGGCCGGCGTCGAGCTCGGCTACGAGCGGAACCCCGACTACAACGGCGCCCGCCAAGACGGCTTCGGCTACTACCAGGTGACGCAGCGCGACGGCCGCCGCGAGAGCACGGCCCGCGCCTATCTCGACCCGGTCCGGCGCCGCTCCAACCTGGAAGTCGTCACCAACGCTCAGGTCAAGAAGCTACTGCTGGAGGGCAAGCGGGCTATTGGCGTCAACTACGACGTCAACGGCCAAGACCGCGAGGCGCGCGCCGGCGGCGCGGTCGTCGTCTCGGCAGGTGCCGTGCAGTCACCCCAGATCCTGGAGTTGTCGGGCATCGGCCGGCCGGAGGTGTTGGGCGAGCACGGCATCGAGGTCAAGCACGCGCTGGCGGGCGTCGGCGAGAACTACCGCGACCACTACGCCGCCCGGCTCAACTGGCGGGTCAAGCAGCGGATCACGCTGAACGAGGACACTCGCGGCCTGCGCTTTGCCCGCGAGCTGATGAAATACGCCCTGACGCGGCGTGGTGTGCTCACCTTCACCGCCGGCGTCGGCCACGGCTTCGTTCGCTCGCGGCCCGAGCTGGAGACGCCCGACTGCCAGTTCTTCTTCGTCCATGGCAGCTTCGGCGACGTCAGCACGCGCCTCTTGGAGGACGAGCCGGGCATGACCATCGGTGTCTACCAGTGCCGCCCGGAGAGCCAGGGCTCGATCCACATCGGCGCCGCCGACCCCTTCGCCGCGCCCAAGATCCGCCCCAACTTCCTCGACCAGCAGATCGACTGCGACACCCTCGTCGCCGGCATGCGAATCGCGCGCGACTTGGGCGAGGCGGACGCGCTCGCCAAGTACCGGGCCTTCGAGATGAACCCCGGAACCGAGCGCCAAACCGATGCCGAGCTGCTGGATTACGCCCGGCAGACCGGCGCCACCACCTACCACGTCATGGGCACCTGCAAGATGGGCACCGACGACGACCCCATGGCGGTCGTCGACGGCCGTCTCAAGGTCCGGGGCCTCGACGGCCTCCACGTCGTCGACGCCTCGATCATGCCCACCATGCCGTCCGGCAACATCAACGCCCCCGTCATCATGATCGCCGAGAAGGCGGCCCAGATGATGCTGGAATAGGTTCGGTGACCAGGGCGCTTCCCCTCTAACCCGGGCCGAAGACCCAGGCGCCGAGGGTCAGGATGGCGAGGGCGACGACGACGATGCCGACGAGGTCGAGGATGATGCCAGCGCGGAGCATGTGGCCGATCTCGACGGCGCCGCTGCCGAAGATGACGGCATTGGGCGGGGTCGCTACCGGCAGCATGAAGCCGAGCGTGGCGAAAAGGGCGATCGGCAGGGTCAGCTCGATCGCCGGCGCGCCCATGGCGATGGCGGTGGCGCCGGCCACCGGCAGGAAGACGGCCGCCATCGCCGTGTTGGAGGCCAACTCGCCCAGGAAGACGATCAGCAGGCCGACGACCAGGAGCAGCAGGAAGATCGGCAGCACTTGAAGGCCGGTGAGGCGGGCGCCGATCCAGCTGGCGAGGTCGGAGTCGCCGATGCCCGAGGCGAGCGCCAGGCCGCCACCGAAGAGGATCAGCACGTCCCAGCGGATCGCCGCCGCCTCTTGCCAGGAGAGCAGGAAGCGGCCACGGGCGAGGTCGACCGGCAGCAAGAACAGCAGCAGCGCCCCCGTCATGGCGATGCCGGCATCGGAGAGCTTGAGCCAGGGCAGGGCCGAGGCGAGCAGCGGGCGGAAGATCCAGGCGAGCGCCACCAGCACCATGACGGTGCCCAACAGGCGCTCGGCCGTCGAGACCCGTGGCAGGGCGGCCAGTGCCTCGCGGATCGTATCTCGGGTCTCGAACGAGCTTTCGCCCGAGACCCGAAAGCTGACGTGGGTCAACAGTAACCAGGTCAGCGGCAACAGCACCAGCACCAGCGGCACGCCGATCAGCATCCAGCGGACGAAGCTGATCTCGATGCCGTAGGCCTCGGCCATGAAGGCGGCGAAGAGGGCGTTGGGCGGCGTCCCGATGATGGTGCCCATGCCGCCGATCGTCGCGGCATAAGCAATGGCCAGCAGCAGCGCGGGTGCCACCTTGTTGTCGGTGGCGTCGTCGGCCGCGTAGGTAGCGACGATCGACTGGCCGATCGGCAGCATCACCATCGCCGTCGCCGTGTTGGAGACCCACATGGAGAGGAAACCGGTGACCGCCATCAGGCCGGCAATGACGTTGCGCGGGCTGGAGCCGGCGAAGCGTAGCACGGTCAGTGCCAGGCGCCGGTCCAAGCCCCAGACGTGCATGGCGCGGGCCAGCAGAAAGCCGCCCAAGAAAAGGAAGACCAGCGGGTGGGCGTAGGCAGGCGTCGTCGTCTCGATGCCACGCACGCCCAACGCCGGGAACAGGATCAGCGGCAGCGTCGCGGTAACGGCGAGCGGCAGTGCCTCGGTCATCCACCAAAGCGCCATCCAGACGCCGACAGCAGCGATCCGCCAGCCCGCCTCCGACAACCCGTCGGGGGCCGGGCTCGCCAACAGGGCGACGGCGGCGAGCGGGCCCGCGATCAAGCCGATCAGGCGGTGGCGCGGGAAGCCTTTTTCATCCCCTTCGGTGGCACCAGACATGGCCCATGGTAGCCGCAGGCCTTTGCGTTCCGCTACCGCGGGCCGCGGACGCGGCCCTCCTTGGGCCGGCGCCTGGCCGAGAGCCGGGCCAGCAAGGCCGCCGGCAGATAGGAGACCCCGTTCGTCAAGCTCACCAGCATCACGGCATAGAGGATCGCACCGGCGCTGTAGCCGTGCATCAGGGCGATGAGGCCGTGGTATTTGGGGCCCAGATCGTCGCCCCAGCCGGCCCAGCAGCCGACGGTGACGAGGCCTGGCAGGGCCACCAGCGAGCCCAAGCTGAAGAGCCAGTTGAGCCCGCCCATACGCTCCCGCCCCCGCGCGAACTCGATCCAGTTGTAAGCCGTGTAGGCAACGAGCGTCGGCGTAATCAGGAGATTGAGCTGTTGGATCACCAGATGGCCCTTGGCGCCGGCCTCGGCCGCGCAGGCATCGCCGAAGAGCCGTTCCGGCGACAGCGTCACGGGCTCCAGAAGGGCGGACCAGGCCAGAAAGAGCTCGGGCCAGAGTTCCAATGCCAAGATCAGAAAGCCGGTGTAGGCGGCGACGAGCAACAGATAGGCGAGCGCCAGCCAGTCCCGCGTTGCCAGCTCGGTCCCGTCGCTCGCCGCATCTTCACCTACATCCAATGCTGGACCGGCGACGATTCCGTCCCGAGCCCTGAGCTCGGCCACGACCCAGGCAACGTTCTCCGCGTTCACGCCCCAGTCGAAGAGCTGAAAGGTCGCGGGCTGGCTCCCTATGTCGATGGCACTCCGCCCTGCCGGTGTCTTCTTGATGGCGACACTGACGGTCTCGCCGTAGCTCCTCTCGCTCCGATCCGTGCTCGCGATGATCTCGCCGGCAACCGCATCGGCACTCATGATGCGGCTCCCTTGTGGCAGCGCACGAAGCACCGCCTCGGCGAGGCCGAAGGCGGCCTCGGGCGTCGAAGAAAGCGACAGGTGCTGCTCGTAAGCGGAGATGCCGGGCGCGGTGGTGACGCCCAGACGCCGGGCATGGCGGGCCGTGGCCCAGCGGCTCAAGAGATAGAGCACCCAGATCAGCAATGGCACGGCCAGCATGGCGGCAGTGACGCCGACGATCAGTGCGGGCGCCAGCCTCGCGACCGAGCTGTCCTGCCAGAGCGCCAGCAGATAGAGGATAAGGCCGGCGACGACGAGCGCCGCGGCGAGGCCCGCGGCGAGACGCAATCCGACCGACAGGGCAGAAGTCGTCTGCTGAGGCTTCGCATCCATGTTCGCCCCCAACCTTCGGCGATCCCGACGATAACGATTGCGCCGCCCCACTGGAAAGGCACGCCGTCATCCACGATCACGATGCCGTGCCACCTGAACGCCCGGACCGCAGGCTTGCGCCGTCTCGGACCGAGCCCGACAATCGACGGCGAGAGCAACGAGGATCGCCCTGATGGGCCAGCCGAGGGAAAGGCGATGACCGCTGGAGCCGAGACCGTCGAGCTTACCGGTTTGGAGGCGCCCGTCGAGATCCTGATCGACCGCTGGGGCTTGGCGCACATCTACGCCCAGAGCACGCGCGACTGCTTCTTCGCCCAGGGCTGGAACGCGGCCCGCGACCGGCTCTGGCAGATCGACCTGTGGCGCAAGCGCGGCCTCGGACTCTTGGCCGGCGACTTCGGCCCCGCCTATTTGGACCAGGACCGAGCCGCCCGGCGCTTCCTCTACCGCGGCGACATGACGCCTGAGTGGGCCGCCTACGGCGCCGAGGCGGAGGCGTGGACCGAGGCCTTCGTCGCCGGCATCAACGCCTATGTCGACGGCCTCGCCGAAGCGCCGGAGCGGCTGCCGCCGGAGTTCAAGCTGATGGGTACTGCGCCCGCCCGCTGGCGGGCCGAGGACGTGGTCCGCATCCGCAGCCACGCCCGGGTCCACAATTTGGATCAGGAGGTGCGCCGCTCGGCTGTCCTCGCCAAATACGGCAGCGAGGCCGACCAACTGAGAAAACGTCTACAGCCGGAATGGGAGATCCGCCCGCCCTATGGCCTCGCGCCCGAGGAGATCCCGGCGGAGGTGATGCAAGCCTACCTCCTCGGCACCGAGCCGCCGGCCTTCGGCCCCGACAGGCTGGCCTCGCCGCTGCAACCGCCGCCGCCGGAACTCGCCGGCAGCAACGCCTGGGCTGTGGCACCGGAGCGGTCCGAGACCGGCCGCGCCCTCTTCGCCACCGACCCGCACCGCTTGCACGGCCTGCCCGCGCTCCGCTACATGGTCCATCTCTCGGCCCCGGGGCTGGACGTGATCGGCGCCGGCGAGCCGGCGGTGCCCGGCGTCTCCCTCGGCCACAACGAGCGCCTCGCCTTCGGCCTCACCATCTGGCCGGTGGACCAGGAGGACCTCTACGTCTACGAGCTCCATCCGGACGACCCGAGCCGCTACCGCTACGAGGGCGGCTGGGAGGCAATGGAGACCGTCATCGAAACGGTGCCGGTCCGAGGACGGGCCGACGAGGAGGTCGAGCTCGCCTTCACCCGGCACGGGCCAGTGCTGCACGCCGACCCCGAGACGGGTCGGGCCTATGCGCTGCGCACCGTCTGGCGCGAGCCCGGCACCGCCGCCTACCTCGCCAGCCTGAGCTTCCTGCAGGCGCGGAACTGGGAGGACTACCTAGAGGCGTTGCAAGGCTGGGGCGCGCCGTCGACCAACCACATCGTCGCCGACGTCGACGGCAACATCGGCTGGGCCACGGCCGGCATGGTGCCCCGGCGGCCGAACTGGGACGGCCTGATGCCGGTGCCGGGCGACGGCCGTTTCGAATGGTACGGGTTTCTGCCGCCGGAGGAAAAGCCCCGAAGCTTCAACCCCGCTGCCGGCTGGGTCGCCAGCGCCAACCAGTTCAACCTGCCCGACGACTTCGACTGGCGCCGCCACCGGGTCGGCTTCGAGTGGCCGGACCCGGCCCGCTACCGCCTGATCGCCCGCGGCCTAGAGGCAAAGCCGACGCATTCGCTCGACGACATGGCCGCCCTGCAGACGAGTTTCTTCTCCCTGCCGGCGGAACGCCTGACGGCCCTGCTGGCGGGCCTCGACGCCGACGACCCGCGGCTCCGCGAGGCGCTGGCCCTGCTCGCCGCCTGGGACCAGCGCCTCGAAGCCGACTCGGGCGCCGCCGCCCTCTTCGAGATCTGGTTCGTCCGCCATCTGCTTCCCGCCACGTTGGCGGCCGTCTCGCCCGAGGGCTTGCAAGCCTTCGCCGCCGTGCCCGACACCGAGCTCGCCCTCGATCTCGTGGAGGCGGACGACCCCCGACTAGCCGGTGGCCGCGCCGCCCTCTTGACCGAGACATTGCTGCGCGCCTGGGACGAGACCGCCGACCGCCTCGGGCACACACCCGAGGCCTGGGCCTGGGGACGCCTGCACCACGGCTATTTCGAGCACCCCCTGTCGCCGCTCGTCGACGCGTCGGCCGGCCAGCGCCTCGACGTCGGCCCCGCGCCCAAGGGCGGCAACGGCATGACCATCAACAACAACGCCTACCGGCCGGACGACTTCCGCGTCAGCCTCGGCGTCTCCTGGCGCATGCTGGCCGACGTCGGCAACTGGGACGCCTGCCGGACCATCAACGCGCCGGGCCAGTCCGGCGACCCGACCTCCCCCCACTACCGCGACCACTTCCCCCTCTGGGCCCGCGAGGACTACGTGCCAATGCCCTACTCCCGCGAAGCCGTCGAAGCCGCCACCGAGCACCGCCTGCTGCTAAGGGCGAAATAGGGTGTGTCAAAATCGCTGGCACCAACTTGGTAGTAAACGCCGTGACCTGAGCCCCGAAAGTTCCCTCATCTGATAGGAGAGTCCGTCATAGAGGAGACGGATATGAGGCAATCACG
>JASLMY010000120.1 GCA_030746295.1 Alphaproteobacteria bacterium | reverse complement strand
CCATGCCGGCGACGAGGAGCTCTGGCCTGGCATCGCCGTGCACCACATCCCCGGGCACACCAACGGCCTACAGTCGGTCAGCGTAGAGACGGCGCGCGGCCGGGTGCTGTTGGCCTCGGACGCGGCGCATTACTACGAGAGCCTGACCGACGGCACGCCGTTCCTGACC
This sequence comes from Alphaproteobacteria bacterium, assembly GCA_030746295.1. The sequence goes on along the minus strand of JASLMY010000120.1, from coordinate 14,200 downwards.
CATGTCGACATGTTGCAGATGTTGGAGGGCTACCGCCGGCTCAGGCGGCTGGCGCCGTCGGACGCCCACATCGTGCCCGGCCACGACCCCGAAGTGCTGCGACGCTACCCGGCGCCGTCACCGGACCTCGAGGGCATCGTCGCGCGGCTGGACGTGGCGCCCGCGGCGTGAGCCCAACACGGACATTCGAACGAAGGAGTGAGACATGAAAATCGGTTTCATCGGCCTCGGCACCATGGGGGCCAGCATCGCCATGAACGCGCTGAAGGGCGGGCACGAGCTGGTGGTCCATGACCTCGACGCGGCCACGGCCGAGCCCCATTTGGAAGCGGGTGCCGCCTGGGCCGACGGCCCCCGCGCGGTCGCGGCGGAGAGCGAGGTCGTCTTCACCTCGCTGCCGGGCCCGCCCGAGGTCGAGGCGGTGGCGCTCGGCGAGGGCGGGCTGATCGAGGGCGTCCGCTCGGGCCAAGCCTTCTTCGACCTCTCGACCAACTCGCCAACCCTGATGCGCAGTCTGCACGCCGCCTTCCAGGAGCAGGGCGTCGAAGTGCTGGACGCGCCGGTCAGCGGCGGCCCGGACGGCGCCAAGAGCGGCCGTCTGGCGATCTGGGTCGGCGGCGACGAGGCCACCTACGAGCGCTTCCTGCCGGCGCTGAAGGCGATGGGCGACCAGCCCTACTACGTCGGCCCGATCGGCGCCGGCTCGGTCGCCAAGCTGGTGCACAACTGCTCGGGCTACATCCTACAGACCGCGCTGGCCGAGACCTTCACCATGGGCGTCAAGGCCGGCGTCGATCCTGAGGGCCTGTGGCGAGCGGTCAGGCACGGCGCGCTCGGCCGCCGGCGCACCTTCGACACCATGTCGCGCAATTTCCTCCCCGGCCGCTTCGACCCGCCCGACTTCGCCCTGGCGTTGGCCCGCAAGGACGTGGCGCTGGCGGTCGAGGTCGGCCGACAGTTCGAGGTGCCGATGCGGCTCGCCAACCTGACGCTGCAGGAGATGACCGAGGCGATCAACCGCGGTTGGGCCGGACGAGATTCCCGCTCCGCGATGCTGTTGCAGGAGGAGCGGGCCGGGGTCGAGGTCCGGATTGCACCGGAGCGGATCGACGAAATCCTCGAGGAATAGCAGGCACACCGACAACCCGTTCGACCAGAAGGAGCAACGACGATGGCAGAGGCGAAGAAGACCCCCTACGAAATGGTCCCGCAGCTCGGCAAGCTGCGCGACGAGGTGCTGTTCGGCGACGTCTGGGAACAGCCCGAGCTGACCAAGCGCGACCGCAGCCTGATCACGGTGGCGGTGCTGACCGCGCTCTACCGTACCGACGAGCTGCGCGGCCACATGCAGCGCGCCCTCGACAACGGCGTCACCCAGGACGAGCTGCGCGGCCTCATCACCCACCTCGCCTTCTATGCCGGCTGGCCGACAGCGGTGAACGCCGGCCGCATCGCCTGCGAGGTCTTCGAAGACGACTGAGCCGGCACCCCGCGCCGGGGCGTCACGTGACGGACGAGAAGCTCGTCGGCAACAGGATCTGGTTGTTGACCGAGGCGACGATGGCGCCGTCCTTTTCGGTTTCGGCCCGCTTCTCCAGCCACTCCGGATCGGCGGCGAAAGCGTCCCACTTCTGCTCGCGCTCGGCGAGCGATTCCCAGGCCAAGAAATAGTAGAGGTCCTGGTTCGAGTCGCCGATGCCCGTGGTCCAGAAGCCGGCTTGGCGGATGCCGTGCTTTTCCCAAAGCGGCAAGGTGATGGTCTCGAAGCGATTCAACAGCGCCGGCAGGCGGCCGGGCACGCAATGATAGATGCGCAGCTCGTAGATCATGGCGTTTCCTTCCCTCGTACGGTTTCATCCTGATCGTACGGCCCGATCGCGACTGGGTCGAGCCGGCCCCTGCCCCAGCGACGCCAACCACGCTAGCATGTTGACGTACGCAGCTTTGGGAAGGAGCAAGCGATGTTGCCCTTGACCGGATATACCGACCGCCTGTCGGCCACGCCCGGCGGCCGGATCGAGTTCAAGATCTCGAGCGTCTTCGAGACGCCCTACGAGGTCGATGTCATTCGCATCGTTCACGCCGATCCGAACCCGGCCGGCCCTGGCCTGAAGTATGAAGAGGTCGCCGCCGCCGTCGCCGGCAGCTATCCCTCGCGCCACCAGCCGGTGCATCTGGGCTCCTACGCGATCGTCACCGAGACGGCGGCGCTCGACGGCCTGGAGTCCTTCACCGTTGGCGCCACCATCTGGCCGACCCAGCCGGGCAAGCGCCAGGTCGTGCTCTCGCGTCTCGATACGACGGGTCGGGGCTTCGCTCTGGCGATCGGCGCTGAGGGCGCCGAGCTCTCTCTCGGCACCGGCGATGGCGAGCCCCAGAGCATCGCCGTCGGCAAGCCGCTTCGCAATCGCGCCTGGTATCGGCTCTGGGCCTGTTACGATTCCAGTTCTGGCCGCCTTGCGGTGGGTCAGGCGCCTCTACGCCCAACCCATCTGGTCGACGACGGCGGCGAGGCCGGCGGCGAGGTCTCGGACGCCCCAATCTGCCCCGAAGGCACACCGCTGCTGATCGCCGCACGCCAAGACCGCCTGGTGACGGAGCATTTCAACGGCAAGATCGAGCGGCCTTTTCTCTATGGCCGCGCGCTCGGCGACGACGAGATCGAGGCCGCGGCCGCCGGCGAGACGCAGGCGGACCTTTTGGCCGCCTGGGACTTCTCGATCGACGTCGAGAGTGAGGTCGTCCACGACACCGGCCCGAACGGAATGAACGGCAAGCTCGTCAATCTGCCGACGCGCGGCATGATGGGCTCCAACTGGTCGGGCCGGGAGATGTGTTGGCGCCATGCGGCGCAAGAATACGGCGCCATCCACTTCCACGAGGACGACCTGCACGACTGCGGCTGGGAGACCGACTTCACCCTCGAAGTGCCGGAGGGTTTTCGAAGCGGCGTCTACGGCGCCCGGCTGCGCTGCGGCGATGTCGAGGAGATCATCCCCTTCTACGTCCGCCCCAAAACGGGCACCGCCACCGCCGACGTCGTCTTCCTGGCCCCGACCTTCACCTACCAGGTCTACGCCAACCACGCCCGCGACAACGTCGATGCCGCCTATCTAGAGCGCGTCCGGGCCTGGGGTGCCAGGGAGTGGAACCCGGACGACCATTCCGACTATGGACACTCCACCTACAACTATCACAGCGACGGCACCGGCATCTCGTTCTCCTCGCGCCTCCGGCCGATCATTACCTTCCGACCGAACTTCCTGACCTTCTACGACGCCCACGGCTCCGGCCTCCGGCACTTTTCCGCCGACAGCCACATCACCGACTGGCTGGAGGCCAAGGGCCACGCCTACGACGTGATCACGGACGAGGACCTGGACGCGGAAGGAGCGGCGCTGCTGGCACTCTACAAGGTGGTGATCACCGGCTCGCATCCCGAGTACCACACCAAGGGCACGCTCGACGCGCTGCAAGCCCATGTCGACGGCGGCGGCCGGCTGATGTATCTCGGCGGCAATGGCTTCTATTGGCGCGTCGCCAACAGCGATACCATCCCGGGCGTCTTGGAGATCCGCCGCGGCGAGGGTGGCATTCGGGCCTGGGCGGCCGAGCCGGGCGAGTACTACCACAGCCTCGACGGCAGCTACGGCGGCCTATGGCGGCGCAACGGTCGGCCGCCACAGATGCTGACCGGCGTCGGCTTTTCCAGCCAAGGCCTCTTCGAAGGTGCCTACTACGTTCGCCGGCCGGGCGCCGACGACCCCCGGGCAGCCTGGATCTTCGACGGCGTCGAGGCCGATATCATCGGCCACTTCGGCCTCAGCGGCGGTGGTGCCGCCGGCTTCGAGCTGGACCGGGCTGACCGTCGTCTGGGCACGCCCGAGAACGCCATCGTCCTCGCCAGCTCGCAAGGCCACAGCGAGACCTTCGTCACCGTGCCCGAGGACTTGCTGACGCATCTCACGGCCACCACCGGCGAGACGCCCCAAAAGCTGCTCCGGGCCGACATGGTCTATTTCGAGACCCCGGCCGGCGGTGCGGTCTTCTCGGTCGGCTCCATCACCTTCTGCGGCAGCCTGTCGCACGACAGCTACGACAACGACGTCTCGCGCATCATCGACAACGTGGTGACGCGATTCCGGCAGTCCTAACTGCCGCTGACGAGGGCTGTTTCAAGCGTCGAGGAAGCGCAGCATCCAGCGGGCGACGAGGTGGGAGTCATCGCCGGCCTGGAGCGATTCGAGCGCCGTTTCCGCGGTCGCGTGCCCAATCATCTCGCGCCGGCCCTCGAGCAGCTCGGTGGCAAAGGCCTTGGTCAACTCGGGATGGCTTTGCAGGGTCAGGATGTTGTCGCCGATTTGCAGCATGGCGTGGCGGCAAAAGGCGCTGCTGGCGAGCAGCCGGGCGCCGGGCGGCGGTACCGTCACCTGATCCTGGTGAAAGACGATGTTGGCGAAGGCCGCAAGCGGCGGCGCCATCCAGGCCTCCCGGGCCGCGACCTCGTAGCGGTGCAGGCCGACCCCCCAGCCTTGGGCCGATTTCTCCACCGTGCCGCCATAGGCGTCGGCCAGGAGCTGGTGGCCGAAGCAGACGCCGATCACCTTCCGGCCGGCGGCGTCCGCGGCGCGGCAGAAATCCTGCAGCGACGTCATCCAGGGCAGGCCGTCATAGACGCCGTGCGGGCTGCCGGTGACGAGATAGGCATCCGACGCCTCGGTGGTTGCCGGCAACTCGCCGTCGGTACAGGCGTAGTCCTGGAACTCCAGCCCCTCGTCGACGGCGGCCAGGAGCCGGCGGAACATGCCGGGCATGCTGCCGTGCCGGGCGGCGAGCTCCGGCGACAACTTTCCCGCTTCCAACAGACCGAGTCGCACGTCTCTCGCTCCCACAGTTCCACACCCCGAACCATCGTGCCTTCCACGGGGTCGGCAGCAATGATAGGCATGACTTGCGAGACGTCGAAGCGAATTCCAACCCCGCGGCCGGCCGCCACGGCCCGGCCACAGAGCGGCGACAACGGGCGGCCCGGCGCGCATGGCCTTCGCGAGGCAATACTTCAGTGGTGAGCTCTTGCGCCTGGTGGCGCCGCTGGCGCTGGCGCAGATCGTCTCCTGGGGCAGCACCGTATACAGCTTTCCGCTCTTCCTGGAGCCGATGGAGCGGGAGTTCGCCTGGTCGAGGCCCGAGCTCACGGGCGCCTATTCCCTGAGCCTGCTGGTGGCCGGGCTCTGTGCCTTTCCGGTCGGCTGGTGGATCGACCGCCAAGGCGGCCACATACCGATGACGCTCGGCTCGATTCTGGCGGCCCTCTTGTTCCTAGCCTGGTCCGAGGTCACTGCGCTTTGGGCTTTCTACGCCATCTGGATCGGCCTCGGCGCCGTCATGGCGGCGACCCTCTACGAGCCCGTCTTCGCGGTGCTGGTGACCGCGTTCCGCGACGACGCGCGACGGGCGATTACGCTGATGACACTCATCGCCGGCTTCGCCGGCACTGTCTTCTATCCTACGACGCAGCTCCTGATCACGACGCTCGGCTGGCGCCCTGCCCTCTTGGTGCTGGCCTTGCTCAACCTGATGGTCTCGGGCGGCATTCACCATTTCGTGCTGCGCCGCACCGCGCCGGCCCGAGCGAAAGCCGAGCCCAGTCCGACCGAGGCGTCCGAAACCGGCGCCGCGGCGGTGACGTCACCGCTCGGCGCCGCCCTTCGCCACCCGAGCTTCTGGCTTCTGGGTCTCGCCTTCGTCGCGACGACGCTGGTGCACTCGGCGCTCATCGTGCATGCGATTCCGCTGTTGGTCGAGCGCGGCTTCGAGCTGGCGCTGGTGATCGCGGTGATGACGCTGGTGGGGCCGATGCAGGTCGCGGGCCGGCTCTTGTTCGCGACGGTCGAGCGCTGGGTCGACTTCACGGCGTCAGGCGTCATCACCCTGGCGCTGCCCCTGGCGGCGATCGGCCTGCTGATGGTCGTGGTGCCGGGCAGCAACTGGGTCTTCGCCTATGCCTTCCTCTTCGGCACCGCTGCGGGCATCTCCACCATCATTCGCGCCAGCGCGGTGCCGGAATTCATCGGCACCGTCGGCTACGGCGCCATCAACGGCGCGCTGGCGGTGCCCACCACCATGGCGCGGGCCCTGGGCCCGATCCTGGCGGCGCTGGTGTGGGGTTGGACCGGCGGGTACGACGCCGTGCTCTGGATGATGCTGCCGGTGGCAGGGCTCTCTGTGGTCGGCTTTTATCTGGCGGCGTGGAAGTCCTGAAGCGGCGCGTTCAGGCGACGAGATCGAAATCGTCCAGGTCCGGGTGACGCATATCGTCGCGGAAGCGGTCGAAGGTCCAGGGCCACATCGCCGGGTTGCCGTTCCTGTCGAGATACCAGCTCTGGCAGCCGCTGACCCAGACGGTGTTCCCCATCGCCTCCTTGATGGCAGCGTTGAAGCGTCTGGTCGCCGCGTGCCTGGGCGCCACCGCGCGGCAGCGGCCGGCGCGCACGAGGTCGACCAACTGCAGGATGTAGTCGAGCTGCATTTCCGAAATTTGTATCAACGAGAAATTGCCGATCGGGCTGTTCGGGCCGACCAGCATGAAGAAGTTCGGAAAGCCTGGAATGGCGACCGAGCGGTAGGCCTCGTTGGCTTCGGCCCAGACCTCGTCGAGGCTGACGCCGTCCCGGCCGACGACCGTCATCGGCCGCATGAAGCGATGGGCGTCGAAGCCGGTCGCCAGCACCACGACGTCGAGCGGGTGCAGGACGCCACCCCGCGTGCGGACGCCTTCCGGCTCGATACGCACGATGCCGGCGGTGACCAGATCGGCATTCGGTTTCTGGATCGCCGGGTAGAAGTTGTCCGACATGATGAGACGCTTACAGGCGACCTTGTAGTCCGGCGTCAGTTGTTCCCTCAGCACCGAATCGTGGACGTTCTCGACCAGGTTCGCTTCGCAAGCCTCCTCAAGGCGGCGCATTTGTCCCGCGTCGCCGACCACGGCGCGGGCAAAGCTGTTGGCAAAGCGCTCGGAGATCGACTGGTAGAACTCCTCCATCAGCTCGGGCGCGCTCCGGAATTCGGCCTTCTCCGCTTCCGTATAGGCCGGGTTGGCGAGCGGCAGGATCCACTGGGCGGTGCGCTGGAAGAGCGAGACCTTGGCAACCCGGTCGACGATTGCCGGCACGATCTGGATTGCGGTCGAGCCGGTGCCGATGATGCCGACCCGCTTGCCGTCCAAGCCCACGTCGTGGTTCCAGCGGGCGCTGTGGAAGCTCGCGCCGGCGAAGGAGGCCAGGCCCTCGATGTCGGGATAGACCGGGTCGCGCAGGACGCCGGTCGCCGCGATCACGAAGTCGAAATCCTCGGCCGCCCCGTCCCGCGTCTCGAGCCGCCACCTGCCGTCGGCATAAGCGGCCTTGGTGACCTCGGTGTCATAGCGGATGATGGCCTCGACGCCGTGCTTGGCCGCGACCTGCTCCAGATAGGCCTGGATCTCGGCGCCGGGCGAGAACAGGTAGCTCCAGTCCGGGTTCGGCTCGAAGCGGTAGCGATAGAGGTGCGAGGGCACATCGCAACTGAGCCCCGGGTAGGTATTGTCGCGCCACGTGCCGCCCAGGCGGTCGGCCTTCTCGTAGACCGTCACATCGTCGATGCCGGCCTCGCGTAGCTTGATCGCGCTCAAGATGCCCGACATCCCGGCGCCGATCACCGCGACGCGAAGGCTCGTCTCCGGTGCCACCCGCTTCGTCTGGCCCGCCTCCCTGCTCATGCCCGCCCCTTCTCCCGGCCCGCCGACGGCCGATCCCGTCGCGACCAAGGCCATCGCACACTACGACACGACCGACAAGATACGCCGGCCGGTCGCACCAGGAGCGCGCGACATAATATCCCAAGAGGGGACGCGACGATCAGGCGGCGGCAGGGGTCGGCTCCGCGACCGTCTCCCGGTCGGCCGAAGGCTCCGCAATGATCCTCGTATCGCCGCAAAGCAGACAGGACTCGATCCGCGAGACGACATAGCAAACGTCGCCGTCGAATTCGTGGTCCGTTCTCAAGACCTGCCCGGTTCCGAAACAACTACTGCAAATCGACATTTCAAAACCTATCTGGACACAGCTCTCCATATTGAGAGCTGACGCTATCCAAAGTCACGGCTCCTTGCATTGACCTTGATCAGCCGCCGGAGGCTGGGATTAAATGAGCGGCCATCAGGGGCGCGGAGGGCGCGCCCAGATGCCTTCCCCGAGGAAAAGACATGCATATTGGCGTTTTCATCTTCGCGACCGACTACAGCATTCGGATGGACGAGCTCGGTGCCGAGCTCGAGACCCGAGGTTTCGAATCCCTGTTCCTGCCCGAGCACACCCATATTCCGACCAGCCGGAAGACGCCCTTTCCAGGCGGCGGCGAGTTGCCGAAGCAGTACAAGCACACCCACGATCCGTTCGTGGCGCTGGCTTATGCCGGTAAGGCGACGGAGAAGCTGAAGCTCGGCACCGGCATCTGCCTGATCCCGCAGCGCGACCCGATCGCCACCGCCAAGTCGGTGGCGAGCCTCGACATGATGTCGGGCGGCCGCTTTGTCTTCGGCATCGGCGGCGGCTGGAACGTCGACGAGATGGAGAACCACGGCGCCCAGTACAAGACCCGCTTCAAGCTGTTGCGCGAGCGCATCCTCGCCATGAACGCGCTCTGGACCGAGGAGGAAGCCTCGTTCCACGGTGAGTTCGTCGACTTCGACCCCGTATGGGCCTATCCGAAGCCCGTGCAGCGACCCAACCCGCCGATCCTTCTCGGTGGCGAGACCCAATACACCCTCGACCGCGTGGTCGAGTACTGCGACGGCTGGTTTCCCCGTGGCGGCCCGAATTTCGAGCCGGGCGAAGGCATGGCACGCCTCCGGCAAACGGCGGAAACGGCGGGACGCGACATGTCGTCGCTCTCGGTCTCGGTCTTCCGGGCCCCGCCGGAAAAGGCAGAGCTGGAACGCTACGCCGAGGCTGGCATCGAGCGGGCGATCCTCGCTCTGCCGTCCGAGGACCGGGACACGGTGCTGCGCCAGCTCGACGAGTACACGCCGCTGCTGGCCTGACCGCCGGGGCCTGGCTTCTCTTCAGTCGGGCGTGCCGTGCGGCGGCCTGGTCGACCAGGGGTCGGCAATCTGGATATCCCGGGTCTCGAGCGGCGCCAACCGCGCCGGATCGAACGGTCGGATGTCGACCGAGTGGGCAGCGCCGTCGACGATCAGTTCCGCCATCGCTTCGCCGGTCGCCGGCGCGTTCAGGATGCCCCAGACGCTGTGCCCGGTGGCAACGTAGGCGTTTGCCACGCCGGGCGCCCGGCCGATCAGCGGCAAACCGTCCTGCGTCACCGGGCGATAGCAGGTCTGGCTCGCCAGCACCTCGGCCGAGGCCAGTGAGGGCGCGATGCCCCCGACCATGGCACGGAGCTGCTCGTATGCGCCCGCGTCCGGCCCGACTGCGGCGGGGTCGACGGGCAGGGCCGATTGACCCGGCAGGCCGCAGACGTAGGTGGTGCCGTCGGGGCGCGGATAGACCTCGGGCGACTGCACTTCGCCGTCCTCGGCCTCGTACTCGACGAAGAGTGCCTCGGCGCCGATCGGCCCCGGGTTCCGGAAGACGAGGCTGTGGCCTTTGAGGCCATAGACGGCCGGCAGCGCCAGCCATTGGCCGGCCAAGACCGACCAGGGCCCCATGGCAATGACGACCGCGTCGCCGGCGGCCGTCCGACCGTCGGTAGACAAACTCAGGCCCTCGACGCGGCCCGTCTCCAGCCGCGCGCCGCGGTTGATCGCCGCCGCCATCATCGCCTCGGTGAACCGGGCCGGGTGGACCTGGGCCGTCGTCTCAGGCGTGCCTAGGGCGCCGTGCACGGCAGCTTCATCGCCAAGCCAGTCGGGTGCCGCGTGCCGCCCATAGGCGGCGACCGAGCGGCGGGCGCTCGCCACGACGCCGAGCGTGTCGAGCCGCCGATAGCCCCACTCACCGACGCCGGCCTGGGCGAGCTCGCCATGCAGGTCGAAGCTGCGCCGGGCAAGCGGCGCCAGCGCCGAGCCGTCGCACCAATCGCGGGCCAGGAAGCCGCCCGACTTGCCAGAGGCGGCGGAAGCGAGGCCGGTGCTCTCGATGACCACCGCCTCGACCTCGCGCAGACTGAGATGGTAGGCGATCGCAGCACCAATGACGCCGCCGCCGCATATCAAGACGCGCATCGCCGCCGCCCTCAGCCCTGCGGTCCGTCGAGGATACGGGACAGCTCGTCCTGCTCGTATCGCGGCAACGGCCCGCCGTCGCGGGTCCGGATGCCGCTGCCGGCCTCCGCCCGGGCAATCGACGCGGTCGCGTAGCCAGCCGCTTCCAGCGCCTCCCGAGCCGCCGAGACAGCGTTCTCGGGGAAGGCGGCGAGCAAGGTGCCGGAGGCCAAGACGCCCCATGGGTCGGCCTCGAGAGCGGCACAGATCGCTTCGCCAGGTGCGAACCAGAGCGCCGCTCCGCGGTCGACGAGGAGCGCCAGGCCCGAAGCCTCTGCCATCTCGTAGAGGCCGGCCGACAGCCCGCCCTCGGTCGGGTCATGCAGCGCCGTCGCCCCGAGCGTCGTGGCCCTTAGCGCCGGCTCGACGACCGAGATGCCGGGATCGTCGATCGCCGCCTGCGCCGCGGCCAGAACCTCGGGCGCAATACCGGCGAGGCGGTCGCCGGCCTCGTTGGCGAGCACCGCCGCGCCCTCGATCGGCGCCGGCCCGACCTGAAGGACGACGTCGCCGGCCGCGACGGAGCCCGTGCGGAGAAAGGCCCCGTCCTCGCGGTACCCCAGCATCTGGCCGACGACGACCGGCTGCGTAACCGCCGAAGTGATCTCCGTATGCCCGCCCACGAGTGCCACGTCGAGCCGGTCGAGTGCCTGGCCCATGTCCTCGAAGAGCGCCGTCACCTCGGCTTCGGTGGTGCCGAGCGGCAGCAGCAGGACGGCCAGGAACCATTGCGGGCGTACGCCCATGACGGCGACGTCGTTGGCGTTAATGACGACCGCATGACCACCGATTTCCTGGCCCGTCAACGTGATCGGGTCGGTAGCCGCGACCAGCGCACCGCCCTTGATGGCGATGACGCCGGCGTCCTCGCCCACCGCCGGCGGCAGCAGCACGTCGGCCGCGTCGCGGCGATGGGCGTCGAGCAAGCCGCGAAGCAGTGCCGCGGACAGCTTGCCGGCAGGGAGTGGCGGTTCGCTCATGCGCGCGCCCTTCGTCGTCACTGGTCCGTCGGGACGGTTCGAAATTCTAGAGGCCCGACAGGAGCGCTTCAATCGGCGCCGAAAGCGGGCGGGCGCTTCTCCAGGAAGGCCCGCATGCCCTCGCGTGCGTCCGCCGAGAGGAAGAGCTCGGGCTGGGCCTGGGCTTCGAAGTCCAGGGCTTTCGCCAGCGGCGCCTCGGCGCCGAGGTAGACGCCGCGCTTGATGGCGGCCAGCGCCGCGCTCGGACCGGCGGCGAGGCGGGCCGCGAACTGCTCGACCTCGGCCTGGAATCGATCCGCCGGATAGAGGCGATTGAGCAACCCCAGCCTGAACGCCTCCTCGGCCTCGATCCGCTCGCCGGTCATCATCACTTCCATCGCCTTGGCGGTGCCGACCAGCCGGGTCAGGAATGTGAAGCCGCCCCAGTCGGGCACCAGGCCGATTTTGACGAAGCTCTCGGCGAACACCGCCTTGTCGGAGCCGAGCCGGATGTCGCAGGCAAGCGCCAGGTTCATGCCGCCGCCGGCCGCGGCGCCGTTGACCGCGGCGACGACGGGCTGGGGCATCCGGCGGATCAGTTGCACGACCTTGCCCCCAATCGTCAACCGCGCCGCGATTTCTTGCGCATCGTTCCGATCCTGCAACTCGGCCATGCTGGCGACGTCGCCGCCGGCGGCGAATGCCTTGCCGGCGCCGGTGATGACGACGCAACGGACCTGCCGGTCGGCGGCATAGCCCTGCAAGCGTTGAAACAGACCCTCGCGCATCTCGTCGGTGAAGGCGTTCATGACCTCGGGCCGGTTGAGCGTGATCGTGGCGACGTGGTTCTCGACGCCGGTGACGAGTTGCGGCACGTTCATTCTGGCCTCCTGGGTATCGTCGAATAGAGCGGTCGCAAACTTGCGGCCCGCGCCAAGCAAACCCAAGCTCACGCCCGCGTCGCCCGATCCGTCAATAGGTATCGAAGCAGCGCTGGATATCCTCGGGCTCAAGGCTTCGGGTCAGCGCCAGCATGGTCAGCACCCGGGCCTTTTGCGGGTTCAGGTTGTCGGCGGCGACGACGCCGGCCTCGGCCATCGAGCCACGCCTCAGCACCCGGCCGCTGCCGGCCCGGGTGCTGATCACCTGCAGGACGCCCTCGTCGCGGGCCGCGTCCAGGGCAACGGCCTGCGCCGGCGTCGGCAGACCCGGCGCCACCGCGGCCACGACGATCGCCTCGGCGCCGGCGGCGGCGAAGGCCTCGATCGGAACGCCGTCGGCACCCGCATAGCTATAGACGACGTCGACGCGGGGCAGCGACGCAAGACCGCGGGTGTCGAACTCGGTGTCCGGCGCGTGCCGACGCGCGGGGCGGCGATAGATCGCGACCCGGCCATCGGCATCCGCATAACCGAGCATGCCGAGATCGGGGCTGCGGAAGGTCTCCAGGCGAAAGGTCGAGGTCTTGGTAACTTCGCGGGCGGCCTGGATCTCCTCGTTGAGCAGGACCAGGACGCCGAGGCCCCGGGCCGCCTCGGAGCCCGCCACCCGAACCGCACCCAGCAAGTTGATCCCGGCATCGGTCGCCATCGCCGTCGAGGGTCGTTGCGCCCCGACGACGACCACCGGGACCACCACCTTCAGCGTTAGGTTCAAGAAGTAGGCCGTCTCCTCCAGCGTCGCCGTGCCATGCGTGAGGACGATGCCGTCGAGATCGGGTTCCGCCTCGACCAATGCGTGGATCCGCTCGTTCAGCGCCAGCCAGTCGGACGGCATGACGCCCGAGCTGGAGATCTGCGCGTAGTCGACATTCACGATCGTTGCCGCTTCGCCGACTTCCGGAAAGCGCGCGAGAATCTCCGCCACCGATTGGCGGCGGCCGAAGTCCATATATTCATAAACGTCGAGACTGTGGCGGCCGGTGAAGGAAATCGTCCCGCCTGTGCCGATGATCGCGACCTTGGGCAATTTCGTCCTATTCGCCAAGCTGACTCCCCTCGCCTCAACCTCCGAGGCGCGAGCCGTCTTCACGCCTCCAAGTCGCTCGAGCTGTCGAAAGCCGGCCTGTTCTTCGCCGTCGCCGACTCACAAACACGATCGCAAGTCGGGGTCGACACGACGGCCGTCTCTTGGAGAATTCGACCCACAGGTCCAACGAACGTCCGACGGCCCTACACCCATGGCGCAAGCGATCGTGCCATGGGTATAAGCACGTCATTCATGTACAGATTGGAGCATTCTGCGTCCGGCGCCGCGGTCAGCGGCCCGGATCGGCTTCGCGGCTTCGAATCAATCGCCGGCCGGAACCACCATCACTCGGCCCCGCCCGCGCTTCACTACGTAACCGCCGCGAGGCAAACCCTTAATCTTACGCCGCTCGATCAACGACATGACGGCATCGGCAATCGCCTCGGCGGTCTTATCGGTTGAAACCGCCGCCGCCTTCTCGGGCTTATTGGCAAACCACTCGGCAAAGGCCTTCGCGGCAATGTCGTCGCCCACGGATTTCCGCAGGGCATTCAGTTTGCGTAACTCACCCTTCGTCAACGACGATTCGTCAATGCTTGGCTTACGAGCCATTTCGATAATCCTCCGTGATATACTCAAGGGATAAAATTGCTGACCGCGGGAACTTCGTCAACTGCTAATTCATCGTGCCAAGATCACAAGCCTTGTGTCTAATGCTTAAGAGTTGGCTATGTATTCGAAACTTCATTCCCCGGCACAGGAACAAAAAGCGAATCAGTACCGATTATTGGAGGAAACACTGGGGCGGTGCGGGATTTCATTGTGCGGCAAGCACGTTTGCGCCGATGTCCCGACCTCGACAACCGGCGCGGTGTTGCTTGTCCGCGCCGCGAGGATGGTCACACCGGCACGAGCTAGAGCGACTGGCTATTGGCCCCGGATTTCCCGGATGGAAGCGGCAATTGCTGACCTTTTGAGACGATTCTGATATAAGAATCAATAAGTTGATACC
>JASLMY010000011.1 GCA_030746295.1 Alphaproteobacteria bacterium | reverse complement strand
CCTTTGGGTCGGTGTGCTGATGGCGGAGGGGCCGCACTTCACGGCTGGGCTGGACCTGCCGAAGATGGCGCCGCTGATCCGCCGCGGTGAAAGTCTCTGGCCCGCCGATGCCATCGACCCCCTGGATCTCAGGGAGCCTCGGCGCACCAAGCCGATGGTGGTCGCGGTCAAGGGCATCACCTACACCATCGGCATCGAGCTGATGCTGGCCGCCGACGTGGTGGTGGCGGCGCGCGACTGCCGATTCTCCCAGCTCGAGGTCAAGCGCGCCATCATGGCCACCGGTGGGGCCACGCTGCGCATGGTCGAACGGGCCGGCTGGGGCAACGCCATGCGCTACCTCTTGACCGACGAGGAGTTCGACGCCGAGACCGCGCTCCGCTTCAACTACGTCCAGGAGGTGGTGGCGCCCGGCGCGGAAGCGGCGCGGGCCCGCGAGATCGCGCTTCGCATCGCGGCCCAGGCACCATTGGCGGTTCGGGCGACGCTTCTGAACGCGCGCAAGGGCCTGGAACAGGGCTTCGAGGCCGCCAAGGCCGAGTTCCGCCAAGTCAACGAGCGCCTGGCGGGGACCAAGGACGCCGCCGAAGGCGTCCAGTCCTTCATCGAAAAGCGCCTGCCCGTCTTCAGCGGCGAGTAGGTGGGGCCGTCAACCCTCGTCCAGGCCGGCGTTGGCGCGGAACTCGGTGGTCGAGTTGATGTTGGGGAAGGGAGTGTCGGGCACCGGCCGGCCGAGGAACTCGCAGAGCGGCTCCCAGCCGTCGCGAACCTCATAGACCAAGAGCCGCTCCGGCGCTATTTCTGCCCGGACCTCGGCCTGGTGCTCCTCATAGACCGCAATAGCATGGGCGCGGTCCTCGAAGCGGCCGCCGAATGTCCGTTCTAGGATGATGTTGCGGGCCATCCGGCGGCGTTCCAGGACCGCCGGGTCGTCATCCGGGATGCCGCCGGTCATGGCGAGGTAAATGGTTTTGGTGACGCTGTCGTACCAGCGCGCCGGATCGCGCCGCGTCAGGATCACCTTGGCTTCAGGATAGCGGGCGCTGAGTCGGCGCCAGAAATGGCAGGTCGGCCAATCGACGGCGGCCAGATAGCCCTCGAAAAGGACCTCCCAGTCGACGTCCTCGCCTGCCGCGGCCGCACTCCAGAGTGCCGCGTGCTCCGGGTGCTCGCGGACCTCGCGCATATGGTAGCAGCGCTTGAAGCCAATCTCCTCCAGGGCCGTCTGCAGTGACATGGTGCCAGTCCGGCCGAAGCCGGCCCCGATCACGGACAAGGGCATAACGCTAAGCTCCGCCTATCGTCGTTGTTGTCGGTTGCACGCGCTAGTGGTCGCTGCCGTGCAGGATTTGGTCCCTGAGACCGGTTTCGTAGGCCAGGCCGTCGGCGTTCAAGCGGATCGCCACCGGGTAGGTCGAGATCGCCAAGCCCTTGCGCTGCAATGCGTTCCAGACCGCCTCGTTCCACAGGCCGCTGGCGTCGCGGGTCAGGACGACGCGGCGGCCGACATGGATGTGGTTGCCGTGCGGTTGCGGGATCATGGTGATCAGTGCTTCCCCGCTGTCGTCGTTGCTCGACGAGGTTCTGGGATCGCCGGCCAGCTCTTGCAGGATGGCGAGCGTCTTGAGTTGCAGCTTGTTGAGCTTCAGGGGGTTGGCTTTTGGCGGCATGGATCGTTCGGCTCCCGTCGTCACCGGCCTCCTTTACTACGCTCCCGGGCGCTTGGCGACGGCTTTTTGCCGCAGGGCTGCCGGACCGGTTTCTAGGCCCGGGTGATTGCGCTATCGTGCCCCGACATTCAGGCATTTCGGAACCAAGCGGAGGTCGATCATGGGACCACTAGCCGGCATCAAGGTCATCGAGCTCGCGGGCATCGGCCCGGCACCCTTCTGCGCGACACTGTTGGCCGACATGGGCGCCGAGGTGCTACGCATCGACCGCACCGAGGATTCCGGCCTCGGCATCGCCGCCGCCCGAAAGTACTCGATCCTGAACCGCAGCCGCCGCTCGCTGGCGATCGACCTCAAGAAGGCCGAGGGCGTTGAGACGGTGCTGCGCCTGATCGAGCAGTCGGACGCCCTGATCGAAGGCTTCAGGCCGGGCGTGATGGAGCGGCTTGGACTCGGCCCCGACGTCTGCATGGCGCGTAATCCGAAGCTCGTCTACGGCCGCATGACCGGCTTCGGCCAGGAGGGACCGGTGGCGCACGCCGCCGGGCACGACCTCAACTACATCGCGCTTTCCGGCATGCTGCACGCCATCGGCCGTGAGGGCCAGGCACCGACGCCGCCCCTGAACCTGGTCGGCGACTTCGGCGGCGGCGGCATGTTCCTGGCGGTTGGCCTGCTGGCGGCGCTGTTGGAGGCCGGGCGCTCGGGCCAGGGCCAGGTGGTCGACGCCGCCATGGTCGAGGGGGCCGCCTATCTGGGTGCTGCCCTTTACGGCATGTTTGGCTCGGGCTTCGTCAACGACGAGCGCGGCACCAACATCCTGGATTCGGGCGCCCATTTCTACGAATGCTACGAGACCAAGGACGGCAAATACGTCTCCATCGCCTCGATCGAGCCGAAGTTCTACGCCGAGCTGTTGCAGCTCACCGGCCTAGAGGGCGAAGAGCTGCCCGAGCAGATGGCCCGCGAGGAATGGCCCGCCATGAAGAAGCGTTTCGCGCAAGTCTTCAAGGCCAAGACCCGCGACGAATGGTGCGAGATCATGGAGGGCTCGGACGTCTGCTTCGCCCCTGTCTTGTCGATGAGCGAAGTCCAGGAGCACGGCCACAACCAGACGCGGAACTCCTTCATCGACATCGACGGCGTGACCCAGCCTGCGCCGGCGCCGCGCTTCAGCCGCACCAAGGCCGAGGTGCAATGCCCGCCAGGCGGCCGCGGCCAGCACACCAAGGAGGTGTTGGCCGAATGGGGCCTGGGCGCCGACGAAATCGCCGGCCTGGAATCTGCGGGGGCGATCTACCAGTCCTGAGCCGCGGCGTCAGAGGTAGGTCAAGCCGCCGGCACAGAGAACGACTTCGCCGGTGATGTAGTCGGATTCAGGAATGCAGAAGAGGTAGATGGCGCCGGCCGCCTCCTCCGCCGTACCGAAGCGGCCGAGGGGAATGCGTTGGCGTACGGTCTCGCGCAACTCGCCGGCGATCCCGACCTTGTGCTCGCGGCCTTGGATCTCGATCGTCGCGGGGTCGTCCTCGAAGTCTTGCGCCAGCCGGGTTTCCATCGGCCCGAAGGCGACGGCGTTGACGGTGACGTTGAGGCGGCCCCACTCGCGGGCGAGGCTCTTGGTCAGGCCGACCGCCGCCATCTTGGCCGAGGCATAGGCGGCCTGCGTCGCGGTGCCGGCGAGGCCGGAGATCGAGACCACGTTGACGACTTTGCGGCAGACCGGTGTGCCGGCCTCGCGCTCTTGCCGGGCAGCCTCGCGAAAGTGATTCCCGGCTGCCCGCAGGATCCGGAACGGAGCCGTGGCATGGACGTCGAGCATCGCCTGCCACTGCTCGTCCGTGTGGTTATGGAAGGCCGTGTTCCAGATATAGCCGGCGTTGTTGACGACGATGTGAAGCCCGCCATAGGCGTCCAGAGCGGCGGCGATCAGGCGGTCGGCAAAGTCAGGGGCGGTGACGTCGCCCGGGAATGCGACGGCCCGGCCGCCCTGGCCGACTATCGCGTCCACGACCTCGGCGTTGACCGCTTCGTCCAGGTCGTTCAGCACCAGGAGTGCGCCCTCGCCGCCGAGCTTTTGGCTGAGCGCGCAGCCGATGCCCCGGCCGGCGCCGGTGACGACGGCGACGCGCCCCGTCAGCTTGGCCATCGGTTCCCTCCCTCGCCTCGGCAATTCCGCGTGCGTCGACGCCGCGCTAGACTGCCACTCGCACTGCGGCGAAAGGGATGGTGATGGATCTGGGCTTGGCCGACAAGGTGGCGCTCGTCACCGGCAGCTACCGGGGCACCGGGGCGGAGATCGCGAAGGCGCTTGCCGCCGAGGGCACTCGGGTTCTGGTGCACGGCTTCGTCGAAGGCGAGAGCGACGCCGTCGTCGCCGAGATCCGGGACGCCGGCGGTGATGCCGACCCGGTCAGCGGCGACATCCTGACCGATGAAGGGGCCGCCGCGGTGGCACGGCAGGCGGACGAGCCGACCGACGGGGTCGATGTCCTGGTCAACAACTACGGAGCCGCCGAGCGCGGCCGCTGGGAGGATCGGGAGTCCGACGACTGGCTGAAGATCTACGACCGCAACGTCGTCTCGGCGGTGCGCATGATCCGCCATTTCGTCGAGCCGATGAAGGCCCGTGGCTGGGGCCGCATCATCCAGCTCGGCACCGTCGGCTCGACCCGGCCCAATGCTCGCATGCCGCACTACTACGCCTCCAAGGGGGCGCTGGCGACGTTGACGGTCAGCTTGGCGAAGGAGCTCGCCGGCAACGCCATCACCGTCAACACGGTGAGCCCGGGTCTGACCCGCACCGCCGAGGTCGAGGCGCACTACCGCCAAATGGCGAAGCGCAAGGGTTGGGGCGAGGATTGGGCAGAGATCGAGGCCGGTCTCATGGCCGAGGTGATGTGGAACCCGCTTGGCCGCATCGCCCGCGTCGAGGAGGTGGCGGACCTCGTCGTCTTTCTGGCCAGCACGCGCGCCGGCTTCATCAATGGCCAGAACATCCGCGTCGACGGCGGCGCCGTCGACATCGTCAGTTGAGCAAGTCCGAGGAGCGAGGTGCCATGAGTCAGGCCGAAGAGCAGAAACGCCAGACCCGCGACAACTGGGTCAGCCGGGCGGGCAACTGGAACGACTGGGCAGCGCGGCTGGAGAAGCAGCAGAAGGGCCTGAACGAGCCGTTGATCGAGGCGGCGGGATCGATCCCGGCCTCGACGTCCTGGACCTCGCCTCGGGCACCGGCGAGCCGGCCCTGACCATCGCCGCTCAGGTCGGGCCCGAGGGCTCGGTCACTGCCACCGACTTGGTCGCGGAGATGCTGGCCGGGGCCGAGCGCCGCGCGGCGGAGAAGGGCCTCGCCAACATGCGCTTCCAGGTCATCGACATGGAAACCCTGCCCTTTGACGACGCGCAATTCGACCGGGTCACCTGCCGGCTCGGCCTGATGTACGTGCCCCGGCCGGCCCAGGCGCTGTCCGAGGCGCGCCGGGTCTTGCGGCCGGGTGGCCGCGCCACCTTTCTCGTCTGGGGCGCGCACGAGGAGAACTACCAATTCATCGTCCTCGATGAGGTCCTCTGGCAGGAAATGCGGATCGACCCACACGAAGGCGCCTTCGGGCCGACGCGCTTCGGCGAGGCGGGCGCACTCGTCGCCGTCTTTCAGGAGGCCGGTTTCGAGCAGGTCGAGGAGCGGGTGCTCGAATTCGCCCCCCGGATCGACCCGGCGACCGGCTTCTGGCGAGCCCAGCTGGCACTGCGCCTCGGCGAGCGGCTGAATGAGATGAGCGAGGCCGACCACGACCGCCTCGACGCCGCCATGGCCAACGGTTTCGAGCGCTACCGCGACGGCGACCGCATCCAGCTCAAGACCACCGCCCGGATCGGCCTCGGTATCGCGTGATTCAAGCTTCCGCGCGCTTCAGCGCGACCTCGCGCAGTTTGGCGAGCGTGGTCCGGGTGTTGATCGCTTCCGGATCGGTACGCAACTCCAAGAGTGCCAGCCGGTCCGCCGCCAGGGCCCGCTCCAGCGCGGCCTCGAAGTCGGCATCACGCTCCACCACCTCGCCGAAGGCGCCGAAGGACTTGGCATAGGCGGCGAAGTCCGGGTTCACCAGCTCGGTCGCCGGGTTGCGGCCCGGGTAGTCGCGTTCCTGGTGCATGCGGATGGTGCCGTACATGTTGTTGTTGATCACCAGGATCAGGGGTTTGAAGCCGTACTGCAGGGCGGTCGCGATCTCTTGCCCGCTCATCAGGAAGCCGCCGTCGCCGGTGAAGCCGACGACCTGGCGCTTGGGAAAGATGGCCGCGGCGGCGATGGCGGCCGGCACGCCATAGCCCATGGCGCCGCTCGTGGGGCCGACCTGGCTGGGGTAGACCGAGAACCGGAGGTAACGATGCGCCCAGCCGGCGAAGTTGCCGGCGTCGTTGGCGATCAGCGTATCGGGCGGCAGCTTGTCGCGCAGCACCTCGACGACATGCGCCATGTCGAGCGCGCCGACGCTTCTCTCGATCGCCTGAAAGGCGAGATAGTCCTGCCGCGCCGCCTTGGTCTCCGCCTCCCAGGGGATCGACGTCGGTGCGGGCAAGGCTTTCGCGGCCTTGGCGAACTCGGGCATGCCGGCGTTGATCAGGAGGTCGGCCTGGAAGACGCGGCCGAGCTCTTCCGCGCCCGCGTGGACGTGGATCACGGTCTGTGCCGGCCTTGGGATCTCGACCAGGGAATAGTCCTGCGAGGTCTGCTCGCCGAGGCGCGGGCCGACCAACAGCAGCAAGTCCGCCGCCTTCAGTCGGGCCAGCAGCTTCGGATTGATGCCGATGGCGACGTCGCCGGCATAGTTGGGGTGGTTGTTGTCGAAGCGGTCCTGATTGCGGAAGGCGCAGGTGACGGGCAGCTTGAAGGCCTCGGCGAAGGCGGTGATGTCGGCCACGCCCTCGGCCGTCCAGGTGCCGCCGCCCAGCATCATCACCGGCCTCTCGGCCGTCAGCAGCATATCGCGCAGGCGCGCCATGGCGTCGCTGCCCGGATGCGCCCGCACCACATGATAGCGCCTCGCGTCCTGAACCGAGGTCGGCTCGCGCAGCATGTCCTCCGGCAGCGCCAGGGCGACCGGACCCGGCCGGCCCGAGACGGCGGCATGGAAGGCGTGGCTGACCATCTCCGGTATCCGATCCGTTTGGTCGATCTCGGCCGCCCACTTCGAGCACTCGGCGAAGAAGCGGCCGTAGTTCATTTCCTGAAAGGCCTCGCGCTCGCGCATATGGCGGGCGATCTGGCCGATGAAGAGCACCATGGGCGAGGAGTCTTGCAAGGCCGTGTGCAAGCCGATCGAGGCGTGACAGGCCCCGGGGCCGCGGGTGACGAAGCAGACGCCGGGCCGGCCGGTGAGCTTGCCGTAGACCTCGGCCATGTTCGCGGCCGCCGCCTCGTGCCGGCAGGTGACGAGTTTGATCTGGTCGGTGCAATCGTGGAAGGCGTCGAGTGCGGCGAGGTAGCTCTCGCCGGGCACGCAGAACACCATGTCGACGCCGTGCACCTTCAATTGGTCGATCAGCACCTGGCCGCCGGTGCGGAGATTGCTGGCATTGGGCATCGTCTGCCTTGCCTCCTATAGGGTAATCAACTGGTCCTGGAAGACGGTATAGCGCTGGCTCTTGGATTTGTCGCGGTCCTCGGCCCTGACGTAAGAGATCGAGCTTTGGCCGAGGAGAGTCGCGGGTAGGATCATCACCCTGACGAAGGCCGTCTCGGCCTCTTCCGAGGCCCGCGCCAGCACCGGCTCGGGCCCGCCCTCGAACCAGGCCTCGAAAGGGTCACGGTTGAGGATGTGGCCCTCGGTCTCGACCCGGATCTGGCCTTGAACCAAACAGCGGATGCCGGGGCCCTGATGGGTGTGCAGGTAGGCGATGCCGCACGGCGGGAAGTCGACCCGGTCGCAGCGCATCAGATGATCGTCGAGCCGATCCAGAGTAATCGCTTCGGCAAGCAGCTGTCTGGAGGTCGCCTCCTCGGCGGTCAAGTGACCGCTGTCGCCAGTCGGAGCAGGGACCAACTCGAAGCGCAGTATCCGGGCACCTTCCTTGCCGGCCCGCAGCCGGATGCTATCGCCGGCGTGGCGGGCCTCGTTCGCATCGATCCAGTCGCCGCCGACCGAGAAGCGTCCCTCGGCGCAGTAGAGCATGCGATTGCAGGGCCGCAGAAGTGGCACCTCGCTCGCCGGCGCCAGCCGGTCCTCGAACAGACGAAGCAGATAGTCGGTCATGGCCATGCCGTTCCCTTCGGGCGTCAGGCGCGCTCGACGACGCTGCCGCGCTCGATGACGTAGGTGTGGTCGAGCAGCTCGGCGATGTGGGTGTCGTTGGATTCGGCGACCAGGACGGATTCGCCCTCTCGCTTCACGTCGGCCAGGATGTCGGCGATGCGGCGCACCAGCACGGGTGCGATGCCTTCGGTCGGCTCGTCCAGCAACAACAGCTTGGTTCCGACCAGAAGCGCCCGGGCCAGCGCCACCATCTTCTGCTGCCCGCCCGAGAGGGCGTTGGCCGGCCGCCGCCGGAACTCGGCCGCCTCGGGGATCAGGCTGTAGATCCAGTCCAGGCGGGCGCGATAGTCGGCCACACCCGTGGCCCAGATCGGTAGCAGGATGTTCTCTTCCGCCGACAAGGTCGGCACCAGCCGGCGGTCCTCGGGCATGTAGCCGATGCCGAGATGGGCCCGGCGGTGGCCTGCGACATGGGTGATCTCGACCGCGTCGAAGCTGACCTTGCCGGCCTTCGGCTCCAGCGCTCCCATCATGCTGCGCATGAAGGTGGTCTTACCGGCGCCGTTGCGCCCGATCAGGCCGCACATCCGGCCCGTCGGCACGCGCAAGCCGACGCCGCGGAGGATCGGCACCGGCCCGATATCGACGTCGAGGGCGGAGACCTCAAGCATCGCCGGCCTCCCCGGCGCCGTGGGTCTCGCGGTGGTGCTCCTTGCCGATCACGAACTCCTGCACGCGCGCGTCCTTCAGCGCCTCGGCCGGCGGGGCGTCGCAGATGATCTGGCCCTGATAGAAGGCGAGGACGCGGCTGACGTAGCGCTCGACGATCTCCATGTCGTGCTCGATGAAGAGGGTCGTGGTCTCTTCCTGGCGCAGGGCCTCCATGATGATGTCCATGAGGCCGAACTTCTCCTCGACGCTGATCCCGCTCGTGGGCTCGTCCAGCATGACGAGCTTGGGCTTGCGCACGGTCGCCATGGCGATGTCCAAGAGCTTGCGCACGCCCTGCGGCAAGGCGGTCGCCGTGACGTCGCGATAGTCGGCGATCTGATAGCGGGCGAGATGGGCGTCGACCCGTGCTGCCCGGTCCTCCGACCAGATCGGCGCCAGCATCGAAAAGCCGCTCTCCTCGGCAATGCCATAGGCCATCAGGACGTTCTCGAAGACCGTTTCCGAGCTGAACACCTGCGGTACTTGGAACGAGCGGCTGATGCCCAGCGTAGTGATCTTGCGGGGCGCCAGGCCGCGGATGTTGCGGCCCATAAACGCGATTGAGCCCTCGGTCGGCTTCAGATAGCCGGTCACCATGTTGACGAAGGTCGTCTTGCCGGCGCCGTTGGCGCCGATCACACCGATGGTCTCGCCCTCGTCGATGGTGACGTTGATGTGTTGTGCGGCGATGACGCCGCCGAACGACTTTTCCAGATCTCGGACTTCGAGGATCGGCGCCATGACCCGGCTTACTCCGCCGCCTGCCGGCTCGCCGCCGCACGAGTCCTGGAGGCGCGGTACTTGTCGACCAGCGACCAGAGACCGTCGGGCAGGAACATGATGATGGCGAGCAAGGCGCCGCCCATGATGAGCTGCCAGATCTGCGGCGCGTGCTCGAAGGCGAAGGTGCGGATCAGCTCGAAGACGAGCGCACCGATGAAGGTGGCGGCGACGTTGCCGGTACCGCTTAGAATGGTGATGAAGACGAAGTCGCCCGAGATCGGCCAGTAGACCATGGAATCGGGGTCGACATGGCCGACGGTCATACCCATCAACGCACCGCCGAGGCCGGCGAGCAGGCCGGAGATGACGTATTTGACGTGGATCACCTGCTCGGCCGAATAGCCGAGATACTCGACCCGGATCTCGTTCTCGCGAACCGCCTTGGTCATCGCCCCCAGTGTCGAGCCTAAATAGACGTGGGCGCCGACGGCCACCAGATAGGTGAAGAGCGCGGCGACAACAAAGAGGACGATGTGGTTGGTCTCTCCCTCGGGCGCGAAGCCCGCGAAGGTCGGCTGCGCCACACCGATTCCGTCGGTCGAGCCCAGTACCTCCAGCTTCGCCAGGACGCCGTAAAGGATCATCGAGAAGGCGAGGTTGAGGAGGGCGAAGAAGATCGCCCGGTAGCGCCGGAGCAGAAAGCCGAGCAGGAAGGCCAGCAGGCCCGACGCGAGCGTGCCGACGATGACCAGGAGGAAGGCGTCGGTAACCCCGGTGGTGCGCTGCAAGAGTGCCGCCGCGTAGGCGCCGATGCCGAAGAATAGCGCGTGACCGAAGGAGATCAGGCCGGTGCGCCAGAGGATCAGGAGACCCAGCGCAACCAGGCCTCGGGCGAAGGACTGCAGGCCGATGAACCGCATCCATTCCTCGACCGCGAAGTTGAGGACCAGCAGAATCACCAGGCCGATGGTCAGACCCCAGATGGTCTTGTCCAGGAAGCGGCTCATATTTGCCTCGCCCTCGCTGGCGCGAACAGCCCTTCGGGCCGGACAACGAGCACGAGCGCCATGATCGCGTAGATCACGAAGAGCTCGACCTCGGGCAGCATATGGACCGCGGCGGCGCGGGCGATGCCGACGACAACGGCGCCGATGAGGGCACCAGGGATGCTGCCCATGCCGCCGATCACGACCACGGCGAAAGCCAGGACGATGATTTCGACGCCAATCCCCGGCAGGACCGAGATCGTCGGCGCGATATAGGCGCCGCCGAGCGCGCCCAGGAAGGTGCCGATCATGAAGGTGACCAGGAACACCGCGGTCACGTTGATGCCCATCGCCTGGCTGATCTCGCGGTCGTAGATCACGGCCAGCAGCATCTTGCCCCACTGCGTGCGGGTGAGGCCAAACCACAGCACCGCCGCGACCACGGCCGAGAGACCAATCATCGACAAGCTGTAGTTATCGAAGGTGAGCTCCGCGATCTCGCTGGAGCCGAGAAGGGCCATCGGCTGATAGGCGATGTAAGGGTCCATGCCCCAGATCAGGATGACGACGTCCTCCAAGGCCAGGAAGGCGGCGAAGGTCGCCAGCACGATGATGTGCTCGTCGCGGTGATAGAGGTGGCGCAGAAGCCCCCGCTCGATGACGATGCCGAAGACGACGCCGAGGAAGATCGCCGACAGCAGCATGATGGCGAAAGCGCCGAACTCCGGCAGCTCGGCCTCGTAGTAGACCCCGATCAGCGTTGCCGTCAGGTAGGCGCCGAAGGTGTAGAACGAGCCGTGCGTGACGTTGAGGACCTTCTGCACGCCGAAGATCACGGTCAGGCCGACAGCCACCATAAAGAGGTAGGACGAATAGACCAGGCCGTCGACCAGGATGACTGCAATGAGCTGCCAGTCCACCGTTGCGTCCTTGCTTCGCGGTCTTTGGGGGCGGGGGTATCGGGTCCCGGAGAGAGGTCTCCGGGGGCCGCTCGGAGGCGGCCCCCGGGAGTTCCGTTCTAGGCTAGCACTTGGCGCCCTTCATGCCGCCCTTCAGCCACTCGATGGAGCCGACGCCTGCCGGCGGCATCACGCAACGGGCGGGAAAGATCTCGATGTCCTTGAGGACCATCTCGCCGCGCTTGTCGTCCCAGACGGTGACGCCCCAGCGGTCGTCGGTGATTGCCTGGTGGCCGTTGGAAAGCGCCATCTCGACATTGCCGACGAAGGTCGGATAGGTGGCCCCTTCCAGCGCCTTGATCACCTGATCCGTGGTCGGAAAGCTGCCGGCGTCCGTGGCTGCCTTGTCGTAGGCGTACTTCGCCGCCAAGACGCCCTGGGCAAACTGATAGGACGGCTGCGAGGGCGGCTCGCCATAGGCCTTGCGGTAGTTCTTCTGAAACCACTGGTTTAGGGGCGTCGGATCGTCGACCACGTACATGCCATACGGGCCACGCGTCCCGACCATGAGGCCTTCTGGAAACTTCTTGCCGAGGCGGTAGGCGACGGTCTCGCCGACGGTGAAGACGAACTTTTTCTTCTTGAAGAGACCGCGCGCGGTGCCTTGTGCGAAGAATGCCTCCAGGTCGCCGCCCCAGAAGCTGGAGTGCACCAGGTCCTGCTTCGCCCGCAGCAAGGCCGAGATCTCGGCGCCGTACTGGCCCGAGAAGAGCTTCGGGAACTGCTGCTTGCTGGCCGCCTTGACGTTGGGTGCCAGGGTCTTCATCGCCAGGTCGAAGTCACGCCAGGAATCCTGGCCCCAGGCGTAGTTCTGGTTGAGGCCGACATAGCCCTTGATCTGACCGCCCAGCTTCTTGG
Source organism: Alphaproteobacteria bacterium (assembly GCA_030746295.1). The sequence goes on along the minus strand of JASLMY010000011.1, from coordinate 35,299 downwards.
CGACGTAAAGCGCCGCCGAGACGTTGTTGCCGGTGGCGTGGTTCATCGTCCGGAAGACGTACTTCGGGTTCTTGTCCAGTTCCTCGAAGACCCGAGGTGTGCCGCAGACGGTCTCGATGGTCAGGACCTTCAGTTCCTCCGCGACGCGGGTTACCGCGGCGCAGGTGCCGGACGAGATGTAGCCGACGACGATGTCGACATTCTGCTTTTGCACCTTGTTGCGCAGCTCGGTCACCTGCTTGGTGCCGCCGCCGGCCTCGTCGTAGAAGATCGCCTGGATCTGCCGACCGGCCAGGCCCTTGGAGTTGTAGGGCGCCGGAAGCGTGCCGTCGTTGATGCCCTTGATGATCAGCTCGGCACCGTTCTTGGCCGGAATGCCGAAGGCCGGCGCGCCGGCGCCGGTCAGGAACGCCGGCACCGCCATCACCACCTTGTCCTGCGCCTTGGCTGCGGTCGCACCCAGGCCCAAACCCGCGGCCACGGCGGTGCCCAGAAGGGCGCCGAGCGTCCGATCGGTTCTGAATCTCATTATCTGTAGCCTCCCTATCATGTCGTTTCGATCTTGTTGACGGTGCGCCTCTGCACGACCGCCCGGTTGTCGAATGTCGCCATTCTATAATGCATCGTGCCGCCGCCGGTGGCCAGCCTATTTGATCGGCGAGAACGGCGCCGGCATCAAGATCCGGCTTTCCTGTGTCTGGATCCAGGGCCGCACCTTGGCGACGTAGCCGAGCCACTGCTTGTTCTTGAAGAGCCGCGTCCGGCGCCGGGCGCGGTCGTTCAGGTCCTTGTAGCCCCACATGTGGACGAGCAGGTTCAAGGGCCCGATGTCGGTGGTGAAGTAGCCGACCATGTTGCCCAGGATCTCCTTCTGGACCTTCATGCCCTCGGCCTCGTAAAGGGCCAGCATCTCCGGCAGCTTGCCCACCTCGATGGTGTAGATCCGTTCCTCGACGATCATTGTTGTCTCCTCCCCAGTGTCGCTGGCTCGCCATTGGATGGCGGGGAGACTAGCAGCCGGCGTTCCGGAATAGGAAGGGCGTCGGCTCAGCCGGCGGCGGCCTCGGCGCGGCGCTTGGCGCGCTTGCGCTCGTGCGGGTCGAGATGGCGCTTCCTCAGCCGGATGTGCTTGGGCGTGACCTCGACGAGCTCGTCGTCCTCGATGTAGGCGAGCGCCTGCTCGAGCGACAGGCGCACCGGCGGCGTCAGGCGGACCGCGTCGTCCTTGCCGGCGGCGCGGATGTTGGTGAGCTGCTTGGTCCGCAGCGGGTTGACCTCCAGGTCGCCGGCACGGGCGTTCTCGCCGATGATCATGCCGGGATAGACGGCCTCGCCCCGGTCGATGAAGAGATGGCCGCGCTCCTCCAGGTTCCAGAGCGCGTAGGCGACCGACTGGCCACCCGTGGTCGAGATCAGGACGCCCGTGGTCCGGCGTGGGATCGGCCCCTTCCAGGGCGCATACCCGTGGACGACACGGTGCATGATCCCGGTGCCCCGGGTCTCGGTCAGGAACTGGCCGTGATAGCCGATCAAGCCGCGCGAAGGGGCGAGAAACGAGAGCCGGGTCTTGCCACCGCCCGAGGCCCGCATGTCGGTGAGCTCGGCCCGGCGCAGGCTCAAGGCCTCCATGACGACGCCGGAATAGGCGTCGTCGACGTCGACCTGGACCTCCTCGATCGGCTCCTCCCGGCCGCCCCCGGCGGCATCGCGGTAGAGCACCCGGGGCCGGCTGATGGTGAGCTCGAAGCCCTCGCGGCGCATGGTCTCGATCAGGACGCCGAGCTGCAGCTCGCCACGGCCCGCGACTTCGAGCGCGTCCTTGTCGGCGGTCTCGGTGACGCGGATCGCGACGTTGCCCTCGGCCTCGGCCAACAGGCGCTCGCGGATGACCCGGCTCTGCACCTTGTTGCCATCGCGTCCCGCCAGCGGCCCGTCGTTGATCGAGAAGGTCATGGCCAGCGTCGGCGGGTCCACCGGCTGCGCCGCCAGCGCCTCGGTCACCGCCGGGTCGACCAGGCTGTCGGCCACGGTGGCGGTTGCGAAGCCGGCGATGGCGACGATGTCGCCGGCCTCGGCGGTTTCGACCGGCACTCGCTCTAGGCCTTGGAAGGAGAGAAGCTTGGTGATGCGCGTGCTCTCGACTTGGCTGCCGCCGGGCGTCAGCGCCTTCAGGGTCTCGCCGGCACGGACCCGGCCGGCGGCGATCCGCCCGGTCAGCACGCGGCCGAGATAGGGGTCGGCCTCCAACAGCGTCGCCAGCATGGCGAAGGGCGCCTCGGGCGCTACCTGGGGCGGCGGCACCTTCTCGACAATGGCGTCGAAGAGGGCCGAAAGGTCGCCGCCGGGCGTCGTCGGGTCTGTCGCCGCCCAGCCGTCGCGGGCCGAGGCGAAGAGGGCCGGGAAGTCGAGCTGCGCCTCGGTCGCGTCCAGAAGCGCGAAGAGGTCGAAGACCTCGTCCAAGACCTCGTGCGGGCGGGCATCGGCGCGGTCGACCTTGTTGACGACGACGATCGGCTCCAGGCCCAGCGCCAGCGCCTTGGCGGTGACGAACTTGGTCTGCGGCATCGGCCCCTCGGCCGCGTCGACCAAAAGCAACACGCCGTCGACCATGTCGAGGATACGCTCGACCTCGCCGCCGAAGTCCTGGTGGCCCGGCGTGTCGACGATGTTGATGCGGACGTCGCGCCAGACGACGGAGGTGCATTTGGAGAGGATGGTGATGCCGCGCTCGCGCTCCAGGTCGTTGTAGTCCATCGCCCGCTCGGCGACCCGCTGGTTGGCGCGGAAGGTGCCGGACTGGCGAAAGAGGGCGTCCACGAGCGTCGTCTTGCCGTGGTCGACATGGGCGATGATGGCGATGTTGCGACGTTGCATCGCGGGCGGTCCAACGGTTGCTAACGGGCTGCGGCGGCGGGAGTGATACACGGGCCCAGCGCCCGCGTCCAGATTGCGGGCCGACTGTGCTCTCGGCTAGCGTCCTTGTCGACGTAATTGGTACCTGAAGCGAGGAAACGCAAGCCATGAGTGATGCCGGCACTATGATGCTGACGATCATGCTGAAGCACGACCAGTCGCGGCCCTTGGCCGAGATCAACGCCCAGTTGGACGAGACTAGCTTCTGGAAGAAGTTTCCGCCCGACGGCGTCGAGGTCGTCTCCTGGTACGTGATGATGGGGATCGGTCAAGTGGTAACCTTGAAGCTGCCGGCGGAGAAGCTGCGCGAGGTCAACCTAGCGATCGAGCAGAGCGCTTGGGGCGGCTTTCGAACCGAGTTCTACGCCACTTACGACTTCCGCCCCGTCTGGGAGGGCATCAAGGCGCGGCAGGCTGACTGAGTGGGTCTGACCGTTGGCGGCCGAGGAGCCTGCGTTGGACTCGGTTTGCCGACACCTTTGGCGGTGTTAGGTTGACCGGCCCGAAGCTTGCCCAGGCCGATCGACAAGGAGTTCGCGATGCAGCTGTTCGGCTCGCCGATGTCGCCTTACGTGCGCAAGGTCCGCGCCCTGGTCCTGGAGACCGGGCTCGAGGACCGCGTTCCCTTGGTGCAGCAGGATCCGCGCCGCAATACCGGCGGCTATCATCGCAAGTATCCGTTGGCCCGGGTGCCGGCGCTCGAGTGCGACGACGGCGAGGTCCTGTTCGACAGCCCGGTGATCTGCGAGTACCTGGATTCCTTGCACCGTAGGCGCAAGATGTTTCCGGCGAGGGGCAAGGCGCGCTGGCGGGCGCTGAAGTTCCAGGCCGTCGGCGACGGCATCATGGACTGCGCGGTGCCGCTCAGGGCCGAGCTCCTGCGCCCGGCGCGGCAGCGTTCGACGGAGTTCATCGAACGCCGCCATGGCGACATCGTCAGGACCGTGGGCGCGCTCGATCAGGTGGCGAAAGCGGGCGAGCTCGGCCGGCAGAGCAACATCGGTACGCTCGCCGTCGCCTGCGCCTTGGGCTATCTCGACTTCCGCTTTCCCGACCTTCCTTGGCGCCGGCGCCGGAAGACGATTGCCGACTGGTACGCTGCTTTTGACGAGCGCCGCTCGATGCGCGAGACGCTGCCGGAGCAGATCTGAGGCACATTCAGACGGTCAGGGGCTCGGGCACCAGGTCACCGGTGGCGAAGCGGCCGGGGCGCAGGGGGGCCGCCGCCGGGTGGTTGGAATGGCCGTCGAGCAGCAGCTCGGCCATCAGCCGGCCGACCGCGGGCGAGGTCATGAAGCCCTTGTAGGCCGAGACGGCGACGAAGAGGCCCGGAACTTGCGTTTCGCCCAGGACCGCCTGCATGTCGGGGGTCTGGCTGACGACGCCGGTCCAGCAGCGAAGTGCCTTGAGGTGACTTAGGCTCGGCAGCAGGTCGACGAAGGCGCTGGCCGCGTGGCCGAGATAGGGCGGTGTCGAGTCGAAATCCTGGCCGGCGCGGTCGGGCATCGGCGCGTAGACCAGGAATGAGCCGCGCTTGACCTGAGCGATCACCGTGTCGCGCTTCAGCGCTACCAGCAGCGGCCCCAGCACGTCGGCCCAGGGCTCGGTCGCCATCGCCTCCTTGGCGAGGCCGGTGATCGGCAGCTCGACGCCGAGAGGTGCCAAGAGCTCCGGCGTCTGCCAGTCGGTGCAGATCAGGATCTTGGCGGCGGAAATCGCACCGGCGTCGGTCTCGACCTCGAAGCCGCCCGACGTCAGTACGATGCGGCGGACGGTGGTGCCGTAGTCGATGTCGACGCCCCTGCGGCGGCAGGCGGTCAGCAGAGCGTCGAGCCAGAGGAAGGGCGAGGCGGTACCGTCCTTGGCGCAGAACGAGCCGCCGAGGAGTCCTTCTGGCGCAACGATCGGGGCGATCCGCCGGCAGTCCGCCGCCGACAGCAGCTCGCTCGGCACGCCCAAATCCTTGTGCACGGCGTTGGCCTCGCGGAGCCGGCCCAAGTCGGCCTCCGTGTGCGCCAGCAAGAGGTAGCCGCCCTGCTTCAAGTCGATGCCGGCGGGGTAGTCCAGGCGCTCACCCGCCTCCTCGAAGAAGGCGATGCTCTCCTGGCTGAGGCGCACGTTGAACTCCAGCCCCCATTGCATGCGGAAGCCGGCGACGTTGCGACCGGTGCCGCCGGAAGCGAAGGCGCCGCCGTCGACCACGCGGATCGCCGCACCGCTGTCGCGTTCGGCCAGCCACCAAGCGGTCGCCAGACCATAAGCGCCGGCGCCGACGATCAGAATGTCGTTCGCGACCGCCCTCACGACGCACCTTCCCGATTGGCGAGGGCCGCCAGGCTCACCGGGCGGGCGAGCGGTCGGCCCCGCATCGGCGCCGTCTGTGGGCCCGGATCGCCGGCCGCCGCCAGGGCGGCGATGGTGGCGAGGCAACCGCGGCCGCCACACCGTCCCATGCCGGCCCGGGTGTTGCGCTTGATCGCGTCCAGGTCCCGATGGCCGGTGGCGAAGGCGGTCTCGAGCCGGGCTCGGCTGACGTCCTCGCAGCGGCAGATCACGGTCTCGGGCGCCGCCACCGACCAGGCGGCCGGAGGCAGGCGCAACGTCTCTTGCACGGCCCCTTGGAAGGCACCCTGCCGGCGCCGTTCGGCGAAGGCGGCGGCGAGCTCGCGTCGCAGGCGTCGTGGGTCGAGTGCCGACTCCGCCGCCGCGGCGCCGACGATCCGGCCCTCGGCGGCGGCCACGCGGGCGCCGCGCAGCCCGGCCGCATCGCCGGCGACGAAGATGCCCGGGGCCGAGGTTCGGCCGAGTGCGTCCGCTTGGGCGTGCCAGCCGCCCCGGGCGAGCTCGAAGCCGGGCTCGGCACCGGCCATGAGCGCGAGCTCGGCGTTGGCGACGAATCCGTGGTTGAGGGCGATCGTGGCCACGGGCACCCGCCGGGCGCGGCCGGCATCGGGTCCACCTTGTCCGTCCGTCGGCGCCAGGACCACGGCCTCGATCCGATCCCCGCCCTCGGCCCGGAGCGGCAGCCAGCCCTGCAGCACCGGCACCTTGGCGCTGCTGAGGCTCCGGATATGTTCGATGCCCTCGCGCACCGCTTCTCGACCGGCCCAGAGGCCGAGCGGCCGGCGCGCCATCCGTCGGAAGGGCTGCGCCAGGGCCACTACGGCAACCTCGGCGCCGGCCGCGACCAACTCGGCTGCGACGACGAGCGGCAACGGCCCGGTGCCGACGACGGCGACCGGCTCCGGTGGCAACACCCCCTGGCCCTTCAACAGCGCCTGCATGCCGCCGGCATAGAGGACGCCCGGCAGGGTCCAGCCCGGAAACGGCAGCGCCCGCTCGGTGACGCCGGTCGCCAAAATGACCGCGTCCGGTTTCAGGACCTCGGAACGGTGCGCGTCGGCGATGTGCAGCTCCGGCCCGGGGTAGAGGGCATGGGCGGTGGTGCCCGAGCGATAGTCGATCTCGCTCCGGATCGCGTCGAAGGCGGCCAGCAACGCCGTCTTGCGTGTCGCCTCGGCCGGCGAAGCCGGTGCCGGGAGATCGAGTCCCTCGAGTGGCTGGCGATAGATCTGGCCGCCGGGCTGGGCCGCCTCGTCGATCAGCACCACCTCGGCGCCGCGGGCCCGGGCCGCAGTCGCAGCCGCGAGCCCCGCGGGTCCGGCGCCGACGACGGCGATATAGCGGCTCATCCGTTGCGGCCGTCGTGGCTGGCAACGCACATGCCGGGAGCCGCCTCGGTCATGCAGGCGCGTCGGTTGGCCTCGCCGTCGATGGTGAGGCGGCATTCCCAGCAGACACCGATGGCACAGAGGAGGCCTCTTGCATCGCGCTCCCCCTCGCGCCGCAAGACCGTCTCGCCGGCGGCCAGCAGGGCGGCGGCCACGCTCTCGCCCGGCCAGGCTTCGATCTCCCGACCGTCGAAGCCGAAGTGGAAGGGGGCGCCCTCGCGTTGCCCGAGCCGGCGTCCCGTCGAAGACAAGGAAGCCCTCCGCCCGGCCCTACTCGGCCGCTTGCGCCTCCGCCCGCTCCACCGCGATGGGCACGGAGGTGTAGGTCTTGGAGATGATCTGCCAGCGGCCCTCGATCTGGAGGAGGGTCAGGTAGTCGGTGTAGAGGTTTGGTCCGATCGCGATTTGCACCTTGGCGAGCGCTGATTCGGGGCCCGAGCGGTCGATCGAGAGGACTCGGTCGAGCCGCTTCTGATTTTCCGCCGCCGGCGGCGTGCGGTTGCTGACCCGCTCGTAGACGACATCCATGTCGTCGTCGATCAGCGGCCCGGCGGAAGCGTTGTAAAGGTGGCAGCTCGGGTGGAAGACGCCCTGCAGCATCTTCACGTCGCTGGTGTAGAAGCCGTCGAAATAGCGCTGCAGCACCTCGACGATCTCGGCATAGCTCCTGTCCATTCGGTCTCTCCCTCGGGTGGTTCGGAGCGAGCTTACGGGAGCGAGTCCGGCTTCGCAAATCGCATCGTGGCTACCTCTGTCGGGGTGCCGCGGGCCCGGCCCACCAGGTCTCCAGGCGGGGGCCATAAAGGGGGGTGCGTTGGGGCCGGGCGAGGTGGTCCCAGTAGGCCAGGCGATCGACGTCCGAATGGAAGAGCGGCAGGACGTGCTCGCCCCACAGCAAGGCGCGGTCGAGGGCGCGGCTCGCGGCTGTCAGGTCTTCGCGGCTCGCTGCCGCCGTGAGGTGCGCGACCAGGGCGTCGACGACCGGATCCCGGATGCCGGGATAGTTGCGCGAGCCGGCTTGGTCAGCGGCGGCGCTACCCCAATAGAAGGCCTGCTCGTTGCCGGGCGAGAGCGACTGCCCCCAACGGTAGAGGACGGCGTCGAAGTCGAAGCGGTCGAGCCGTTCCTGATACTGCGCCGAATCCACCGTCCTGACCCGGACCTCGACACCGAGCCGCTCTAGGTTGCGGGCGAGCGTCAGGGCCAGGCGCTCGTCCTCGCGCCGACCCAGCATGATCTCGAAGGCGAGGGGGGTGCCGGTTATCTCGTCGACCCGGGCGAGGTCGCGCACCACCCAGCCGGCGGCGCGGAGCTCAGAATCGGCCAGGCGCAAACGTCGGCGCAAATCGCCGAATGCCGCGGCACCCGGCGGCAAGTAGGGCTCGGTGAAGAGGGTCGGCGGCAAGGCGGCTCGGTGCGGTTCGAGCAGCGCCCGCTCGGCCGCCGTCGGAAGACCGCTGGCCGCCAGGTTGGAGTTGGCGAAGTAGCTCGCCGTCCGTCGATAGGCGTCGTGGTAGAAGCTGCGGTTGAGCCAGGGGAAGTCGAGGGCATGGCCGAGCGCCCGGCGCACGCGGGCGTCGCCGAAGGGCGGGCGTCGGCCGTTCCAGGCCAGCGCGTACATGCCGGCCGGCCGGCCGTGGCGGAACTCGGACCTGACGACCCGGCCGTCGTGGACCCCGGGGAAGTCGTAGGCCAAGGCCCAGCGGCGCGGGTCGTTCTCGCGGCGAACGTCCACTTCGGCGCGCTGAAAGGCGAGGTGGCGAGCGTCCTCGTCGCGGTAGTAGTCGTAGCGGACGGTATCGAAGTTGTAGTGGCCGCGTGCCGCCGGCAGGCCTTCGGTCCAGTGCCCCGGAATGCGGCGATAGCTGATCGAGCGGCCGGGATCCACCTCGTCGACGCGATAGGGGCCGGCGCCGGCAATGGGCTCCAGCGAGACCCTGTCGAAGGCCCGGTCCCGAAAGGCTGCTTTCGGCAGCACCGGCATCAGGCCCATGATCAGCGGCAGCTCCCGGTTGCCCGAAGGGGCGAAGTGGAAACGCACCGTCTTGGGTCCCGGGCGCTGGACTTCGACGACCTCTCCGTAGTAGCGGCGGTGGTTGGGGCGGCCTTGGCGGCGGAGCGTCTCTGCCGAGAAAACCACGTCGTCGACCGTCACCGGGCTGCCGTCGTGGAACTTGGCCGTACCCCTGATCCGGAACGCGACCCAGGAGCGGTCCTCCGCCATCGTCACTCGGTCGGCCAGCAGCGCATAAAGCGTGAACGGCTCGTCCCAGCTCCGCTGCAAGAGCGTCCGCTGCGTCAGGCCTAGGCCCTGGGCCGGCAGGCCTCGAACGATGTAGCGGTTCAGGTTGTCGAAACTGCCGGTCCTGGACAACACCAGCCGGCCGCCTTTGGGCGCTTCCGGATCGACGTAGTCGAAATGGCGATAGCCGGCGTCGTGCTTGGGCCGCCCGTGCATGGCGAGCGCGTGATGGTCGGCCTGGACGGCCGTCGACGCGGTTAGCGTGAGCATCGTGAGGGCAGCGGCATAGAGCGGCAGCTTCATGCCGGCGATTCTGCGCGGTTTACTCGCGGAGCGCCATCCAAAGGCCGCCGAGCAGCACCGGCAGGATCAACGCGGCGCCGACCAGCAGCGGCCAATCGGCGCCCAGGCCGGCGAAGAGGGCGCCGCTCAACAACGGTCCCGCGATCCGGCCGCTGCCGGTGCCGGCGCTGGCGAGGCCAAGCGTCGCGCCTTGATGTTCGGCCTTGGTCGCCTTGGAGACGAGCCCGGTCAGGATCGGGTTGCAGAGCGAGATGCCAAGACAGAGCGCCACCACGTGCAGCACGAGGCCGGGCGTGGCGCTGATCGCTGAAACCATGGCCAGCGCCGCGACCAGGGCGGCGGCACCGATCGCCAGCCCCCACCAGTCGCCGACCAGGCGCGTCAACGGGCCGATCAGGCCGCCCTGAATGACGGTCACCGCAAGGCCGATCAGGGTGAAGACGTAGCCGACTTCGCGCGGTCCCCAGCCGAAGCGGGCATCGAGCCAGAGCGGGTAGATCGCCATCGCCATCGAGAAGACCAGGCTGACGATAGCCATCAGCGCGACCAAGCCGAAGATGCGGCGGCGTTCGAGCGCCGCCATGACTTCGGCCATCGACGGCGGGCCGGCGCTCTCGCTGTGGCGGGCCGGCTCGCGCAGGATGACCAGGCCCAGGAGGCAGGCGGCGAAGGACAGGCCCGCCGCCACCAGGCAGGGCAGGAGAAAGTTCGGCGCCTCCGGATCGGCGCCCGCCAGCACGCCGCCGAGGCCGGGGCCGACGACGAAGGCGAGGCCGAAGGCGGCGCCGATCTTGGCCATCGCCGCCGATCGTTCCTCGGGCGTCGTCAGGTCGGCGAGGTAGGCCTGCGCCACGGCGACGTTGCCGGCCATAGCGCCGCCGAAGGCGCGGGCCAGGAAGAGCCCGGTGAGAGAGCCGGCGAGCCCGAACCAGAGATAACCGAGGCCGCCGCCGGCGAGCGTCAGCAGCAAGACGCGCTTGCGGCCGAAGTGATCGCTGACCCGACCCCAGACCGGCGCGCCGACGATCTGCAAGGCGCTGTAGACCGCGATCAGCAGGGTCACCAGGCGTGCGTCGGCGCCGTATTGCTGGGCCAGGAACGGCAGGATCGGAAAGACGATGGCGAAGCCGACCAGGTCGATGAAGATGGTGAAGAGCAGAACGAACATCCGCCCTTCCCCTGGTCTTGCCCGCCGGGCGGGAGTTTGAGGCTAGAGCCCGAGTTCCTTCAACAAGCGCTCGCGGTCCCGGTCCAGGTCCGGGGCGGCGTTGCGGCCGGGCGGGTCGGCATAGCCGGAAAGCTTGATCGGATTGCCGGCGACCTTGAGCGTGCCGGTGGTCGCGTCCTCGACCTCGACCAGCATGTTGCGCGGTCCCACCTGCGGGTGCGCGGCGACATGGGCCATGTCGTTGATGCCGCTCGCCGGCACCCCCGCCGCGTCCAGAAGCTCCAGCCAGGTCGCGGTCGCGCGGACCGTCAGCACCTCGTTCAGCGCCGCCTCCAACGCCTCGGCGTTCTGGTTGCGCAAGTCGTTGCTCTGGAAGCGCGGGTCCTCGCCCAGGTCCGGCCGCTCGATGGTGCCGCAGAGGCGCTGGAACATGACGTCGTTGCCCGCCGCGATGATCATGTAGCCGTCGAGGGTCGGGAAGACCTGGAAGGGGGTGATCGAGGGGTGCTTGGCGCCGAGCGGGCCCGGGGATTCGCCCGACGAGGTGTAGCGCACCATGGCGTTCTCGCAGAGGCTGATCTGGCAGTCCAGCATGCCGATGTCGACTTTTCGCGCTTCGCCCGTCTGGGCCCGGTCGAAGAGTGCCGCGTTGATGCCGATGGCGGTGTAGAGGCCGGCGCCGATATCGCCGATCGAGGTGCCGACGCGGGTCGGCGGCGCCCCCGGCTGGCCGGTAATGCTCATGATTCCCCCCATCGCCTGCACCACCATGTCGTAGGCGGGGCGCTGGCTGTGCGGGCCGGAATGGCCGAAGCCCGAGACGGCGGCGTAGATCAGCCTCGGAAAGCGCTCGTGCAGGCTCTCCCAGCCGTAGCCGAGCTTCTCCATGGTGCCGGGACGGAAGTTCTCGACGATGACGTCCGCCGATTCCAGAAGCCTTTCGAAGGTGGCGCGGTCGCCATCGTCCTTGAGGTCCAGCGCGATCGATTCCTTGCCCCGGTTGACAGAGACGAAGTAGGCCGACTTGCCGTTGACGAAGGGGCCGTAGTGGCGCGCGTCGTCGCCGCGGCCGGGCGTTTCCACCTTGATCACCCGGGCACCCAGCTCGGCCAGCATCAGGGTGCAGAAGGGGCCCGCCAGGACGCGGGTCATGTCGACGACGGTAACGCCGTTCAGGGGGCCGGGTTGGTTCATCAGTTGCTTCCTCGGGCTTGCGCTACGGTGTGCCGGCCGGAATATCACAGGATCGCCAGGGGCGGAAAGGGGCTGGGCCTCGGCGTGGCACAGCAACCGAAGGCGCTGAAACGCAAGGATGCCCCTATGAGCCTCGGGACGCTGTAGACGGGCGTTGGAGCCGTGTAAGATGCCGGACGCCTGGGGGGCGTCGTCGCCAACAAGCCTGACGTGGGGAAGGGGAGCCGTTTCATGTCGCCACGCGTTACTGCGTTCTTCGATTCCGACACCTGCACCATCACCTATGCCGTGGCCGAGCCGGACGGCGACCACGCGGCCATCGTCGATTCGGTCTTGGACTTCGACGCCGCCTCCGGCCGCACGGCGACGCGCTCCGCCGACAAGCTGATCGCCTTCGTCAAGGATCAGGGGTTGGTCGTCGACTGGATCCTCGAGACCCATGCTCATGCCGATCACCTGACCGCGGCGCCCTATCTGCAAGAGACGCTCGGCGGAAAGATCGCCATCGGTGCCGGCATCGTCGACGTGCAGCAGATCTTCGCCGCGCTCTACAACATCGAGGACGTGGTCTCGGGCGAAGGCAGCGAGTTCGACCGTCTGCTGGCGGAGGGCGATCGGATTGAGATAGGTGGCATGACGCTGGAGGTGTTGGCGACGCCGGGGCACACTCCGGCCTGTGCGACCTATCTCGTCGGTGACGCGGCGTTTACCGGCGATACCATCTTCATGCCCGACTTCGGCAGCGCCCGTTGCGACTTCCCGAACGGCAGCGCGGCCGAGCTCTACCGCTCGATCCGTCGCATTTTGTCGCTCCCCGACAAGACCCGGATCTTCGTCGGTCACGACTATGCGCCGGGTGAGCGGGACTATGCCTGGGAAACTACGGTAGCGGCCGAGCGGTCCGACAACATCCACGTCCACGACGGCATCGACGAGGCGGCCTTCGTCGAGATGCGGACGGCCAGGGACGCAACCCTGTCGGCACCGGGCCTGCTGCTGCCGGCAATCCAAGTCAACATCCGCGCCGGCCGCCTGCCGGAGCCGGAGGCCAACGGCATCGCCTATATGAAGCTGCCCATCAACGCCTTCTGACGGCTTCCGAGATTTTCCAGGTCAGCTATCGGTCGGCCCGCGCCAGCACCGCGTGCAACAGCACGTTGACGCTGGGCGCCGCGTTCTCGCGGGCCACGTTCTCGGCTTCGTTGTGGGTGATGCCGTCCTCGCAGGGGCAGAACAGCAGCGCCGTCGGGCACACGTGGGTCATGTTGTAGGCGTCGTGGCCGGCCTGGCTCTGCATGTCCTGGTAGGGGATGCCCAGGCTGTCGGCGGCGTCGCGCAGGTGCTGCACGCAGGTCGGATCGAAGCGCTCGTCGCCGAAGCGCCAAGTCTCGGCGATCTCGATATCGACGTTGCCCTTCTCGGCGCTGGACTCGATCGCCGCCTCGACCTCGGCCAACATGCGGGTGACACCGGCGCCGTCGGGATGGCGGAAATCGATCGTCACCTGGGCGTATTCGGGCAGGATGCCGGTGGCGTTGGGCCAGATCTCGATCTGGCTCGAGGTCGTCTTGCCGCCTTGTCCGTGGTATTTCCAGCCGATGTCGTTGACCTGGGCGATCAGGTAGGCCGCCCCCACCAGCGCGTTCCGGCGCTTGTCCATCGGTGTCGGCCCGGTATGCGCGGTCTCGCCGCGAATCTCGACCCTCATGCCGCGCGTCGCGTAGCCGTGGGTGACGATGCCGACGTCGATGCCGGCCTCTTCCAGAAGCGGGCCCTGCTCGATATGGAGCTCGAAATAGGCGTCGATCTCGCGCCCTCCCATGGGCGCTTCGCCGACATAGCCGATCTCGGCCAGCGCCTCGCCATAAGTGACGCCGTCGTTGTCGGTGCGGCCATGGGCCCAATCCAGCTCGCGCAGGCCCGCGAACACGGCCGATGCCAGCATCGGCGGGTTGAAGCGGGCACCCTCCTCGTTCGACCAGTTGACGACCTCGATTGCCCGCCGGGTCGCGATCTCGCGGTCGTTCAGCGTGCGCACGATCTCCAGGCCCGCGAGGACGCCGAGGATGCCGTCAAAGCGGCCGCCGGTGAATTGGGTGTCGAGGTGGCTGCCGATCAGGACCGGCGGCAGGTCGTCGTCGGTGCCGGGCCGCCGGGCGAAGATGTTGCCCATGGCGTCGACCGTGACCGCGCAGCCCGCGGCCTCGCACCAGGCGACGAAGAGATCGCGCATCTCCTTGTCGGGGGCTTCCAGCGCCAATCGCCTGAGGCCCTGATCGCGGCCGGGACCGATGCGAGCCGAACGTTCGATGGTCTCCCAAAGGCGGCCATCGTCGACCTGCAGCAGATTTATCTTGTCGGTCATGGGTCCCCCGCCTCGCCTTTTCCGCAGGGCCGGTGACCGCCGAAATGCGTTAGATCTCGGTGAAGCGGTGCTCGACCCCTAATCGTCGAGCTTCGCCAACCACTCCTCCGGCACCACGCCCTCGAGGCCCAGCCAATCGACCAGCTCGCGCGCCATGACGCCCAGGCTGCGGTCGCGCTCGGTATCGATGGACAGGGTCACGGTCATGCCGGCGCGGAGGGCGAATTCCTGGTTCTCCTCGGCGATTGCCACCCTGACCGGGATCCGCTGCACCACCTTGACCCAATTGCCGGAGGCGTTCTGCGGTGGTAGCAGCGAGAACTCGGCCCCGGTAGCGGGGGCGATGCTAGCGACCTTGCCATGCCACTCGACGTCGGGATAGGAATCGACGACGAAGCTCACCTCTTGGCCGATGCGCACGTGGGTGAGCTGCGTCTCCTTCAGGTTGGCCTCGATCCAAGGGGCGTCGACCTGAACCAGCGAGAACATCGGCTCGCCCGATTTCACGTATTCGCCCAGCTGCAGCTTGATGTTGCCGAGAATGCCGTCGGAGGGGGCCAGCACCGTTGCGTAGGAGAAGTCGAGCTCGGCCCGGTCCAATTCCGCCAGTGCGGAGAGGTATTTCGGGTGGTCGGTGACCTTGATCTGCGCATCGCCCGAAAGCTCCGCCAGCAGCATTCGGTTGCGCTCCCGGACGGTGTCGACCTCGCGCCTGGACATCTCCAGCTCGTGGCGGGCCTCGTCTAGCTTGGCGCCGGTGCCGACGCCGCGCTGGGTCAGCGTCTGCTGACGCTTGAGCTCGCCTTCCAGGTAGCGGGTCCGCTCCTGGCGGACGCGCACCTCGCGCTGGCCGCTGCGATAATCAGCGCGGGTCGACTCGATCTCGGTGCGCACCCGGTCGAGCTCGGCCTTGGCCTCGGCGATCTCGATCTCGTAGGGGCGCGGGTCGATGCGAAACAGCATCTGGCCGCCGCTGACGCGGGCGTTTTCCTTCGCTTGGATCTCGATCACGCGGCCGCCGACGTCGGCGCTGATGGCGATGACGTCGGCCTTGACATAGGCGTTCTCGGTGGTGACGTAGCGCATGCTCTCGCCCCACCAAAGCGCGCCGTAGACGGCGGCCACCAGCGGCAGCACGACCATCAACAAGAGCCTCAAAATGGGCCGGAAGAAACCGATATGGTGGCGAAAGCGGCGCCTCGGCCGGCTTCGGGCGCTGATCGGCTCGGCCGCCGCGGTCTGGGTCGTCTCTTGGCTCGATTGCTCGGGCTCGATGCGGGTGACGTTCTCCGCCGTCGTTTCCGGTGCGCTCGCCGGCTCGCTCGGCCCTGGTTTCTGATCGGTCGCCGGATCAGCCATGTCGGATCTTCTCCTTCGTGCCGGCCCCGACGGCTTCATCCGCCGTACTTTCGCCCGGGCCGAGCAAATTGGACTTGATTCTAATCAGGATCTCGACCAGCGCCTCTTGCTCAGGGGTCGGGATACCGGCCAGGGCCTCGCCGCGAACCTCTGCCGCCATCGACCGCATGGTCTGCATCAAGAGCTCGACTTCGCCGGTCAAGTAGACGCGCTTGACCCTGCGGTCGCTGGGGTGGGGGCGGCGCTCGACCCAACCCTTGTCCTCCAGTCGGTCGAGCAGGCGGCCGAGCGTCGCGCGTTCGATGTCGAGGAGCGCCGAGAGCTCGGTCTGCGAGATGCCCTCGTTGAAATAGAGATGGGTCATCACCCACCACTGCGAGCGGGTCAGCCCCAGCGTCCGCATCTTGCGGTCGTAGCTCATACGCATCAGGCGGGCCGCATCGTGTATCAGAAAGCCGATATTGTGCCCGGCGGTCTCGCGCTGATCCAAGCGTGGCTGATCGATATCCATGCTTGTGAAACTAGTTGCCTAACATACAATAAGCAACACTAAAGAACTCTTTGCAACAATTCCAAAACGACCGGACGCGGGCGACAACTGGTGGGCCGGGCGGCAGCAACGGAGGGAGGGAAACATGAACAATACGGGCTTCGACATGGCGGGACAGCGGGTTCTGATATCCGGTGCGGCGGGCGGTATCGGTATCGCTACGGCCCGCGCCTTGGCGTCGCTCGGTGCGGCCCTGGTCCTGACCGACGTCGTCGAGATGGACGGTCTCGTCGCCGAGCTGGCGGCCGAGGGCGCCGAGGCCGAGGCCTACCCCGCCGACGTGACCGATCGGGCCGACGTCGCCCGGCTGGCCGAGGCGGTCGGCGAGATCGACGCCCTGGCCGCGCTCGCCGGAATCTGTCCCAACGACGACTGGATCGAGGATGCGGATTGGGACGCGGTCTTCCATCAGGTCATGGACGTCAACGTGCTGGGTAGCCTCAACCTGGCCCGCGCCTGGCTGCCCAGGATGGCCGCCCGGGGCGGCGGCCGGATGGTGCTGGTCGGCTCGATCGCCGGGCGCAGCGGCGGCACCTCGCCGATCGTGCAGCCGCACTACGTCGCCTCCAAGGGCGGCATCCACGCGGTAACCCACTGGCTCGCCCGGCGGGCAGCGCCAGACGGCGTGATCGTCAACGCGGTGGCGCCGGGGCCGGTGGAGACGGCGATGACGGCAGGCGTTCCCTACAGCCGCGACGCCTATCTCTTGGGGCGGATCGGCCGGCCCGAGGAAATCGCCTGGCCGATCGCCTTCCTCTGCTCGCCGGCCGCCAGCTACACCGTCGGCGCCGTGCTCGATGTCAACGGCGGCCTGCATTTCAGCTAGTTGTTTCGGGCCGGTCGCGGACGTAGGCTGGAGGTGATGAAGGTCGGCAACCGGCACTACCGCACTATCTGGCTCGAGGACGATGGCTGGGCCGTCGGCGTTATCGACCAGACCCGCCTGCCGCACGAATTCGAGGCCTTGCGCTTGGAGACCGTGGAATCGGCGGCGGTGGCGATCCGCGACATGGTGGTCAGGGGCGCGCCCCTAATCGGCGCCACGGCAGCCTACGGCATGGCGCTTGCAGCCCGGGCCGAGGCGCAGGACGCGGCCATCGATTGGGCTTACGGGTTGCTGCTGGAATCGCGTCCAACCGCGGTCAATTTGCGCTGGGCACTCGACGACATGCGGAAACGGCTGTTGCGTCTCCCGGTCTCGGAGCGCCTGGACACCGCCTATGCGCGGGCGGCCGAGATCGCGGACGAGGACGTCGAGACCTGCGCCGCGATCGGCCGCCATGGCGAAGCGCTGATCCGCGAGGCTTGGGAGCGGGCGGCCCGGGCGCGGCCGGTCAACGTACTGACCCACTGCAATGCCGGCTGGCTGGCCACCGTCGATTGGGGGACGGCGCTGGCGCCCATCTACATGGCGCACGACAACGAGGTGCCGGTGCACGTCTGGGTCGACGAGACCCGGCCGCGCAACCAGGGTGCCGCGCTGACGGCCTGGGAGCTGATGAGCCATGGCGTGCCGCACACCGTCATCGTCGACAACGCCGGCGGCCACTTGATGCAGGCGGGCCAAGTCGACCTCTGCATCACCGGAACCGACCGCACGGCGGCCAACGGCGACGTCTGCAATAAGATCGGCACCTACCTCAAGGCCTTGGCGGCGCACGACAATGG
This sequence comes from Alphaproteobacteria bacterium, assembly GCA_030746295.1. The sequence continues at coordinate 17,806 of JASLMY010000011.1, read as the reverse complement.
CGTGCCCTTCTACGTCGCCCTGCCGCATACGACGATCGACTGGACCCTGGAGGAAGGTGTGGGCCGCATTCCGATCGAGGAGCGCGACGCCGGCGAGGTGACCCGCCTTTCGGGCCGGACCGATGACGGTGCCATCGCGACGATCAGCCTGACGCCGAAAGGCGTTCAGGCTGCCAACTATGCCTTCGACGTCACGCCGGCGCGCCTCGTGACGGGTTTGGTGACCGAGCGCGGCGTTTGCCAGGCCAGCAGAGAGGGTCTCCAAGGCCTCTATCCCGAGCACGGCGAGGGCTGATCGGCGCCGACCGAGTGCGGCCTTGTCTTGCCGGCAGGGCGCTCCTAGCATGGGTCTACCACAGCATCCGAGGCTCGGGAGCGACCGTAGATGGACCTCTCATTCAGCGCCGCCGAACGCGCCTTTCGCGACGAGGTTCAGAACTTCGTCCGCGACAACCTGCCCGACGACATCGCGGGTAAGGTGAGCCTGGGCCGCCCGCTCGACCGCGACGACCTGGTCGGCTGGCAGAAGATCTTGCACGACCGCGGCTGGGCTGCACCACATTGGCCGGCCGAGTACGGCGGTCCTGGCTGGGGCCCGACCGAGCGCTATCTCTTCGCCGCGGCGATGGCGGCCGAAGGAGCGCCGGAGCTGTTGCCGTTCGGTCTACAGATGGTCGGCCCGGTCATCTACACCTTCGGCACACCTGAGCAGAAGGCGCGCTTCCTGCCCTCGATCCTGTCGGCCGACGAGCTCTGGTGCCAGGGCTATTCCGAGCCCGGCTCGGGCTCGGACCTGGCCTCGCTGCAGACGCGGGCCGAGGGCGACGGCGGCCACTACGTCATCAACGGCACCAAGACCTGGACCTCGCTGGCGCACTGGGCCGACTGGATCTTCTGTCTGGTGCGTACCCGCCGCGAGGGCAAGCCGCAGGAGGGGATTTCTTTCCTGCTGATCGACATGAAGACGCCCGGCATCGAGGTCAGCCCGATCGTCACCATCGATGACGGTCACCACGTCAACATGACCTACTTCACCGACGTTCGGGTGCCGGCGGAGAACCTGGTCGGCGAGGAGAACAAGGGCTGGACCTACGCCAAGTTCCTGCTGACGCTGGAGCGCACCGGCATCGCCGAGATCGGGCCCTCGAAGCAACGCCTGAAGCGGCTGAAGGAGATCGCCCGGGTAGAGCCGGCGGGCACCGGCGCCCTCATCGAGGAGGCGTCCTTCGCCGCCAAGGTGGCGGCGGCCGAGATCGAGCTGATGGCGCTCGAATACACCAACTTGCGCTACCTGGCGGAAGAGGCGGCGGGGCTGGAGATCGGGCCCAAGGCCTCGCTTCTGAAGATCCGCGGTTCTGAGGTCCGCCAAAGCATCACCGAGCTCTGCGTCGAGGCGCTGGGCTACTACGCCATGCCGAACTCGATGCCGGGGCCGGAGGGTGCCAACGAGCTGCCGCTCGGGGCCGACTATGCGCCTGCTCAGGCGCCGGAGTTCCTCTACAGCCGGGCAGCGACGATCTACGGCGGCTCGAACGAGATACAGCGCAACATAATGGCCAAGATGGTGCTCGGCCTCTGACTGTGGCACGCAACCGAACGAAGGAACCAAGGAAGCGTCATGGACTTTTCACTCTCCGAGGAACAGCAGCTCCTCAAGGACAGCGTCGACCGCTTCGTCCGCGAAGAGTACGAGCTGGAAGCGCGCCGTAAGCTGGTCGACAGCGAGGACGGCTTCAGCCGCCAGCATTGGCGCCAGATGGCGGAGCTCGGTTGGCTCGGCGTTGCCATGCCCGAGGAATACGGCGGCATCGGCGGTGGCCCGGTCGAGACCATGGTGATCATGGAAGCGATCGGCACCGGCCTCGTGCTCGAGCCCTACTTCGCCAACGTGGTGCTGGGCGCCAATGCCGTCGCCTTCGCCGGCAGCGCGGCGCAGAAGGCGGAAATCCTGCCCAAGCTCGCCGAGGGGGAGGCCATGCTGGCGCTCGCCTATGCCGAGCCCCAGGCCCGCTTCGATCTGCACGACGTCCAGGTCAGCGCCGAGAAGGACGGCGACGGCTATGTCTTGAGCGGTCACAAGGCGGTGGTGCTGAACGCGGCCAGCGCTGACCGGATCATCGTCAGTGCCCGCACCGCGGGCGACAGTCGCGACCTAGACGGCATCTCGCTCTTCATCGTCGATGCCGATGCGGCCGGGCTGGAGCGGCGCGACTACCCGACGGTGGACGGGCTGCGCGCCTCGGAGGTGACCTTGGAGAAGGTCACGGTCGGCGCCGACGCCCGGCTCGGGGCCGAGGGCGAGGGCCTGGCGGTCTTGGAGCGGGTCGCCGAGCACGGCATCGTCGCCCTGGCGGCCGAGGCCGTCGGCGCCATGCAGGTGCTGCTCGACACCACCAACGAATACCTCAAGACCCGGGTCCAGTTCGGCCAGCCGATCGGCAAGTTCCAGGTCCTGCAGCACCGCATGGTGGACATGTTCATGAACGTCGAGGAGTCTCGCTCGATGGCCTACATGGCGACCATGAAGGTAGACGACGAGGACGCCGCCGAGCGGGCCCGCGCCGTCGCTGCGGCCAAGGTGCAGATCGGCAAGTCGGGCCGTTTCGTCGGCCAGCAGTCGATCCAGCTGCATGGCGGCATGGGCATGACCGACGAGCTGTCGGTCGGCCACTACTTCAAGCGTCTGACCATGATCGACACCATGCTCGGCAACCAGGACCACCACCTGAGGCGTTACGGCGAGATCTAGACGGCCAGGACCGGGGAACCGGCCAAGGGGGAAGGGGAAAGACCATGAGTTACGACCTCGTGATCAAGAACGGCACGGTGATCGACGGCTCCGGCCTGCCACGCTACCGGGCCGACGTCGGCGTCAAGGCGGGCCGGATCGCCCGCATCGGACGGATCACGGAACCGGCCGACGAGGTCATCGACGCCGAGGGCCATGTGGTCACGCCCGGCTTCGTCGACGGCCACACCCACATGGACGCGCAGGTCTTTTGGGACCGGCTCGGCAGTTGCTCCTGCTATCACGGCGTCACCTCGGTGGTGATGGGGAACTGCGGCTTCACCTTGGCGCCGTGCCGGGAATCGGAGGTGGATTTCGTCTTCCGCAACCTGGAGCGGGCCGAGGACATTGCCCGCGAGGCGATGCTGGAGGGGATTGATTGGTGCTGGGAGAGCTTTCCCGAGTTCCTCGACGTCCTCGACGAGCTGCCCAAGGGCATCAACTACAGCGGCTATATCGGCCACTCGGCGCTCCGCACCTACGTCATGGGCGAGCGCGCCTTCGAGGAAGAGGCGAGTGAGGACGACTTGTCGCGAATGGTCGGGTTGGTGCAGGAGGCGGTGCGGGCCGGCGCCATCGGCTTCTCGACTTCGCGCAGCCCCAGCCATCTGACCGCCGACGATCGGCCGGTGGCGAGCCGGGTGGCGCCCTTCTCGGAGGTTCAGGCCATCGTCCGCGGCATGGGCGCGCTCGATGCCGGCTACTTCCAGCTCGCCATGGAACGGGGCGACATCGATCACATGCGCGGCGTCTACCAGGGCTTGGCCGACCTCTCGATCGAGACCGGGCGGCCCGTCACCTTCGGCAGCTTCAGCCGCCGCGCCTATCCCGGCCAGTGGCGGCCGCTCTTCGACATGATCGACCAGGCGAACCGCGACGGTGCGCGGATCTTCGTCCAGGTCCACAGCCGCGAGCTCAGCTCGATCCTCTCCTTCGAGACCCACACGCCGTTCGACGGCTGGGAGGTCTGGCGCGAATTGCGCGCCCTGCCGCTCGCCGAGCAGCGCAAGGCCTTGGTGGATGCCGACCTCAAGCGGCGACTGGTCGAGGTCGCGAGCCGGCCTTACCAGGGACCGCCGGTGGTCGGCGCCGAGCCCCGGCCGCCCGAGTGGGACATCTTCTACGTCATGGACAAGGTGGCGAGGCCGCACCGCACCGTCGCCGAAGTCGCGGACGAGCGTGGCGTGGTGCCGGCGGAGGCGATGATTGACTTGGCGCTCGAGCACGACCTCAAGCTCTTCTTCCGCCAGCCGCTGGCGAACGAGGACCAGGACGACGCGCTAGAGCTGACGCGCCACCCGCACTCGGTGGTGACCTTCTCCGATTCCGGCGCCCATGTTTCGCAGATCATGGACAGCTCGCTACAGACGCACTTGCTCAGCCACTGGGTCCGCGACGCAGAGGCCTTCACGCTCGAAGAGGCCATCCGCCTCATCACCTACGATACGGCGACGCGCTGGGGCCTGCACGACCGCGGCCTGTTGCGCGAGGGCCTGGCCGCCGATCTCGTCGTCCTCGATCCCGACAAGGTCGCACCCCGTATGCCCGAGGTCGTCAACGACCTGCCGGCCGGCGCTCAGCGCCTGAAGCAGTATGCCGAGGGCATCAAGGCGACGGTGGTCAACGGCGAAACGGTGCTCCGCGACAACGAGCCCACCGGCGCCCTGCCGGGTCGCCTGCTCAGAGGTCCGCTGGCGCGGCAATAACGGTTCGTCGGCCGACGGAGACCCGCCTTATCGATGCCGCGGGCGGCGGGACAATTCCGCCCCGTCAGTCGCTACCGTCCGACGTCAGGCTTCTTGCCACCGCTCTCGTCGGACCCGGCCTCGAATGTGATTGACGATCACCTCGAAGGACGTGCCGGCGGTGTGGTTGCCCGTGACCCCCATCGCTTCGAGGAGGGGCTTGTCTTCGACTTCGATGACGCCGCCGGCGACGACGCAGATGTCGGTCGCCTCATACTTCTCCAACGGCTCCATCGCGTCGGTGGCGATCACTCGCATGACGCCGCAGTGATCGTTCAGCGCGATGACGTCGGCACTCTCGTCGATGGCGGTCCGCACGACCTCTTCGGCGGTCTTGAGTTTGCCCTGAAAGATCGCCTCCATGCCGGCATCTCGGAACGCCTTCACAAGGGCGAGGATGCCGCGGTCGTGCGGATCGAAGTCGACCTTGCCGATGACGATGCGAATACGGTGGTCAACGTCCATCGCGGTGTGGCCCCTTCGTCAAGCGGCGAGCGAGGTGAGGAAATCTGGTCCGTCGATTTGACCGTAGGGATCGTAGGCGTAGTCGGAGCCGAGCCGCATGGCGCCGATCATCTCGCCAACGGTGGCATAGGCCTTTGCCGCCACGATGGCGGGTCTGATCAGGTTGGTGCCCTCTCTCGCCGCCCGCGTCAGATCCAGCAAGGCGGCTTGGGCCTTGGTCTGATCGCGCGTCTCTTTCAGCGCCCTTACCCGGTCGATCGAGCCGTAGCGCTTTTCGTCCGGCGGGACCTTGTAGGCGCTCTCCCGGGTTAGTTCACTGATCCGGCCGTCCTCTCCCTGGAACGCATTGACGCCGGCGATCAATCGCTCGCCTGAATCGATCTCGCTGTGAATGCGCACAGTCGTCTCGTCGAACTGCCGCTTCAGCCAGCCGGACTCCAGGCATTTCCACATGCCGCCTTCGGTGTCGATCTCACCTAGCAGGCGCGTTACCGGCGCCTCGATCTCGTTGGTCAGCGATTCCACGTAATAGGAGCCGCCGAGCGGATCGGTCGTCAGGGGCACGTTGGCCTCGTGCGTGATGATGTGCTGGGCATCGAGCTCGAAGACGCGAGATTCTTCCGAGGGCAGGCCGAAAGGCTCGTCGATGCCCGACGGGGAGGAATTGGCGACTTCGGGTCGATGTCAGCCGCCGTCGAGCGCTTCTCGTAGTTGTCTTGCCAGATCATCCGAATCGAATGGTTTCCGGATCAAGATGGCGCCTTCACCCATACCGCTGCGTCGATTCAGCGTCTCGCCCAGATAACCGGACATGTAGGCGGCTTTCAGTTGCGGATGGTTCTGCTGCGCCGCATCGACGATGTCGGGTCCGCTCATGCCGCCGGTCAGAACCACATCGGTGAGCAGCAGATCGACCGCATCGGTTTTTTGGAGCAATGCCAGCGCATCTTCACCGTTGCCCGCCTCCATTATCCGGTAGCCGAGGTCCCTGAGCAGCAACGACGTCATGGCCCTGAGATCGTCGTCATCCTCCACCACGAGGACGAGCTCGCCTCCTGCGGGCGGCTCCGTTCCGGCAGCGGCGGCCACTGCTGCCGCATCGCCCACCATCAGTCGGGGTAGATAGAGCCGGAAGGTCGTGCCGCGACCCACCTCGGAGTCGACCGTGACGTGGCCACCAGACTGCTGCACGAAGCCGTAGACCATGGAGAGTCCGAGACCGGTGCCCTTGCCGACGTCTTTGGTCGTGAAGAAAGGATCGAAGACCTTCGCCTTTACCGCCGCCGGCATGCCGGAACCGTCGTCCGTTACCGAGATCACGACGTAGTCGCCGGCCTCCATGCCGCCTCGCTCTGCCGCGGCTGCGTCCGGCATGCACTGGTTCTTGACCTCGATGTCGAGCCTGCCGCCCGTTTCCATGGCGTCGCGGGCGTTGTTCGCCAAATTCACGATCGCTTGTTCCAACTGGCCCGGATCCACTTCGCATCGCCACAGATCCGGAACGACGTCGATCGCCATGGCGATGTCTTCGCCGAGGCTGCGCTGCAACAGTTCCTTCAAATCGTTCAGCAGCTCTCCTGCGTGGACGGGCTGGACCTCAAGGGACTGCTGCCGCGAGAAGGCCAAGAGACGTTGGGTCAGCGAGGCGCCCCGTCTGACTGCGCGCAAGGCTGGCGCCGTCAAGGATTTTAGCTGGTCATCGGAGGGCAGTTTACGATCGAGAAAGGCGATGTTGCCCTGGATGATGGCCAACAGGTTGTTGAAGTCGTGCGCCACGCCACCGGTCAGTTGGCCGAGGGCCTCCATCTTCTGGGCTTGGCTGAGCTGCACGTCGCGCTGCTTCGATTCCGTTATGTCGGTTCGGATACCGACCGTATAGCCGTTCGCCGTCTTGCGGTCCGCGACCTGCAGCCAGCGCCCGTCGGTCAATTGGACTTCCATGAGGCCCTGGCCGCGGCGAAACAGGTCGAGACGCTCGCGTATCCACTCCTTCTCGCGTCCGACCGCGGTCCCCAGAATCCCTCGCTCGGCCGAGGCCTGGATCAGGTCCTCGAACCGCGCGCCCGGAATCAAGAAGTCGGCGATGCCGCTGTAGGCTTCCCGATAGCTCTCGTTGCATGTGACGAGGCGATCCTCAGCATCGAAGATGACGACGCCGTCGGCCATGCTCTCAAGGGCATCGGTGAGCTGAGCGCGAGCTTCGATCTCGACCGTGATGTCCGTGGTCGTGCCCCGGTAGCCGAGAAAGTGCCCGTCGATATCGAAGAACGGTCGGCCGGCTGATCTGACATGCTGCACCGTGCCCTCGGGCGTCGGACGCTTGTAGCGAAAATCGCGGAAAGGGCGTCGGGCCTTCAGGTCCTCGCGGTGCCGCCGCCACTTCTCCGGCTCGCCGTCGAAGGCCTCGTGCTCGAAGCGGCTGCGGCCGATACGTTGACCCAATTGTTTCTCGCTCCAGCCTTGTCCCGTTCCCGCGAGATAGGTGAAACGGTACTCGGCATCCGTCTCCCAGAACCAATCGGAGGTTGCGCCGGCGAAATCGCGGATGCGCTCCTGGCTTTCGATGAGCGCCGCCTCTGCCATCTTGTGGGGCGTGATATCGAAGATGGTGCCGTATTCTTGGATGACCCGTCCGTTTTCATCCAAGATCGGCTTGGCGATTTCCCGGACGTGCCGTTCTTCGCCGTTCGCCATGAGGATTCTGGATTCAAACTCGACGGTCTTGCCCCGGCGAAGCGTGTTAATTCTTTCCCTGTAGGCCTCGCGGTCGTCGGGATGGGTCAGCGAAAAGGGGCCATCGATGGTCGAGGCGCGGGCCATATATTCCTGTGGCGTCAGCCCATGGATCTGCGCGCATTCCTCAGAGCAGTAGATGCACTTGTCCTCGATCGAATCCCAGACCCAATAGCCGAGGCGCGCAAGTCTGGTTGCTTCGCGAAGACGATCCTCGCTTTCCTCCAGGGCCCTTTCGGCCCATTTTCGCTCGGTGATGTCCTCGACGATGCCGAGCAGGGCGTATCGATCGCCGTTCCCCTCGCGAACGAGCGAGACGGTGAGGTTGCCCCAGAGCACCGTTCCCGGCTGCGGCCCGTAACGGATTTCGATTGTGAAAGTCGAAATCTCGCCGATCAGTAGACGTCCGATCTGTTCGTTGCATTCCTGATAATCGACCGGATGGGCGAAGTCCTCGAACCGCAGGTCGAGGAGCTCTTCTTCTTTGCGCCACATCAGTTCGCAGAGCTTCTGATTCACCGCCAGAAAACGGCCGGCGGGCGTCATCAGTCCGATGCCCACGGCGGCCTGGTCGAATATGGCCCGGAACCATTCCTCCGCCTCGCGCTGCGCCTGTTCCGCGCTCTTGCGGTCGTCGATATCGACGATGGCGTTCTGGCGGGCCGGTTCGCCGTTCCAGGTAATGTTCTGCGCGTATCCCTCCAGCCAAACGAGCGTGCCGTCCCGCCGCAGCCCTTGGAATTCCAAGCCGCCTTCCGCGCCGCGCTGGCGGAAGGCGCTGATGCGCTCGCGCTCGTGCTCGGGGATCAAGTCGCCTATCGCAAGGTCGACCATCTCCTCTCGTGAATACCTGTAGATATGTGATGCCTTCTCGTTGGCGTAGACGATGCGGCCGTGTTGATGCACGAAGATCCCTTGCGCATAGCCGTCGACGAGGGCCCGGTACTTCGCCTCGCTTTCGCGCAGCGCAGCCTCGTCTCGTTTCCGACCGGTGAGATCGATGGCCAAGGAGAAGAAGCCGACGACCGTACCGGCTGCGTCTCGGTGAGGAAGATAGCCGACTTCCACGTCTCGTCGCTTGCCATCGCCGTAGACGACGCTGGTTTCGAAGGTCACTTCCGCACCGGCGAGAACGCGTTCGATATAGGGCTTGAAGCGTTTGTACTGGGAGCCGTGCAGCTCCGACACCGTCCGTCCGATGATCTCGGGGGAGTTCTTGCCGTACCATTCGGTCAGGGTTCGATTGACGAAACGAAATCTCTCATCAGCGTCGATATAGGTGATCAACGCCGGCAAATTATTGGTGACGAGCCGCATTTGCGCTTCCTGCTCGGCGAGCGCTTTCTCGACCTCCTTCTGTGCCGTGATGTTCTGGAAGCCGGTGAAGATTGCCGGCTCGCCGTCGAAAGTGATCTCTTCGGCCGAGGCCAAGAGCCAATGGATCGAGCCGTCGGCGTGCCGCACGCGAATTTCACGATTGCGCACGCCGCCAGGCTTGCGGGCGTCGCGCAGGAAGGCCTCATGCTCGCTCGGCTCGGCCCAATAGGCCTTGACCTTGGTGCCGGCGAGGGGATGGCCGTAGCGGCTCTCCGCTTCCCGGTCGGCGGCCCGGTTGGCGTACAGGACCTCTCCGTCGGAGATCTTGTTGATGACCATGGGGGTCGGTGTCGCCTCGGCAATGACGCGAAATCGCTCCTCGCTTTCGTGTAGGGCCGCCTCGGCCTGCACTATGGCAGTAACGTCTCGACCGCTGCCTCGGTAGCCGAGGAAAGCACCGTCGTCGCCGAACCTGGGAACGCCGCTCACCGTCACCCAGGTCGGATCCCCGGAATCCGTCGCACGAGGGAAAGTGAAATCGCGAAACGGCTCGTGTCGTCGCAACTTCTCGAGGTGCTCCTGCCAAACCGCCTCGTCGCCGCCGCCACGGGTCTCCAGCCTCATTCGTCCCAAGATGTTTGCGATGGGTATGCCCGTGAGAGCTTCGAAATTGCCCGAGACATAGGTGAACCGATGCGCGGAATCGGCTTCCCATAGCCAATCCACCGACGCTGCCACGAAGTCGCGAAATCGCCCCTCGCTGTCTTTCAGTTCTGCCGTTCGCTCCTCGACCCGCCGTTCCAGCTCGTTTTGGGCCTCAGCCAGTGCCTGCTCGTTCCGTTTGCGATCGGAGATGTCCTCGACGCAGCCTTCCAGGTAGGCCGTTCGGCCGTGCTCGTCAGTGACCCGACAGACGTTTTGCCGCACCCAGATGCGCTCACCGGTCTTGTGCCGGTAGATCTGGCATTCGAATCCTACGACGGCGCCCCGCTCTTCCAGCAGGCGGCGCAATTCCGCCCGATCCTCGGCGTCGACGTAGATCTCGTCGGCGATATGGGGGGCTGCCCGCAGAAGTTCGGCCTCGCTATCGTAGCCGTGCAGCCGCGCGCCGGCGGGGTTGGCCGTGATGTATCGCCCGTCCGGCGTCGACCGGAACATTCCGATGGCCGACAACTCGTACATGCGACGGTAGAGCTCGTTGTCATCGGCCGGTGCTTGCAGGACGTTGTCGGACATCGCGGCTCTTCGACTGCTGTTTGAGACTGGTCGGCGCGCATCGCCGTGGCGCTCGATTTGGCCACCTGTTTCGCGTTCGCCTTCGGCAACGTTACTGCAGCCGACTTACCGAAAGGTTCCAGCGGAACGCGAAGCCGACGAGTCGGGGCGCGATAGGACAGATTGCCTACTCCTAGGCAGGCGGTCGTTTAGCACAGTCTGGGGCGTATTTACAGCCGCCGGGACCTCGGGCCCGCGCTACCGGCGTGTCTCGAAATTTCTTCAAACTGTCGGTAGGGCCACCTCCGATAACTCGATCGACCGTCGCCCCGGACTTGCGGCAACAATCGCGTTTCGCCGCCGCTCACGATTGCCGATGTCACGTGCCAGCGCCGCGCCCAGCCTCTCAGACAACTGCCGCCAGTTTGGGCAGGCGATCGAACCAAGGCTTGGCTTCCTCCAACTGGGCGGCGAGGCGGAAGAGAGTAGCCTCGTCGCCGAAGCGGCCGACCAGTTGCACCGCCAGCGGCAGGCCGCCCGGCAGGTGGCCGATCGGCAGCATCATCGCCGGCTGCCCTGTGAGGTTGAACCAGACCGTGAAGGGCGATAAGGCGAAGACCCGGCGCCAGTATTCGTCAACGTCTTCCATCATCATGTCGAGCCAGCCGAGCTTGACCGGCGGAGTTGCGAGACCCGGCGTCAGCAGCACGTCGTAGTCCTGGTGGAAAGCGGCCATCTGCCGGCCGATACGGTGCGCGGCCTGGGTCGCCCGGGCGTAGTCGGCACCACTGACCCGACGCCCCATTTCATAGCAGGCCCAGGTAACGCGCTCGACCTCGTCCTCCCTCGCCGGCCGCCCCGCGGTCGGGTGGTTCGACAGATTGACCACCGTGTTCGCCGCCATCAGGGTCAGGAAGGTCGGCACCACCGCCTCGCCGTCGATCTCGGGGTCGGTCTCGGTCACTTCGTGGCCGAGGTCGGCACAGAGCTTCGCGGTCTCGTCGAGGACGCGCTGGCACTCGGGCGCGACCTCGGCCCCGTTCGGCGTCTTCGAGCTGATTGCGATCCGCAACGTCGTCGGTTTGGCGCCGACGTCACGCAGATAGGGTCGGGACGGTGCCGGCGCGGTATAGGGGTCGCCGACGCCGGGGCCCGCGGTGGCATCCAAGAGGGCGGCCGAGTCGCGCACCGTCAGCGTCACCGCGTGCTCGGCCGAAAGGCCGGCCATGCCTTCGCCCAGATAGGGCGCCATGGTGTTGCGGCCACGGGTCGGCTTCAGGCCCACGAGACCACAGCAGGCGGCCGGTGCCCGGATCGAGCCGAAGCCGTCGGTGGCGTGCGCCATCGGCAGCATGCGGGCGCCGACCGAAGCCGCGGCGCCGCCGCTGGAGCCGCCGGAGATCCGCTCCAAGTCCCAGGGGTTGCGGGTGGCGCCCCAATACTGCGGCTCGCAGGTGAGGCTCAGGCCCAGCTCGCAGGTGTTGGTGCGCCCGAAGATGACGAGGCCGGCGCGCTTCAACCGCACCACCTGCTCCGAATCCGCCGGTGCTACGGCATCGGCGAAGAATTTGCAGGCCCGGGTCGACGGTTGGCCGCCGAGAGAGGCGCTCAGATCCTTCAAGAGGTATGGCACCCCGGTGAAGGAGCCGTCGGGCAGGCCGGCCTCGATCGCCTGCTCGGCCAGCTCGTAGAGGCGGACCACGACAGCGTTGACGGCGTCATCACGGGCCTCGACGCGGGCGACCGCAGCCTCCAGCAACTCATTGGCCGTGACCTCGCCGCGGCGCACTAGCTCGGCCAAGCCGAGGCCGTCGTAGTTCTCGTACTCCTTGAAGAACGCCATCCAATCTTCCCCTTTGCTTCGGACCCCCAGTTGGTTTGGAGATTCGCTTTTGCTGCATTTTCAGGGCTGATAGAGTTCGAGCGCAAGAGCTAGCGAGGGGTGATACCATGACGCAGGCGATGACCACGGCCGAGGCGCAGCCGAACGATCTCGACGCCTTCTGGATGCCGTTCACCGACAACCGGCAGTTCAAGTCGGCGCCGCGCCTGTTGGTCGGCGCCAAGGATATGCACTACCGCAGCCACGACGGTCGCGACATCCTGGACGGCACGGCGGGCCTTTGGTGCTGCAACGCCGGCCACGGCAGGGCGGAGATCACGGCGGCGATCAAGGCCCAGGCCGAGACCATGGACTACGCCCCCAACTTCCAGATGGGCAACCCGCTGGTCTTCGAGTTCGCCTCTCGCCTGGCCGAGATCACGCCCGAGGGGATGGACCGGATCTTCTTCGCCAACTCGGGCTCGGAAGCGGTCGACACTGCGCTCAAGATCGCCATCGCCTACCACCGGGTCCGCGGCGAGGGCGGCCGCACGCGGCTGATCGGGCGCGAGCGCGGCTATCACGGCGTCGGCTTCGGCGGCATCTCGGTCGGCGGCATCGTCGGCAACCGCAAGTTCTTCGGCCCGTTGCTGAATGGCGTCGACCACCTGCGCCACACCCATGCTCCGGAGAGGAATGCCTTCTCGCGCGGCGAGCCGGAATGGGGCGCCGAGCTCGCCGACGACCTGGAGCGGCTGGTTCAACTGCACGATGCCTCCACCATCGCCGCCGTCATCGTCGAGCCGGTGGCGGGCTCCACCGGCGTCCTGATTCCGCCCAAGGGCTACCTGAAGCGACTACGCGAGATCTGCGACAGGCACGGCATTCTGTTGATCTTCGACGAGGTCATCACAGGCTTCGGCCGCTTGGGCGCGCCCTTCGCCGCCGACTACTTCGACGTCACGCCAGACATGATGTCGCTCGCCAAGGGGCTGACAAACGCCGCCGTGCCGATGGGCGCGGTGGCTTGCCGCAACGACATCTATCAGACCTTCCTCGATGATTCGCCGGCCGGCATCGAGCTCTTCCACGGCTACACCTATTCCGGCCATCCGCTGGCCGCGGCGGCTGGGCTGGCGACGCTCGAGATCTATGCCAAGGAGGGTCTCTTGGAGCGCGGCCGCGAGCTGGCCGACTATTGGGAGGACGGCATGCACTCGATGCAAGGCCTGCCGCATGTGATCGATGCCCGCAATCTCGGCATCATCGGCGGCATCGAGCTGGAGCCGATCGAGGGCCAGCCGACCAAGCGGGCCGTGGACTGCTTTCTCGACTGTTACGAGAACGGCCTTCTGATCCGCACCACAGGCGACATCATCGCGCTCTCGCCGCCGCTGATCTTGGAGCGCGAGCACATCGACCGTATCGTCGACACGCTGTCGACGGCCATCAAACGCGTTCATTGAATCGGGAGCGAGGCGCATGCTGATCGGGGTGCCGAAGGAGATCAAGACCGAGGAGCACCGGGTGGGCATGACGCCGGGCAGCGTCCGCCAGGCGGTGCATCATGGCCACCAGGTATTGGTCGAGCAGGGTGCGGCCCGCGACATCGGACTCGACGACGACGACTACCGGGCCGTCGGCGCCGAGATCGTCGATACTGCCGAAGAGGTCTTCGCCCGGGCCGAGTTGGTGGTCAAGGTCAAGGAGCCGCAACCGGTCGAATGCGCCATGCTGCGCGAGGGTCAGGTGCTCTTCACCTACTTGCATCTGGCGCCGGCGCCGGAGCTGACGCGGGCGATGTTGGATTCGGGCGTCGTCGGTATCGCCTACGAGACGGTGACCGACGATCACGGTGGCCTGCCGCTGTTGTCGCCGATGAGCGAGGTCGCCGGCCGGATGTCGATCCAGGCCGGCGCCCATTGCCTGGAGATCGCGCAAGGCGGGCGCGGCATGCTGTTGGGCGGTGTCCCCGGCGTGCGCGCGGCCAAGGTCGTGGTCCTTGGCGGCGGCGTCGTCGGCACCAATGCCCTCAGGATGGCCATGGGGCTGGAGGCCTCGGTCTTCGTCATCGACATCAACTTGCGCCGGCTCTACGACCTGGATCTGCAGTTCGGGCCGATGCTGAACACGATCTTCTCGACCGTCGACGCGATCGAGGAGCATGTGATGAGCGCCGATCTGGTGGTCGGCGCGGTGCTGGTGCCGGGTGCGGCGGCACCCCGCCTCGTCACCGAGGCGATGATCCGCGACATGCGCCGCGGCTCGGTCGGGGTCGACGTCGCCATCGAGCAGGGCGGCTGCTTCGAGACCAGCCGGCCGACGACCCACGCCGAGCCCACCTACATGGTGCATGACGTGGTCCACTATTGCGTCGCCAACATGCCGGGCGCGGTGGCCCGGACCTCGACCTTCGCCCTCAACAACGCCACCCTGCCGTTCACCCTGGCGTTGGCGGACAAGGGCTGGCGCCAGGCGCTTCGCGACGACCCGCACCTTTGCAACGGGCTCAACGTCGCCGAGGGCAAGCTCACCTATGAGGCGGTTGCCCGCGATCTCGATCTCCACTATGTCGCCGCCGCCGACGTGCTCGGCGCCTGAGGGGTGGGACGATGCGCAACCTGGCGATCAACCGGCAGCGGCTCTGGGACAGTCTGATGGAGATGGCGAAGATCGGTGCTACCGAGAAGGGTGGCGTCAACCGCCAGGCCCTGACCGACCTCGACCGCGAGGGCCGCGACCTCTTTGTCCATTGGTGCGAGGAAGCCGGCTGCACGATCCGCATCGACAAGATGGGCAACGTCTTCGCGCGCCGTCCCGGCCGCGACGACGACCTGGCGCCGGTGATGACCGGCAGTCACCTCGACACCCAGCCGACCGGCGGCAAATACGACGGCGTCTACGGTGTACTGGCGGGACTGGAGGTGGTGCGCAGCCTGAACGACCTCAACTACGAGACCCGCAGGCCGGTCGAGGTCGCGGTCTGGACCAACGAGGAGGGCTGCCGCTTCGCCCCGGCGATGATCGGCTCCGGCGTCTTCACTGGCGTCTTCACGCTCGAAGAGGCGCACCAGACCACCGATACGGACGGTAAGAGCATGGGCGAGGAGCTGGCCCGGATCGGCTATCTGGGCGAAGCGGAGATGGGTGGGCGCGAGATTGCCGCCTTCTTCGAGGCCCATATCGAGCAGGGTCCGATCCTCGAGGTCGAGGGCAAGACCGTCGGCATCGTCCAGGGCGCCCAGGGCCAGCGCTGGTTCGACGTCACCGTTACAGGGCAGGAGGCGCATGCCGGGCCGACGCCGATGAAGGTGCGCCGCGATGCCCTGGTGGGTGCGGCCCGCATGGTCGAGCTGGTCAATCGCATCGGTCTCGACAATCAGCCGGGCGCCTGCGCCACCGTCGGCCAGTTCGCGGTCTCGCCGAACTCGCGCAACACCATTCCGGGCCGGGTCGATTTCACCATCGACTTCCGCCACCCCGACGCCGACACCTTGGCCACGATGAAGGCTGCGTTGGAGACGGGGGCGGCGGCGATCGCGGCGGAAATAGGCCTCGAGCTCGATCTCGAGGAGATCTGGTATCAGCCGCCGATCGTCTTTGATCCGGACTGCGTTGCCGCGGTCGCCAATGGGGCGGAAGCGGCCGGCTACCCGGCAATGGAGATCGTCTCCGGCGCCGGCCACGACGCCTGCAATATCTCCACAATGGCGCCGACGGCGATGATCTTCGTGCCCTGCGAGGGCGGCATCAGCCACAACGAGATCGAAGAGGCGACGGCGGAGGACTGCGCCGCCGGCTGCAACGTGCTGCTGCACGCCATCGTCGACCGCGCCAACGCGGTTTGAGGGCAGCCGTGTCGCTCGACGATGTCCCGATCTGCGATGCCCATCACCATCTCTGGGACCTGGGGAGCCACTACTATCCCTGGCTCTCGTCCCCGGAGCCGCACGACTTCTTCCTCGGCGACTACGAGAGCCTGAAACGGAACTATCTGCCCGACGACTATCGTCGCGATGCGGCCGGCCTGAACGTGGTCAAGACCGTGCACGTGGAGGCGGAGTACCGGCGCGACGACCAGGTCGGCGAGACCCGCTGGCTGACGGGAATCGCGGCCCGGTACGGGATGCCGAACGCGATCGTGGCACATGCTTGGTTCCACACCGAGAATTCGGCCGAGGTGCTGATCCGGCAGGCCGAATATCCGCTGGTGCGCGGCATTCGCTCCAAGCCGGTGACGGCGGCGGCACCCGGCGACAGCGTCGACGGCGTGCCCGGCAGCATGGGCGATCCCAAATGGCGGGCCGGCCTGAAACGGCTCCGGCAGCACGATCTCTCCTGGGATTTGCGCGTGCCGCCCTGGCATCTGGTCGAGGCGGCCGAGGTCGTGGCTGAGATCCCGGACACACCCGTGGTGCTGAACCACACCGGCTTTCCCTGGGACCGCAGCGAGGAAGGCCTCGCCTATTGGCGCGAGGGTATGGCTGCCCTAGCCGCCTTGCCGAACGTCCATTGCAAGCTCTCCTGCCTCTGTCTGCCGGACGGGCCCTGGACCTACGAGGCCAACCGGCCGATCGTCTTGGAGACGATCGAGACCTTCGGCACCGATCGCTGTATGTTCGCCTCCAACTTCCCCGTCGACGGCGTCCGCATTGGTTATCGAGAGATGTTCGAGGCCTTCGACCGCATGGTGGCCGATTTCAGCGCCGACGAGCGGCAGGCTCTCTTTCACGACAACGCAACCCGTTTCTACCGCATCGACGGCTGAGCACGCTGGGGCCGCTGCGGCGGATTGCCGCCGGCACGCGCTTGACCGTTTCCCAGAAGTTCGAACAACCGTTAGATTGGCAGCCAACCGAGAAACGACGGAAAGAGACGAGAATGGATTTCGCCTTCACGCCCGAGCAGGAATCGATTCGGGACGCGATCGAGAAGCTCTGCCAGAAATACGATGCCGAATACTGGCGGGCGCGGGATGGCTCGGGCGAGTTCCCGGAGGATTTCGTCGCCGACATGGCGACGGGCGGCTGGCTCGGCATCGCCATGCCGCCGGAATACGGCGGCGCCGGCCTCGGCGTCACCGAGGCCGCACTGATGATGCAGACGATCGCCCGCTCGGGCGCCGCGCTCTCGGGCTGCTCCGCCGTTCATATGAACATCTTCGGCCCCAACCCGGTGGTCGTCTTCGGCACCGAGGAGCAGAAGCAGCGCACCCTGCCGCGCCTGATCCAGGGTGAGGATCGGACTTGCTTCGGCGTCACCGAGCCCAACGCCGGCCTCAACACGGCAAGAATCGAGACTAAGGCCGAGCGCACCAACGACGGCTGGATCGTCAACGGCCGCAAGCACTGGACCTCGACGGCGCAGACCTCCAACAAGATCCTACTGATCGCGCGGACGACACCGGTCGATCAATGCGAGCGCCCGGTCGACGGCCTGTCGCTCTTCTACACCGACCTCAACCGCGACTACGTGGAGATCCGCGAGATCGAGAAGATGGGTCGCAAGGCGGTGGACACCAATGCCGTCTTCATCGACGGTTTGCCGATCCCGGAAGACGACCTGATCGGCGAGGAAGGCAAGGGCTTCCGCTATCTCCTGCACGGCCTCAATCCCGAGCGCGTGCTGGTCGCCGCCGAGGCGGTCGGCATCGGCATGGTCGCTTTGGAGCGCGCCGTGGAATACGCCAAGGAACGCATCGTCTTCGACCGTCCGATCGGG
>JASLMY010000119.1 GCA_030746295.1 Alphaproteobacteria bacterium | reverse complement strand
CGTGATTGCCTCATATCCGTCTCCTCTATGACGGACTCTCCTATCAGATGAGGGAACTTTCGGGGCTCAGGTCACGGGCCAGGCGCTGCGCGAGAGCGGGCGGCGCTTTCGCAATTTCGCGGAAGCGACCTCCGATTGGTTCTGGGAGACGGATGCTGAGTATCGATTCACCTACCTGGTGGGCTCGGGCAAAGGTTGGAACGACGAACAATTGGGGCAGCGCATCGGCCAAAGCCGCCTCGAGCATGAGGTCTTCGACGGCGAGCCGGAGAAATGGAAACAGCACCGAAAAGACCTGGAGGCCCATCGCGCCTATCGCGATTTTCGCTACAAACGTCTAACGCCCGACGGCGCCGTACAGCATGTCAGATCGTCCGGCCGACCGTTCTTCGACGTAGATGGACGCTTTCTGGGATACCAAGGTACGACCACGGATATTACGGTCGAGGTGGAGGCCCGCACCCAGCTTACCGATGCGCTGGAGAGCATGGCTGATGGAGTCGTGATCTTCGATGCCGAGGATCGCCTCGTCACCTGCAACGAGAGCTATCGAGACGTCTATCGCGGCCTATCCGATCTCTTGGTTCCGGGTACGCGATTTGAGGATTTGATTCGCACATCCGCCGAGAGGGGGATCGTCAGGTTGGAGGCCGGCCGCGAAGACGAATGGGTGCAGGAGCGGCTCGACCTGTTCTCTCGCGGCCAAGGATTGCTGGAAGTGCAACTGACGGACGGGCGCTGGCTGCAGAGCACCGACCGAAAGACGACGAACGGCTACACGGTCGGTATCCGCACCGATATCACCGAGGCGAAGCAACGCGAGGAGCAGTACAGGCGGGCTCAAAAGATGGAGGCGGTTGGCCAACTCACCGGCGGCATCGCGCACGACTTCAACAACCTACTCGCCATCGTTCAGGGCAACATCGCTTACCTCGACAAGAAACTCGATGCGGACAGCGAGCTCAAGAAGCTCACAGCCCCGGCCCTGCGTGCGGTCCAGCGCGGCGCTACGCTGACGCAGCGGCTAATGGCCTTCTCCCGCAGTCAGCCTCTGCACGCCACAGTCGTCGATGCCGGAGAGCTGATCGGTGATCTCGACGAGTTGCTGCGGCGTAGCTTGGGCGAGGATATTTCGATTGAGACGGTGATAGCGGCCGATCTCTGGTGTTGCTTCGCCGACCCGGGTCAACTGGAGCAGGCCATCATCAATCTCGCCAACAATTCCAGAGATGCCATGCCGAACGGCGGCAGGCTCTGGATCGAGGTCTCGAACACGACGCTGTCGGAATTGCAGGCGGCGCAGGATCCGGAGCTCGTCCCGGGGGAATACGTGGTGATCGCGGTGACGGATACCGGCTCGGGCATCGCACCGGAACACGTCAAGACGATCTTCGAGCCCTTCTACACCACCAAGGAGGTCGGCAAGGGCACTGGCCTCGGCCTCTCCATGGTCTACGGTTTCATCAAGCAATCGGACGGCCAGATCACCGTCTACAGCGAGCCGGGGAAGGGTACGACCTTCAAGCTCTACCTGCCGCGTAGCCGCGAGAAGGCGGTAGCAGACGAGAGCCCGATTTCCGATCCGATCGAGACCGCGCGTGAAGAGACCATTCTGGTGGTCGAAGACGATACCGACTTGCGTAGGCTCGCGGTGGTCTTGCTCACCGATCTCGGCTATCGCGTCTTGGAAGCCGCAAGCGGCAAGGCGGCGCAGCAGCTGCTGGAGCGTGAGACGCATATCGATCTGCTACTGACCGACGTCGTGTTGCCCGAGGGCATGAACGGCAAGGATGTTGCCGACGCCGTTCTGGCGAGGATTCCGACGGCCAAGGTCTTGTATATGTCGGGCTATGCCGAGAACGCCATCGCCCACCACGGACGCCTCGACCCGGGCGTACGGCTGATGCCGAAACCCTTCGACCCTGACGACCTGGCCCGACAGGCCAGAGCGGCTATCGATGCATGATGTGACCGCTTCAAGTGGCTCACCCAATGTCTCGGGCGGGTCAGGTTTCGCCGGTTGGAATTGCCTAATATTGCGCCCGGTGTTGGGCGGATCCCGGAACTCGATGGGTCGATTGCGGACATCGATCCTGAAACGTCTGGATACACAAGCCACCGAGTCCGCCGCCTCGTCTGTGTGACGCTCTCGGCCGGGAGGACGCCCCTCTCCGCGACCTCCCTGGTGCCGCGCCGGGACTTGTTCCGCCGTTCAGGCGGACTTGCTCTCCTCGCCCTCCAACTTGGCGATCTCGGCGGCGACCGCCTCTTGCGCGGCGCCGACGAAGCGCTCGCGGTTCTGGTGGCTGTAGTCGTAGCTCTCGCGCCGCAGCACGTTCTTCTTCTGGAAGTGCGGCACCACGTAGCGGGCCATGAGCTCGAAATGGCGCTTGGTGGCGGCGAAGTCGGCCCAGTTGTGGGCAAGCTCGAGGAAGGCGCCGAAGCCGCCCGAGCCCTCCAGTAGGCGCTCGATATAGGCGATGGCGTCGTCCGGCGTGCCGATCACCGCCATCCGGTTCTCCAAGAGGTATTCGTAGGCGTTGTCGATCTCGGGCGGGACGATGGGGAAGGTCGCGATCTCGCGGAAATACTGGGCCCAGGCGTCGAGGCCGAATTCGACGTTGCGGCGCGCCTCCTCGCGGCTCTCGGCGATATGGGCCAGGCTGACGACGCGCCATTTGTCGCGGCTGATCGTCTGGCCGTGCTCGGCCGCCGCCTCTTCGGCCAGGCCCCAGTTGCTGGCATGGGCCGCCAGGGCATCGTCGGAGGTGCCGCCGATCGAGAGCATACCGAGGCCGTGCCGCCCGGCCGCCAGCGCCCCCACCGGCGAGCGGGCCGAGGCCACCGCCATCTCGATGCGGGGGTGGGTGTAGCTGGGCAGCTGCAGGCGGGCCTCGCGCAGCTCGAACCAATCGGTCTTCATCGAGACGGTCTCGCCGTCGAGAAGGGGGATCAGCGCGTCGAGGGCCTCGTTCATCATCCGGCGCTGGTCGTGCGGGTCGATCCCCATCCGGAAGGCGTCGCCCACCAGCGCGCCGGGGCCGACGCCGAGCATGACCCGGCCCTTGGTCATGTGGTCGAGCTGCACCATGCGGTCGGCGACCAGGAAGGGATGGTGGTAGGGCAGCGAGACGACGCCGGTGCCGAGGCGGATGTGGCGGGTGCGCTCGGCGGCGGCGGCGATGAAGATCTCGGGCGAGGCGATGATCTCGAAGCCGCCGGAGTGGTGCTCGCCGATCCAGGCCTCGTCGTAGCCGAGCGCATCCAGGTGCGCGACCAGGTCCATGTCGCGGTCCAGCGCCGCCGTCGGGTCCTCGTCGAGCGGGTGGAACGGGGCCAGAAAGATGCCGAAGCCGAGGTGGTCTAGGGTCATGGGATCTCCTTCGGTGCCTTCAAGCGCTGCGCCCGATCGACATGCCGCCGCAGACGAAGAGGACCTGGCCGGTGACGAAGCCGCTCCGCTCGTCGAGGAGGAAGCTGGCGGCGTTGGCGATATCGGCGGTGGTGCCGAGGCGGCCGACCGGGATGCTCTCGCGGATGCGGGTGTCAACCGGGCCGCCCGGCGGGTTCATGTCGCGGTACATGTCGGTGTCGATGGGGCCGGGGGCGATCGCGTTGACGGTTATGCCGGCCGCCGCCAGCTCCATCGCCCAGGTCCGCGTCATGCCGACGAGTGCGGCCTTGCTGGCGGCGTAAGCCGTGATGTTGGCGATGCCGGCGATGGCGCGGCTGGCGATGTTGACGATCCGGCCGCCGCCCGCTTGGCGCATATCGGGCACCAGGGCCTGGCTGCACTGCACCGCTGTCCGGGCGTTCAGGCGCATGACCCGATCGAAGTCGGCGAGCGCCATCTCCTCTAGGCTACCGACATGGCCCATGCCGACGTTGTTGACGAGCCGGGTGATGCGGCGGCCCTTGCGCACGTCGTCCAGTGCCGCCGCGGTCTCCGCCTCGTCGGAGAGGTCGACGCGAACGTAGCTCCCGGCTTTCGCATCTTCCGGCTCGACGACGTCGAACTGGATCACCTCGTAGCCGTCGGCGACCAGGCGCTCGCATATGGCGCGGCCGATGTTCCGTGACCCGCCGGTGACCAAGGCTACTTCGTTCATCTCCCCTCCTCGTCGCTTGCCGCCGTTCTGTCCTGACGAGACCATGCTGCCCGCAACCGCGCCTCCGGACAAGCCGGCCGCCTTTGACAGGGCCGGCGGCTCGGCTGTTGAATGAGGCGCCGAGCTGTCAACACGATGTAGCGAGAGGGAGCGAAAACATGGCCGAGAGCGAGCTTTCCAAGAAGGGGCGCGAAATTCGCCGCGAACTGATCGGCGACACGCTGGTCGATAAGATGGCGACCAGCGTCTACGACGACCCGATCATGGAGAAGTTCGGCGAGTATACGCGCGAGGCCATCTTCGGCCTTCTGTGGGCGCGGCCGGGCCTGGACTTGAAGACGCGGACGCTCGTCTGCGTCGTCTCCGACGCCGCCACCGGGGCCTGGCCGGAGCTCGCCATCCACCTCCGCATGGCCCGCCGCCAGGGTTGGAGCGAGGACGCGCTGTCGGAGGCGCTGTTGCACCTCGGCGGCTATATCGGCGTGCCCTCGGCGCGCGAGGCCTTGATCATCGCCAAGCAGGTCTTCGCCGAGCTGCGCCAGGAAGGCGAGGGCGCCGACTGAGGCCGGCGCCGGCTCAGATGCGGCCGGCGGAGACGCCGCCGTCGACCATGTAGACACCGCCGGTGCAGTACGAGCTGTCGTCGCTGGCCAAGAACAGCATCAGGCGTGCGGCCTCTTCCGGCTCGCCGTAGCGCTCGAGCGGCGTCGCCATCGCCATGGGGTTGCTGCCGTGCTGCTCGGCGACGCCCATCATCCTTTCCAGCGAGTGGATCATGCGGGTGTCGATCAGCGAGGGGTTGACGGTGTTGACGCGAATCTTGGACGCCGCCCCCTCGAGCGCCGCCGCGCGCATGATGCCGATCGTCGCGTGCTTCGAGGCGGTGTAGGGCGAGAGGTTTGGAATCGCCCGGATGCCGGCCGTCGACGAGGTGATGACGATGCTGCCGCCGCCGCGCTTTCCGATCTCGGGCATGACGCTTTTGAGGCCCAGCCAGACGCCGCGCACGTTGACCGCCATGACCCTGTCGAAGATCTCCACGGAATAGTCCGTGATCGGGCTGACCTCGCCCTCGATGGCGGCATTCAAGAGGGCGATGTCGACGCCGCCGAAGCGGGCCACGGCCTCGTCGACGTAAGCCTGGGTCTGGTTTGCGTCGGCGACGTCGGCGACCCCATAGGCGGCGCGCGCCTCGCCCAACTCGGCGGCCAGTGCCTGCAAGCCCGCTTCCGCCCGGCCGACCAGCATCAGCTTGGCGCCCTCGGCGGCGAAGAGCCTGGCCGCCGCGGCGCCGATGCCGCCGGCGGCACCGGTGATGATCGCCACCTTGCCGTCCAATCTCGCCACGTCGTTTCCTCCCTCGCGCTGATCTCGACCAGCTTCTGCTGCGGTCTGGTCAGCGACAGTTGGCTAACGCTCTTGGCAGCGCCAGCGTGCCCATGGGTTTGACGAGGTAGTAGGCGAGCGCGCCGACTGACGGCTGCGGAGGCCCTTTCAAAGGCGACCGGCGGAGACGCCGCCGTCGACCATGTAGACGCCGCCGGTGCAGAACGAGCTCTCGTCGCTCGCCAAGAACAGCATCAGGCTCGCCACCTCCTCCGGTTCGCCGTAGCGCTTGAGCGGCGTGGCCATCGCCATCGGGCTGTTGCTGCCGTGCTGGTCGCCGACGCCCATCATCTCCTCGATCGAGACGATCATGCGGGTGTCGATCGGCGAGGGGTTGACGGTGTTGACGCGGATGTTGGACGCCGCGCCCTCGAGCGCCGCCGCGCGCATGATGCCGATCACCGCGTGCTTCGAAGCGGTGTAGGGCGAGAAGTTGGGAATAGCCCGGATGCCCGACGTCGACGAGGTGATGACGATGCTGCCGCCGCCGCGCTTCTCGATCGCCGGCAAGACGCTCTTCAGGCCGAGCCAGACGCCGCGGACGTTGATCGCCATGACCTTGTCGAACATCTGGACCGGCGTGTCGACGATCGAACCGACCTGGCCCTCGATGCCGGCGTTCAGGAGGGCGATGTCGACGCCGCCGAAGCGGGCCACGGTCGCATCGACGTAAGCTTGGGTCTGGCCCGCGTCGGCGACGTCGGCGACCTGCGTCGCGGCGGCGTCCTCGCCGATCTCGCCGGCCAGCGATGCCAGCGCCGCTTCCTCCAGATCGACCAGCATGAGCTTCGCGCCCTCGGCCGCGAAGTGCCTCGCCGCCGCGGCGCCGATGCCGCCGGCCGCCCCGGTGATGATCGCCACCTTGCCGTCCAGTCTCGCCATGTCGTCTCCTCCCCGGTCTCCGGGCACCCCGTGATCGGAACATCATGGCAAGGATTCGGCACGCCGGGCACCCCCGGGCGAGGCGCCGCCCGGCACCGCCGTCGGAAGGACCGGACGCTTAGTGGTAGCCGAGCCCGAAGATGTACTTGCGCATCTCCTCGGCCTGCATCTCCGCTTCCTCGAAGCGGGCTTCGAGTACGCCGCGCATGTTCAAAAGACCCTTCAAGGCGCCGTCCTCGACGTCGTCGCCGGCCCGGCAATAGGCGTAGTCGGTCGTCATCACGCTCTCGACGGCCATGCTCGGCGCGCGCTCGGCAAATTCCCCGACGGCGCGGCTGATGTCGATCACCGAGACCACGCCCAGCAGCCTGTCGTCTGCGCCGCAAACCAGCGCCAGGCCCTTGTTTTTCACGGCCAACAGATGCGCCGTCGCCGCGATCGAGTCCTCCGGAGCGATGACCGTGGTCTCGGAACCCTTTGTTTTCAGCAGTCGTTCGACGTTCATGGCACCCTCCTTCAACCGGTTTCGCGAAACGCGTCACTCGGCCTCGTCGGCCGGGAGCCGTAAGTCCACACTTCTTATATGGTCATTGTGGTGGCTCCGGGGAAGGCCTCGGACGGCATTTGCGCTATCGGCGAACGTCCGTGGAAACGCCCGCGCGGCCGCTTTCGCCGCCGTCGCTGCCGCGATATCGTGCCGCGTCGAGAGGCGGCGCGGGGAGGCGGAAAGATGGTGGCGACGGGCGGATTGCAGATCGGCACGACCCTGCCGCTGATCGACGTCGGCGGCGATGCGGAGACGGTGCGGCGCTATGCCGAAGAGGCCGAGGCGTTGGGCTATCACCATCTGGCCGGACCCGACCACGTGCTGGGCGTCAACACCGCCAGCCGGCCCGACTG
Source organism: Alphaproteobacteria bacterium (assembly GCA_030746295.1). The sequence goes on along the minus strand of JASLMY010000119.1, from coordinate 7,194 downwards.
GGATCCGGGCCGCAACACCTCGGCCGACCTCTTCCACGACCCCTTCGTGTTGTTCGGCTTTCTCGCCGGCTGCACGACGCGGATCGGCTTCTCGACCCAGGTGATGATCCTGCCGCAGCGCCAGACGGCACTGGTGGCCAAGCAGGCGGCGAGCCTGGACGTGCTCTCGGGCGGCCGCTTCCGCTTCGGCATCGGGGTCGGCTGGAACCCGGTGGAATACGTCGGCCTCAACGAGGATTTCTCCAACCGCGGCCGCCGCTCGGAGGAGCAGGTCGAGGTGATGCAGGCGCTCTGGGCCGAGCCGCACGTCAGTTTCAAGGGCCGCTGGCACGAGATCGACGATGCCGGCATCAACCCGCTGCCACTCGCCCGCCAGATCCCGCTCTGGTTCGGTGGCCACGAGGACGTGACGCTCAGGCGGATCGCCAAGTGGGGTGCCGGCTGGGTCATGCTGGCCTACCCGCAAGGTGCCGCGGCGGACGCCGAGTTCGCCAAGCTGAAGCGCTATGTCGCGGAGGCCGGGCGCGATCCGGACGAGGTTGGCATCGAGGTCTGGGTCTCCACCGCCGAGGGCGGCCCCGACGATTGGAAGCGCGCCGCCGAGGCCTGGGCCGAGGCCGGCGTCACCCACGTGACGCTCAACACCGTCTTCGGCCGCTATCACAACAAGCGCATTCCCGAGACCACGCTGGACGCGCATCTCGCCGCCATGGAGGCCTATTGGCGGGCCGTCGGCGACCTGGCGGGTTGAGCGGCTGCCCGACGTCGTTTTTCCCGCTCAAGCGCCCCGGATGGCGACCAGATAGTTGCCTTGGGCGTCGACTTCGGCGGTGTGGCCGGGCAGCAGCAGGGTGGTGAAGGTCTCGGCCTCGACGACGGCCGGGCCCTCGATGACGGCGCCGGCGCCGATTGTGCCGGCGTCGTAGACGTCGAGCTCGGTCATGCCACCGAGCCCGTGGACGTAGACCGGGCGGCGGCCCTTCGGTGCCGGCTCGCCTATCGCCGCAGGCCAGCCACCGGCGAGGGTTTCGGCAATCGGGTTGCAGCCGATCGCCTGCACCCGCCAGGTGGTGAACTCGACCGTGTCGCTCTCGTCCTTGATCGAGTAGACCCGCTCGTGCATGGCGTGGAAGGCGGCGACCAGGCGGGCGAGGTCGGGGGCGCCGTCGTCGGCGAGTGCGAAGGGCACCTCGATCTCCCATGACTGGTACTCGTAGCGGCCCTGGTAGGTGTATTCGAAACGGCGCTCGGGCTCCGCGATGCCGGCGCGGGCCAGGAAGGCGTCGCCACGGCGCTTCAGCTCGGCCAAGAGGTCGGCCACCCCGCCACCGTCGAAGCGCCGGTCGTCGGTGTGCAGGGTCGCCGTCTCGCCCCAGCGCACTTCCGAGATCAAGCCACCATAGGCGCTGAGGCCGGCGGCGAAGCGCGGGATCATGAAGCGGTCGATCCCTAGGATCTCGGCCATCTCGCCGATATGGCAGGCGGTGGCCCCGCCGCCGGAGACGAGGTAGCTGTCGCGCGGGTTGATGCCCTCGCGCACGGTGATGTCCTCGATGGCGGTGATCATGTTGTGGTTCGAGGTGGTGTGGATGGCGTAGGCGGCCTCGACGAGGCCGACGCCGAGTGCCTCGCCGATGCTTGCCACCGCGGCCTCGGCGGCGGCGCGGTCGAGGCGGATGCGCCCGCCTAGGAAATAGTCCGGGTCGATGACGCCCAGCACCACGTTGGCATCCGTCACCGTCGGTGCGCTGCCGCCGGCGCCATAGCAAGCCGGGCCCGGCACGGCACCGGCACTTTCGGGCCCGACCAGCAGCAGGCCGCCGACGTCGACCCGGGCGATGGAGCCGCCGCCGGCGCCGACCGAGCGGACGTCGACCTTCGGGATGCCCAGCATGTCCTTGCCGATCATCGCCTCGGGCGTGACGATGAGGTTGCCGCCCCTGATCGCCGAGACATCGAAGGTGGTGCCGCCCATGTCGATGACAATTACGTCTGCCTCGTCGGTCAGATGGCGGGCCGCGATCGGTGCCAGCGTCGGCCCCGACATCACCGAATAGATCGGCTTGGCGATGATCTCCTCGGGCGGCATCATGCCGCCGACGCAGTTGGCGACCAGCAGCTCGCGCGCGTAACCGTTCTCGGCCAATGCCTCGGTCAGGACGCCGACATAGCCGCCGACGACGGCGTGCAAGCTGGCGTCGATGACGGTGGCGATGGCGCGGCGGTACTCGCGCGGGATCGGGTTGAGCTCGTGGCTGAGCGTCACCGGCAGGCCGGGCCAGGCTGCGTGGATCAGCTCACGGACACGGCTCTCGTGCGCGCCGTTGACGATCGACCAGAGGAGCGAGACCCCGACCGCCTCGACGCCGAGCTTTCGAAAGCGCGCAATCGCGGCGGCGACGTCGGCCTCGTCGAGGGCCTCGATCTCCTGGCCCAGCGCATCGATGCGGCCACCGACGGTGGCGGTCAGGCTCGGGGGCACGAACGGGGCGGGGAAGTCGAGCCGCCACTCGAAGGCGCGCTTTCTGGGTCCCTCGCGGAGCGTCAGGACGTCGGGAAAGCCCTCGTTGGTGATGAAGCCGACACGCGCCACCTTACCCTCGACGAGGGCGTTGGTGGCGACCGTGGTGCCGTGCACGATGCCCTCGACCTTGCTCAGGAAGCCGGCCAAGTCGTGACCGTAGTGCCGGGCCGCGAGGGCCAGCACGTCGAGGAAGCCGCGCTCGAAGGCGCCCGGCGTCGAGCGGGCCTTGAAGATCCGGACCTCGCCGGCGGCGTCGGCGACGACGCAGTCGGTGAAGGTGCCGCCAATGTCGATCGCGACCCGGTAGCTCATGGCGCCCCGCGCAAGGCTTGCGTTCCGGCCTCGTCGACCTCCCAATCGACGTCGTTCTCGGCCCGCTTCAACGCCACGGCGTAGACCGCTTCGGCCCGCTCGGCGCTGACCCAGCCGCGATTGGCGCTGGCGGCAACGCGTTCGGGCAAGCGCCGGCGCGGCTCGCCGTAGCCGCCGCCGGCACCGCACTGGCAGACCACTGCCTCGCCCGGCGCCACCACCTCGGAGTGGAAGGCGGGAAGGCGGCTGAGGCTGCCGTCGACGAGCCGCTTGAAGTTGGCCGCCGGCGCGCCGGCGCCGCCGCCGAGCACGCCCAGGCCCGGGTTCACCTCGCCGTCGCTGGCGTAGATCACGGTCATGTCGTCGGTGATCGGCCGGTAGACGAGCTTGACCCCCGGCGCGCCGTCGAACTCGCCGGCACCCGCCGTGTCGGGCTCGAGCCAGCGGCCCTCGACGACGATCGGATACATGCTCTCGTCGATCTCGACCGAATCCAGCACGATCATGCCGCCGTTCTCGGAGGCGAGATAGGTGATCCAGCCGTCGTGGCCGTGGATCGCCGGGCCGCTGGCGTAGCCGATGAACATCTGGTTGACGTAAGGGTGGTCGTCCTTGCGGCTGTCGACGCCCGAGATCACCGCCATGCCGGCGGCGAACATGTGCCCGCCCTCGGCCATGCCGTAGGGCCGGCCCATCTGGGCAAAGCAGGCGGCGACCGCGATCACCAGGCGCTCGTTGACGTTGGTGGTGGCGACCGAGGTGCCGACCGGGTATTTCGGCCGGCCGACGACGCAGTCGTCGCGGAGCAGCACCTTGATGCGGCTGGCGCTGCCTTCGTTGTGGGGGATGGTGTGGTCGAGGTTGTAGAAGACGCCGATCCGGCACGAGCCCTGGGCCGTCGCCTCGGTCAGGTTGATGCCGCCCGGCACGCAGTCCATGTTGTCGCGGGCGTCCACCGTGATCAGGCCTTCATCGGGATCGACGGTGACGGTGACGCGCACCGGCACGCCGTCGTCGGCCACCGTCGGCACCGCGTCGTGGCAGGTCTCGTAGCTCCAGCTGCCCTTGGGCAGCTCACGGATCGCGGCGATGGCGCGGCGCTCGCCATAGGCCATCCAGGCCTCGATGAAGGCCTTGACGGTGTCGACGCCGTAGCGGGCGATCAGTTCCTTGATGCGCCGCTCGCCGATCTGGCAGGCGCCGATCTGGGCCCGGTAGTCGCCGTACCAGAGGTTGGGGACGCGGATCTTCATCCGGCACATGCGGATGATGTCCTCGATGTCCTCGTGTTGGCGCTGGATGCGCACGCAGGGGAAGTGCAGGCCTTCCTCGTAGACGGTGCGGGCATAGGGCAGATAGGTGGTCGGGATCGGCGCGCCGACGTCGGCATGGTGCGAGCGTGACAGCACCCAGAAGAGCGGCTCGCCCTCGAAGAAGACCGGCACGCAAACGGTCAGGTCGGCGTGATGGGTGGCGCCGGTGTAGGGGCAATTGTTGAGGAAGGCGTCGCCCTCCTCGATGTCGTCGAAATACTCGGTGATCGGCCGTGTCGTCAGGTCGAGCGCGGTGATGTGGATCGGGATGCCATCCTCCACCGACAAGAGGCGGTGGTCGTAGGTCAAGACGCCGCAGGACATGTCGCGGGCGTTCTTGATCACGGCGGAGCGGCTGGCTTTCATCACCGTGTTGGTCATCTCGCGGATGATGGCCTCGAAGCGGCTCGCCAGCACCGCCATCAGATGGGGCGGGAAGTCGCTTTCCGTCTCCGCCACTTGGCTCGCCTGTTCGTCGCTCACACGCATTCTCCCCGCTGCCGTCCCGCCCGATCTTAGCCGACAATGACCGATTGGCCACCGGGCGCAGGCGAAAGGCGTGCCGCTCAGGAGTCCGTCGCCCGCCGGTTGATGGGATAGCTGCCGGGTGCTGCAGCGAAGGGCTGCAGCAGCATGCGGTCGAGCCGGAGGTCGGCGGCCTCGCGGAAGCGGTCGATACCGATGCTCATGCCCTCGTGTCCCGCCGCCGGCTGGGCGCGATAGGTGCCCAGAAGCCGGTCCCACCAGGGCAGGTTGAAGCCGAAGTTCGAATTGGCCTCGTTCGGCACGACCGAGTGGTGGACGCGATGCATGTCGGGCGTCACGACGAACCAGCGCAAGACGCGGTCGAGGCCGAGCGGCAGGCGAAGGTTGGCGTGGTTGAACATGGCGGTGGCGTTCAGCACGACCTCGAAGATCACTACCGCCAGGGCCGGCGCCCCCAGGGCCGCCACCGCGCCCAGCTTGATGAGCATCGAGAGCAGGATCTCGATCGGGTGGAAGCGGCTGCCCGTGGTGACGTCGAAGTCGAGGTCGGCATGGTGCATTCGATGCAGGCGCCAGAACCCGGGCACCGCATGGAAGAGCACGTGCTGGAGATAGATGAAGAGATCCAGCAGCACGACAGAGGCCACGACCGCCACCGCCAACGGCACCTCGACGACGTTGAAGAGCCCCCAGCCGTGCGCCTCGGCGATTTGGGCGAGTGCGACCGCTGTGGTGGGCAGGAGTAGCCTGACGACGACGGTGTTCAAGGCGACGATGGCGAGGTTGGAGGGCCAGCGCCGCCAGCGCGAAAAGCCGCGCCGCCGGCGGGGTGCCGCCGCCTCCCACAGCATCATGACGGCCAGGACGCCTGCGAAGGCCGCCAGCCGCACGGCCGCTTCGTTGCTGGCAATGAAATCGCTCATGCGCGCGTTCGACCTCTCGGGCCATCGATGTCGACACGACAGTTGACCAAAGCCATCTTGTCATATAATATTCAATTAATCAATTGAATAACTTGCACCAAGGCATCCGATGATGAGCGAAGTTGGGGCCGTCAAGAAGGCGCTCTTCGAGCAGTTCGCCCAGGTGGCGAAGGCCCTGGGCCACGCCAACCGGCTCGAGCTTCTGGAATTCCTGGCCCAGGGCGAGCGCAGCGTCGAAGTCTTGGCGGGCCTCGCCGGCTTGTCGGTCGCCAATGCCTCGCAACACCTTCGGCACCTCAGGCGCGCCGGTCTGGTCGTCGCGCGCAAGGAGGGCCAGTTCGTCTTCTACGCCATCGCCGACGACGGCGTGGTGGCGCTGCTGGGTGCGCTCCGCACCGTGGCGGACGCGAACCTCGCCGAGGTCGATCGGCTGGTGGACACCTATCTCAAGGCCAAGGATGCGCTGGAAGCGGTGTCCGCGCCCGAACTTCTGGCCCGCAGCCGCGACGGCCTGGTGACCGTGCTGGACGTGCGCCCTCCCGAGGAATACGCCGCCGGCCATGTGGCGGGGGCCCTCAACATACCGTTGGCGGAGCTGGAACGGCGCCTCGGCGAGCTGCCACCCGGCCGGGAGGTCATCGCCTATTGCCGCGGCCCCTATTGCGTATTGGCCTACGACGCCGTGGCGACGCTGCGGCAGGGGGGCATCGCCGCGCGGCGGCTCGACGGCGGCCTGCCGGAATGGCGACTAGCCGGCCTGCCGGTGGCCGAGGTTCCGGCCGCCCAATCCTGAGGCCGTCCGACGCCTCGCGATGATGGCCGGAAGCGGCTATCGTCCGGGCACTGTCGGACGAACGGCCGAAGGCTGGCGAGGAAACGACATCATGACGCGTTTCGACGATCGAAAGCGGCCGCCCATCGACGTGATCCAGATCGGACTCGGCACCATCGGCCGCGCGATAACGCAGGCGCTGGCGTGCAAGCAGGGGGTGCGGATCGTCGGCGCAGCGGACGCGAATCCGGAGCTCGCCGGCCGAGACCTTGCGGCGGTGACGGACCTCGCGGCGCCTCTCGGCGTCAAGGTAACGGCCGACATCCGGGATCTCTTCGAGGCCGCGGCAGCGGACGTCGTGCTGCATGCGGCTTGCACCGAGCTGCACGAGGCGTTTCCCGAACTTGCGATGGCGGCCGAACACGGCGTCGACGTCATCTCGGCGACCGAGGCCCTGGGCAATCCTTATGTCAGCGACCCGGGACTGGCGGCCCGGATAGAAAAGCTCGCCGAGGCAAACCGCGTCACCATTCTCGGCACGGGTCTCAGTCCAGGCTTCACCTCCGATTACTTGATACTCGCGGTGACGGCCGGCCTGGCGGAGGTCGGGCGGATCACCTACCTTCGGACCGCCGATGTGCGGCCCTATCTCGGCGGTACCGTCGCCGAGCACTTCGGGCTCGGCCTTTCGGCGGACGAGTTTGCGAGGCGTTTTGCGGCCGGCGAGGTTATCGGTCACATCGGTTTCGTCGAATCGGCCAGGATGATTGCCGACCGTCTCGGCTGGAAACTCGAGAGCGTCGAACGTTGTCAACGGCGGAGTAAAAATGCGCCACTCGGGCGGAGCAAAACTACACCACTGAC
>JASLMY010000118.1 GCA_030746295.1 Alphaproteobacteria bacterium | reverse complement strand
AGCGGACGCTGTAGACGTGCTGCAGCTTGGTCTCGGCCTCGGGAAAGGCGAAGCAGCCGAGATCGCGCTCGACGACGCCGCGCTTGCCGCGCACATAGAGCGGCAGGTGGGCGTTACCGACCGGCTCCCGATCACGGACGACGATGTCGTCGCCGGGCGCAAACCTCGCGGCACCGGCGTCGGTTGGTGCCAGCTCGGCCACCTTCCGGTCGAATTCCGCTTTCGTCATCACTTCTTTGGCCAAGAGCAACTTCTCGCAGGCGGCGAGCCAATGTTCGAAGTAGTGGGTCTCGATGTCTTCGGCCTCGCCGGCCAGCCTCCTGTCCTCGGCCACCGCGCGGCCGAAATGCCCCGGCGGGGCGAGCTCGGCGGCGAAGTGGTCGACCCATTCGGGCCAGGTGAAGTGGTCTCGGTCGTGCATCCCGACGACGATGGCAAAGGCGCGAGCCGCCCAAGGCGCGACGAAGACCGGCCTGCCCTCCTCGCGCGGCAGCCTGTCGAGGCCCGTCGGGTCCGGCAATCGGGTCATTTCTCGCCTCCTCAGAGCGGCTCTGCCGCGGCGTCGCTTCAGGCCGGGTCTAGGTTGTAGTCCCAGAGGTTGAAGTAGACGCTGTGGCCTTTCTCGGCCTTGGCACCCCAGATCTCGCGGGCCTCGAAGCCAACGGTGTAGACGTGCTGCAACGTCTCGGCCCCGCCGTGGTCGTCGGCCTCCGGAAAGACGAACAAGCCGCGGTCATTCTCGACGGTGCCGGTCTTGCCGCGCAAATAGCGCGGCAAGTGGGTGTGCCCGACACGGCTGATGTCGCGTACCGAGACCTTGCCGCCGGCCGTGAAACGCGGCCCCGAACCCTCCGTCTTCGCCAACAGGGCTACCCGCTCCGCCAACTCCGTCTCCTCGACGATGCCTTTGGCGACGAGGAGGTTCTCGGTGGCGGTGAGCCAAAGCTCATAGAAATTGGCGCCGTCTTCCTCGCAAGCCGCGATCCAGCGATTGTAGTTGGCCCCCGTCGCGGGCGCGGCCGCCGCACCCACCCTCGTGGCGAAGGCCTCGCCGGGCTCCGCCTCGTCGGCCCCGGACCAGGTAAAGTGGCCGGGCGACTGGATCTCATAGCCGAGGTAGTCGTCCCACTCGGCCCAGCTGTAGTGACCCTTGCCGTAGAGCGCCATGACGATGGCGAAGGCATGCGCCTGCCAGGCCGCCTCGAAGACGGGGACCTGGGCATCGCGCGGCTGGGCGGCACCGCCTTGACGGGCGGGGAGGCCGAGCGCCGGCACTTCCAAGAGTTTGCGCATCAGGAACTCGCCCCGTCTTCGGCCGCGTCCATGTAGTCGTCCCAGAGATCGATATAGAGGCTGTCGCGTTCCGAAGCGCCGGGCCCCCAGAGCGCGGTGGCGGCGAAGCGGACGCTGTAGATGTGTTGCGGCCTGTCGGCCTCGCCGTGCGCGCGGGCATCGGGAAGGTGGAAGACGCCGTGGTCGCGCTCGATCCGGCCCTCTTTGCCGCGGATGTAGCGTGGCAGCCGGGTGTGCCCCGGCGGGTTGATGTTACGGGCGACGATGTGGTCGCCCGGCCGAAATCGCGGCGCCACCTCGGCATCGATGCGGACGGCACCGCCGCGCTGGTAGGACCGCCGCACCAGATCGCGCGTGACCCGGGGCATCAGCCGGCCTCCTTCGCCAGCTCGGCCATGCGCGCCTGAAGCTCATCGGCCGTGATGACGCCCTTCTCCACCAGCAGCCGCTCGACCCCGGCTAGCCAGTGCTCGTAGTAGCTCGATTCCAAGTAGTGGGCTGGGTCCATCCGCTCGACGCTGTGGCGAAATTCGTCCAGGTTGAACTGCTGGCCGAGCAGCATCGCGCGCATCAGGGCGCAGACGTGGCGCTCCCAATCCTGATGGAAGACCGGCTTGTCCGCCTCGCGGAGGATCGGGCCGAGGCCGTGCATGCCACCCAGATCATGAATGCCGTTCACGCTGAACCTCCTTTTCGGCCACGGCACGCGCCACGACTCTATGCCTCCGGCGGCGCCACCTTGGCGACGCCGACCATGGAATCGCGGCTGACGAGGGCGGCGAGGTCGTCCTCGCTCAAGCCCTCGGTGCCGGCCGGCCGCTCGGGCAGCACCATATAGCGGAGCTCGGCGTTGCTGTCCCAAACCCGAACCTCCACCTCGTCGCCGATCTCGACGCCGAACTCGGCCAGGACACCGCGCGGGTCGCTGGCAGCCCGGGCCCGGTAGGGCGCCGACTTGTACCAGGTCGGCGGCAGGCCGAGGGTCGCCCAGGGGAAGCACGAGCAAAGCGTGCAAACGACGATGTTGTGGACGTCGGCCGTGTTCTCGACGACGACCATGACCTCGCCCTGCACCACCTCGAAGCCGAGCTCGGCGATGGCCGACGTCGCATCATCGAGCAGGCGCTTCCTGTAGGTGGGATCGGTCCAGGCCCGGGCCACGACCTTGGCGCCGTTTTGCGGGCCGATCCGGTTCTCGAAGGTGTCGATGATCTCGTCGAGCGCCGCGGTCTCGACGAGCCCCTTCTCGAGCAACAGGGATTCGAGCGCTCTGACGCGAAGCGCGATTTCTGATTCCGGTCCTGGAACTTCGGTGCTCATACCGCCTCCCTCCGCGTGCGTGACGCGGAATTGACTGTCGGCCGTATGTCCCCGGATCTGTCGGTGGGTCGAACGCGAATGCCTATCGCTCGTGCGATCGAACCCGTCATCGGTTGGTCGACATCAACGCTAGCAAGGCCGCAATTCCAAAGTCAACGCTCTCGGCCGCGCAGGCCACCGGTCGGGACTTGCGTGGCCGCTGAAATCGCTATCCACTCTGGTCTTCGAGCACGGAAGACGGGGCGTGGCGGCGATGGCGGAAGCGACGATCGAGACCCTGACCGAACGGCTCCTCGCCTTCCGCGAGGCCCGCGACTGGCGGCAGTTCCATTCGCTGAAGAACCTGATCCTCTCGCTCAACCTGGAGGCCGCCGAGCTCTTGGAGCTGACCCAATGGAAGAGCGACGAGGCGGTCGAAGAGGCGGCATCGGAGCCCGGCTATCGCGCCCGCCTGGCCGAGGAATGCGCCGACGTGCTGCTCTACCTCCTGCTGGTAGCGGAGCGCGCCGGCATCGACCTGCTGGCAGCGGCGGCGGCCAAGATCGAGGCCAACGACGCCAAGTATCCGGTCGAGAAGGCGCAGGGCAACGCCCGGAAGTACACCGACCTCTGACGCCGGCCCGGCGCGGCCATCGGTGCCGTCGTTCTAGGCGTCGCCGACGGAGTCGTAATAGTCCTGCAGCACGGCCAGCACTTCGGGCCGGCTGAACTGGTGCGGCACCGTCTCGCGGTTGGCGAACATCTCTCGGAGGCGCGTGCCGGAGATGGACAGCCGCGCGGCCTCGTCGTGCGGGCAGGTCTTGGCCGTCGCCATGCCGTCACACTTGGAGCAGTAAAAGGTGATGTCGATCCTGAGCGGCTGCGTCACCAGGCTGCCGGCCGGGATCTGATCGAAGATGTGATGCGCGTCGAACGGCCCGTAGTAGTCGCCGACGCCGGCATGGTCGCGCCCCACCACCAGGTGCGAGCAGCCGAAGTTCTGCCGGAAGAGGGCGTGCAACAAGGCTTCGCGCGGGCCGGCATAGCGCATCTCGATCGGATAGCCCGCCTGCATCACGGTGCCGGGGACGAAATAGTTCTCGACCAGGGCGTCGATCGCGGCGACCCGGACGTCGGCCGGGATATCGCCCGCCTTCAGCGCGCCCAGGACCTGGTGGATGAGGACGCCGTCGCAGACCTCGATCGCCACCTTGGCGAGGTACTCGTGGCTGCGGTGCATGGGGTTGCGGGTCTGGAAGGCGGCCACCGAGGTCCAGCCGTTCTCAAGGAACATCGCCCGGGTCTCGGCCGGGCGATGGTAGAGGCCGGCATAGGTGTCGGGGAAATGCCCCTCCGACAGCGCCCTGACCGGCCCTGCCAGGTTGACCGCGCCCTGGCTCATGACCTTCTCGACACCCGGGTGGGCCGGATCGGTCGTTCCGTAGACCTGGCCGCATTCGAGCTCTTTGTCGGTTCCGTACTTCTCGCTCAGGTGCAGGATGCCGAGGATCTCGCCGCTCTCAGCCTCGGCCAGTGCCACGTCTTCGCCGACGTCGAGGCCGGCGGCAACTTCTTCTTCGGTCGACAGCGTGATCGGGATCGGCCAGAAGAGGCCGTTCGCGAGCGACATATCGACGCAGGCGCCGCACCAGTCCGCCTCGCCCATGAATCCGTCGAGCGGCGTGTAGGCGCCCATCGCCAACATGAAGAGGTCCGAGACCTCGCGGCTCGTGAGTGGCACCTGCTTCAGGCTCCGGGCGTGTTGCAGCTCCGCCGCGCGCTCGCGTTCCGGCACCAGCAGCGGCTTCAATCCACCGCCGCCGTGCGGCGGCACCAAGTTCGACATCGCCCGTCCCTCCGCCGACCAGCCGGTTCCATATGCCCGGCAGAACCTTCTAACAAACCGGCTTTAGCCTTGACCAGCCAAACTTTCGAAAAAACGAATATGTGGTCTATGCAGGCGCCGTCGCCCCAGGTATATGAATAGACGCAGGATCGCATCTCGGCTGATTTCGACGAACCGGCCGGGCGAGCTTGATCGGAATGCGGGAGGGGGCGCCCGGTCGCGTGCAGGGCGCTTGGAGATGACGAACGACGGATCTCGAGCACGGACAATTGTGGTCGGCGGCGCTATCGCCGGCATCACCACCGTTGTCGCGGTGGCGGAGACGCCTTCCGACGCGCGCGCGGCCATCGTCCGCGAATTGCCAGGATTGAACCGCGATTCGCGATCACCCAATATCCGTCCGGCGAGAGACCGATAACAGGGGGGGAAACGCGGCTTAATGTTCATCAGCAATCCCTTCGCCGAGCTTTCGGCGTCCATTTCACCCATCCTCATGCAGATCTACGTCGTCGTCATGATCGTGCTGGTCGTGGCCGGCACGCTCTTCGACATGGCTCATAAGCGAAGCGCCACTTACTTCTTCGAGAATTGGCGCAAGGCCAAGAGCAAGGGCACACTGCAGGTCGGCAGCGCGCATTTGGTGGTCCTGGCGGTCAAGACCGGCCTCGTCGAGGTCTTGACGTCCGCGGAATTCTGCACCGAGCAGCGCAGATACGCCCACCTCCTGACAATGTATGGATTTGTGCTTTACGTCCTCGCCACCGTCATCATGGTGTTCGGATACCCGACGCCCGCGACGCCCACGCCTGTCATCCTACCGCTCTTGTGGAACCTCGGGGCCCTGATGATTTGCGGCGGTGGCTACTGGTTCTGGTTCTGCATTCGGGTCGACGTGGCGGCCGAAGGCCATTCCCCGCTGCGGCTCGTGCGTGCCGATCTCTTCATCCTGTCGCTTCTGGCCAGCGCGACATTGGGCTTCATTTGGGCCTTCCTGCAGGCGGTGGGCAGCCCGGGGACCGGCCTCTTCCTGGCCTTGTACCTGATCGCCACGACGGTTCTCTTCGGATCGATTCCGTGGTCCAAGTTCTCGCACATGTTCTTCAAGCCGGCCGCAGCCTTCGAAAAGCGAGTGGCGGAAGCCAACGAGTCCAGGAGCAATCTGCCGGCCCCGGCCGACAAACCGGAAGTCTTCGGCAGCGCCCGCGAGCTGCCCCGGCACTATTGATCAGCCCATCGGAGTCCTCGATAGGGGAGTTGAACGGAATCTCATGCCGACATTCGTCTATATGACCCGCTGCGACGGTTGCGGACACTGCGTCGATATCTGTCCGTCCGACATCATGCACATCGATACCACTTATCGCCGAGCCCTCAACATCGAGCCCAGCATGTGCTGGGAGTGCTATTCCTGTGTGAAGGCCTGTCCCCAGAACGCGATCGACGCCCGGGGCTATGCCGATTTCGCTCCCTTGGGCCATAGCGTCAGGGCGCTCCGGGAGGAGGCGAAGGGCACCATCTCCTGGAAGATCAAGTTCCGCAACGGCCATGAAAAGAATTTCGTTTCGCCGATCCGGACCACACCTTGGGGAACGATCAAGTCGCCGGCAGACTACGAGGCGCCCGGACAGGACGCCATGGCGTCCCAGGAGCTGGCACACGAACCGGATGCTCTCAATATCGACAAGCTGCCCGCCTTGACTCCCGATCAACTCAAAGTGGGAGTGGTCTAATGGGGCTCTTCACACGCAGGAAAACCGTACACGTTGATTCCGATGTCCTGGTCATCGGTGGTGGCATGGCCGGCTGCGGGGCGACCTACGAGTCCCGGTACTGGGGTCGCGACCTCAAGGTCGTCTGCGTCGAAAAGGCGAATATCGAGCGCAGCGGCGCCGTCGCGCAAGGGCTCTACGCGATCAACTGCTACATGGGCATGCAATGGGACGAGAACCAGCCCGAAGACCATGTCCGCTATGCCCGTAACGACCTCATGGGGCTGGTGCGGGAGGATCTCGGCTACGACATCGCGCGCCATGTAGATTCCTCGGTGCACAAGTTCGAGGAGTGGGGTCTGCCCATGATGCGGGACCCGGAGACCGGTCGCTACCTGCGCGAGGGCAAGTGGCAGATCATGATCCACGGCGAAAGCTACAAGCCGATCGTCGCCGAGGCCGCCCGCAAGGCCGCCACCGAGGTCTACAACCGGATCATGGTGACCCACCTGCTGACGGACAAGACGAAGCCCAACCGGGTCTCCGGCGCCGTCGGTTTCAACGTCCGCACCGGCGACTACTACGTCTTCCGCGCCAAGGCCGTCATCGTCTGCGCCGGCGGGGCCTCGCACATCTTCAAGCCACGCGCGGTGGGCGAAGGCATGGGAAGGACGTGGTACGCCCCCTGGAGCAGTGCCTCCGCCTATGCCTTGCCGATCCTGGTGGGCGCCAAGATGACCCAGATGGAGAACCGGATCGTCCTGACCCGGTTCAAGGACGGCTATGGCCCGGTCGGCGCCTACTTCCTGCATCTCAAGACCTATACCGAAAACGCCTACGGCGAAGAGTACGAGTCCAAGTGGTACGATCACACCAAGGAACTGGTCGGCGACTACATTGACCGGCACCCGGTGCCCACCTGCCTGCGGAACCACGCGCTGCTGGAGGAGCTCAAGGCCGGCGGCGGCCCCATTCGCATGGTGACGAAAGAGGCCTTCCAGGACCCCCACAAGGAGACCGTCGGCTGGGAGAACTTCCTCGGCATGACGATCGGGCAAGCGGTCGTCTGGGCCTCGCAGAACATCGATCCGAAGCATACCAACCCCGAGCTCACCACCTCCGAGCCCTATGTCATGGGCTCGCATGCCACTTGCTCGGGCGCCTGGGCGAGCGGACCGACGGACTACGCCCCCGACGAATACCAGTGGGGATACAACCGCATGATGACCGTCGACGGGCTGTTCGGCGCCGGCGATACCATCGGCGGCACCGCGCACAAGTTCTCCTCGGGCTCTTTCACGGAAGGCCGGATCGCCGGCAAGGCCGCGGTCAACTACATCAACGACCTGGGCAGCGATGGGCCGCAAGTCAGCGAGCAGGAGTATGAGGATCTCGAAAAGGTCGTCTTCCAGCCCTTGGAGACCTACAAGGTCGGCCGGAACGAGATCGTCGGGGGCACCGTTTCGCCGAGCTATCTCTTGCCGATGAGTGGTCTTCAGCGTCTGGAGAAGATCATGGACGAGTATGTCGGCGGCATCAGCGCTCACTACGTGACGAACGAGCCCATGCTCACCCGCGGCCTGGAATTGCTGGGCATGCTGAAGGAGGACCTCGACTATCTCGGGGCCGAAGACCTTCACCAGCTGCAGCGGGCGTGGGAGCTACAGCACCGGGTGCTGGCCTCGGAGTCCGTGACCCACCACACGATGTTCCGGACCGAGACCAGGTGGCCCGGGTACTATTATCGGGGCGATCATCCGAAGCTGGATGATACCGATTGGCATTGCTTCACCTTGTCCCGCTACGACCGGGACTCGCGCACGTGGGAAATGGAGAAGGCCCCCGTCTATCACATCATCGATTGAGCGGAGCCGAGCGAGAATTCCCGGCAAGCGCTTGAATTGATCCTTGTGAAGGAATCGCCATTCCGGATGGCGCGTGAGCGCCGATCCGGAATCCAGGAAGCCGACTCGATCCCGGACTCCTGCTTCCGCGGGAGTGACGGTGATGTTGACGGTGCTTGACCCGAAAGATCCTCGTCAAGTCATCCGCGTCGGACTTGTACCCGCGAGCCCTCGGGCCGACTTTCCCGCCGTCGTCGCGAGGAGGCGAAGCCGACGAAGCAATCCAGGAAATCGGCTCGAGTACTGGATTGCGTCGCTCCGCTCGCGATGACGCCACCGAGGTCCGACGCGCAAATCAGGTGATTATCGCCCCGCCGCAAGCATCGCAGGCGCGGATCCCCGCTAGCCCGCACCCTTCTCCTTCATCTTGCCCGCGACCGTGATCAGGAAGCGGAGCGAGACCTGGGTCTCGGGCTCGCCCAGCATCTTGAGCGTCGCCATCATGCCGCCCGGCGGCTGGTAGCCGGCCATCTCGTCGATCGAGCTGTGGACCGCGTCCGTGGCCGCGCTCGCCAGCTCCGCTACCTCCTCGTTGGCGAGGTTGTTGACCATCTGCTCGACGAAGTGGGCCAACCGCTCGACCATGCTGTCGGTCATCGCGTTGCGCATCGCGGCCAGGAGCTGCAGCGTCTCGAAGACCCCCTTCAGGCCACCGGTGCGATGTAGTGCCGTCATCTCGTCGAAGACGCAGTGCACCGCGTCGCGGGTCTCCTCGTCGTTGAGTCGGTCGAGAACCTCGAGGCTGTTGGCGAGCGCCTCGACCAGGCGCTCCACCATGTTGTCGGTCAGCGCATCACCGGCGGCGGTGACCAGGCGCTCGAGCTCGCCGGGGGTATTAGGCCGGCTGACTTGATCGTTCATGACCTGCCTCCCTACAAGAGCCCGCGAGCCGACAGCCAGTAGAGTCGGTTGTAGGCCAGCTTGAACCAATGGATCATTTGCGAGGGCGGCCCCGGGTTGGGCGGCGTCTCGTAGTTGAACCAGACGTAGGTGCCCGAATCCATGCCGGTCTCGACGAAGCAGAAGACCTTACCGTCGTAGTTCCGCGCCATCCGGCCCTCGGTGACCAGCGAGACCAGGTTGTCGATCATCGTGTCGGCCTCGAAATGCGCCGTCGAGCCCGCCTTGGAGATCGGAATGTTGGTGGTGTCGCCGACCACGAAGACGTTGTCCGAGCCTTCCCGATGCAGGCTGACGCGGTCGGTCGGCACCCAGCCGCCGGCACCGAGGTCAGAGTCCTCGATCACCTGGGCGCCGCGGTGCGGCGGGATCGCCACCAGCAAATCATAAGGGAGCGTGCTGCCCTCTTCCGATTCGATCGTCTTGGCCTCCGGATCGACGGCCTTGGTGTTGAAGAAGGTCTCGTACTTAATGCCGTATTTGTCGAACTCCGGCTGCGCCCAAAGCGCCACCGGCTCCAACGCGTGCAGGCGACCGATGGGGTAGGTATAGGTGATCTCGGTCTTGTCCATGAGGCCGCGAGCCTGGAAATACTCGTACATCATGAAGGTGATCTCGAGCGGCGCCACCGGGCACTTGTGCGGCGCGCTGACGTTGACAACCACCTTGCCGCCCTCGAAGGCCTCGAGCGCGTCACGCATCCGTTTGGCGCCGTCGAGGTCGTAGAACCATTGCGCCCCTTCCGCCATGCCGGGGATGTCCGAAGGCACGATGCGCGAGCCGGTGGCCAGAACCAGGTAATCGTAGCCGTAGGTCTTGCCGGATTCCGTCGTCACCTGATTGGCATCGACGTCGATTTTGGTCGCGGGGTCGACGAAAAAGTGGACCCGGCGGTCCAACACCTTGCGCTGGTCGCGGAAGAGCTCGGCCTCACGGGCTCGGCCAAAGGGCAGGTAGAGAAGTCCGGGCTGGTAGAGATGGGTATCCGTCGCCCCGATCATCGTGATCGAAACGTCACCGCTGCGCAATTCCTTGCTCAACTGACGACAGGCCCCGTTGGCGACGATCGTGCCGGCCAAGCCGCCGCCGACTATGAGAATTCGCTTGGTCATTTCAACTCCCTCCCATCCACGTTGTTATCCTTCGGACAAAGGTTGCCCGGGCCCCCCCCGTGTCCGCTTCGCGCGGCCCCCGTAATCGCCTACTTCACCTTCTTGACGCAGAGGCTCGTATAACCCTCACATTCCGTGACGGCACCCATTTCGTGCCCGACCTTTGCGACCCATTCCGGAATATCCTTGGCCGAGCCTTGATCGGAGGACCAGACCTCGATCTCGTCGCCGACCTCGATGAGCTTCAGCCCAGCGATCAACTCCAACAGAGGGCCCGGACAATAGGCGCCGCGTGCATCGATGGTTTGCTTCTTAGCCATGTTTCACCGCTTGTCGCTCTAGAGCACGACCAACTCGCCCGTCTCGGCATCGGAGAGGAACTTGGTCAGGCCGATCGCCTCGTCGAACAGATCCTCGGCCAGGGCGTCGAGCGTCCAGCCCTGGACGTCCAACGCCATCGAGCAGGCATACATCTGCAACTCGCCCAGCATCTTGCCCTGCTCGAAGAGCTCGATCGCATCGGGCACGCCTTTCTCCAGCATGGCATCGGAAAACGCGCTGCCCCGATACCTGGCCTTGGGCTCCAGCCCTTTCTCGAAGGCCAACAGCGCGCCCATGGAGACCAGGACCTGGACCGGCCGATCCGACACCGCGGCCAGCGACGCCGTCATCCCCGCCAACTGTATCTTTTCGTGCTCGCGCGAAGCCAACAGGATGAACAGGGGTGCTGCCGCCATTACTTCCGTCCTCGACCCGGCATGATCAGCCGTTCAGTAGTCGAATTCTCACAAAATTCCTATGGATATACAAACGCTCTCTTGGCCGAGCCGTGGCGGTCGGCGGCGCGTGCTCAGTCGGCGGGCGCATCGGTCGGCTTCCCGAGACCAGCGAGCAGAATTCGCCGCTGCGCCATCACCGAGCCGTAGGTCGAGACCAAATACGGCACGCAGTAGGTCAAGCCGAGCTTAACGAAATCGACCTCGCCGCCCTGGATCAGCACGTCGCCCTGATTGATCAGATTGAGGATGGTGCCGACGACGATGGCGATGATGAGCGCGTATCTCGGCACCCCGTTCGAGCAGGCCAGCCGTACGATACTGACCATCTCGACGGATCCCTCTCGTCTCGACATTGCCGACGCTCCCCAGCCTGATCGACCGGCACTATATCGGAGATCGAAACTGGCGCGAACAAGGCCGGGGCCACCCCTGCGGCGGTTGGTGGCCCTCCTGGAGCTGTGGCATCATCGCCGGAAGAACGCACCCGATGGACGACGACAAGAAACGCTAGAGAGCATGCCTGAGGACAAGACCAACTGGACGCTGGTCGACCTGGTGCGCCGTCAGGCCCGGCGCTATGGCGATCGGGAGTTCATCTCCTTCGAGCACGGCACCAGCCTCACCTATGCCGGCTTCGACGAGGAATCGACGCGGCTCGCCCGCATTTTGGCCGGCCTCGGCGTCGGGCCCGGCGACCGGGTCCTGGCCCTGTTGAAGAACCGCATCGAGTTCCTGTGGCTGATGCTGGCGACGGTGAAGCTCGGCGCCATCTTCGTGCCCCTCAACACCGAGCTGAAGGGTGCCTTTCTGCAGCACCAGGTGCAGAACTCGGAACCGCGCGTGGTCTTCGTCGACGCCGTGCTGGCCAACGCCTTCGCCCAGGTCGAGGCCGCCGCCGCAGCGCCCGAGGCGGTGGTCTCCGTCGCCGGCGCCGTTCCCGATGTCCTGCCCGGCGCGCTTCGCCACGGCACCGCCATGAGCTTCGAGGCCTTCGCCCAACTGCCGGCGACGGGCGCCGGGGTACTGGTCGAACCGAAACCGGCCGACATCGCCCTCATCATGTACACCTCCGGCACCACCGGCCCGGCCAAGGGCGTGCTGATGCCGCACGGCCACTGCTACCTGCTCGGCCTCGGCATGCAACTGCTGGGCTCGCTGATCGCGGGGGCGCATGTGCACATTGTCGAGCGTTTCAGCCCCAACCGTTGGCTCGACGAGGTCCGCTCCGCCGGCGCTACACTGACCAACGCCTTGGGCGTCATGCCGGAGTTCATCTTCCGCACGCCCAAGCGCCCCGACGACGCCGACAACCCGCTGCGCAAGATCATGGCGGTGCCGATCGCGGCCGAATGGGGCGAGGCCTTCGAGAAGCGCTTCGGCCTCGAGATCGTCCAGGGTTTCGGCATGACCGAGTGCAACATCCCCGCCTATGGTACTGCCGACGACCCGCTCGCCCCGGGCTGCGCCGGCCGGATTCTCGACGACTTCTTCGAGGTCGGGATCGTCGACCCCGAGAGCGACGAGCCGATGCCTCAGGGCGAGGTCGGCGAGATCGTGGTCCGGCCCAAGGAAGCGAGCTGCTTCATGGCCGGCTACTACCGGATGCCGGAGAAGACGGTCGAGGCCTGGCGCAACCTCTGGTTCCACAGCGGCGATGCCGGCCGCTTCGACGAAGAGGGCCGGCTCTACTACGTCGACCGGATCAAGGACTGCATCCGCCGCCGGGCCGAGAACATCTCCTCCTTCGAGATCGAGCAGGTCCTCAACAACCACCCCGACATCGCCGAGAGCGCGGTGGTCGGCATCATGGTCGCCGACGCCGGCGGCGAGGAGGAGGTCAAGGCCCTGATCCTGCCGGCCCCGGAAGCCGAGATCGACAACGTCGCCCTCTTGGACTACTGCGTCGAGCGGATGCCGCGCTACGCGGTGCCGCGCTTCATCGAGCAGCTAGCCGAGCTGCCGAAGACGCCGACCGGCAAGATCCAGAAGCAAGAGCTGCGCGCCGCTGGCGTGACGGCCCAGACCTGGGACCGGGAATCGGTCGGCTACACCATCGTCAGGCGCTAGGAGCGCCGGAGGAGGAGCCCGTGATCCGCCGTCTCGACGCGGCCGACTTCGAAGTCATCCTGGAGATCGTCAACGACGCCGCCGAGGCCTATCGCGGCGTCATCCCTGCCGACTGCTTCCACGACCCCTATATGCCGGCCGAGGAACTCACGACCGAGATCGCCGCCGGCGTCGAATTCTGCGGCTGGGAAGAGGCCGGCACCGTCGAGGGCGTCATGGGCCTGCAGACGCTTCCCGAGGTGGCGCTGATCCGCCACGCCTATGTCCGCACCGCGGCGCGCCGGCGCGGCATCGGCGCCCGCCTGCTGGCCTATCTGAAGGAGACCACCGAAAAGCCCCTGCTGATCGGCACCTGGGCCGCCGCCGAATGGGCCATCGACTTCTACCTGAAGCACGGCTTCGAGCTGGTCCCAGACGACCAAGTGGCCCCCCTCCTCAAGCGCTACTGGTCCGTCCCCGACCGCCAGATCGAAACTTCGGTGGTCTTGGCGCAGAAGGGCTGGCGGCCCGCGTCGGCGACGGCATAAACGGGGCCGGCGCGCCTCAACCCGGGTGGCGCTTGCCGAGGACGTGGACGGTGCTGGCCTGCGGGCCGTCCTCGCCCATCTCCTCGGCGAAGCGGACCTCGGCGCCGACCGCCAGGCGGTCGAAGCTGCCGGTGACGACGCTGTTGCGGTGGAAGTAGACCTCGCGCTCGTCGATGGTCTCGATGAAGCCATAGCCGCCATCGGGGAAGAGCCGAGCGACCCGGCCGGTGGGCGGCGCCTCGTGCACCTTGACCTTGCCGCGCTGCTTCTTGGTGCGGTCCTTGAGCCGTCGCCGGGCGGCCCGAAAGGCGTCGCGAACCACGAGATAGGCGTCCTCGTGGCGGTGGTCGGCGCCGGGGTTGCGGCTGATCGCGAGATCCTTCTGGCCCGGCACCTCGAGGTGGATGCGGACGGCGTAGACGTTGCCCTTGTTATGCGCGTGGTGCGGTGCTGCGAAGACCACCCGGGCCGAGGTGATGCGGTCGAAATACTGCTCCAGCTTGTCCATCTCCTCGCGGATCAGGCTTTCGATCGCCGGCGACGGATCGATGCCCTCGAAGACGATCTCCAACAACGTTTCCATGCTACCTCGGTGTTCCCTGAAAATACGCCACTCTTTCGATACCACTGTTATCGACCCAAGTGGCACACTAAATGTGCTAGATCAAAGCGTGCGCATATGGGGGGTGTCGGCGCGCGCTGTCAAGCGGGCCGGATCACTGGCCCCGGGGAATTGAAATGGGGGAACTTCAATGGCCTATGTCGATTGGCTGCTCAAGGGCAAGCGCCTGGTCAACTGCAACTGCCACTACGGCTGTCCGTGCGAGTTCAACGCGCCACCGACGCACGACGCGTGCCAGGGCCTGGAAGCGATGCAGGTCGACGAGGGCTATTTCGGCGAGGTCCGTCTCGACGGCATCACCTTCGCCGGCGCCTACCATTGGCCGGGGCCGGTGCACGAGGGCAAGGGCGTCTACCAGGTGGTGCTGGACAAAGCCATTACCGAGGCACAGGCAGAGGTCCTCTTCAAGATCCTGGGCGGCGAGGAGCAGGAGCCCCATACCGTCTTCAACATCTACGGCGCGACCATCGAGACCGAGCTCGACCCGGTGATCGCCGATATCGAGTTCGAATGGGACCTCGAAGGGCGCAGCGGCAGGCTGGCGGA
>JASLMY010000117.1 GCA_030746295.1 Alphaproteobacteria bacterium | reverse complement strand
GAAGACATGGCGCGTCTCGACGAACGGCGATTGGCCGATCCAGCTCGCCCCCTCCGCGCCC
This sequence comes from Alphaproteobacteria bacterium, assembly GCA_030746295.1. The sequence continues at coordinate 14,544 of JASLMY010000117.1, read as the reverse complement.
ATGTGCGAATAGGTGACGGTGTCGCGGTCCATGTACATCGCCAGCATGTGGCAGCCGATGCCGCCGTGGGCGCGGCTGCCTTCCGGCACCCGGGTCGAGCTGTTGTGCGGGCAGCCGGGGCAGAAGAAGGGCTGGCGGGCGATCGAGAGCGCTTGGCGCTTCGTAGTCGCCTGGGCGCGGGCCTCCAGAAAGGCGAGCCGTGCCGCGATCCGGTCGCTGGTGTGGAAGTGTTCGATCCGCCCCGCAAGTGCCCGGCTGACGTCGTCCGGCGTATATTCGGGCCAGTCGGGCAGCAGCGGCGCGCCGGCCTCGTCGTGGCGGCCGACGATGCGCGGCCGGCGCCCGTCCGGCAGGGCATAGAGCGCGTCCTTGACCTGCATCTCGGTCAGGCGGTGTTTCTCCTCCACCACCAGGACCTCCTCCAGCCCGTCGGCGAAAGCGCGGATCCCCTCGGCGTCGGACGGATAGGGCATGGCGAGCTTCAGCACCGTGATACCGAGATCGCGGGCCATGGCCTCGTCGATACCGAGCTCGAGGAACGCCTGGCGCACGTCGGTCCAGGCCTTGCCGGTGGCGATGATGCCGTAGCGTGGCCGCTCGCTCGCCTGCGTCACCTTGTTGAGGGCGTTGGCCCCGAGATAGGCGAGCGCCGCCGGTAACCTGAAACGGCGTAACCGCTCTTCCATGGTCTGCCAGTGGTCGGGCACGCGCAGGTTCAGGCCGCCTTCCGGCAGTGCGACGTCGGTGGGCATCACGATCGTCGGCCGTGCCGGGTCAGCGGGTACCGGCGCGGTGGCGGCGATGGTGTCGGGAATCATCTTCAGGCCCACCCAGCCGCCGTGAAAGCGCGACAGCGCCCAGCCGTGAAGCGCGTATTCGATGACCTCGGCCACCGTCGCCGGATAGAGCACCGGCATCATCAGATCGACGAACAGGTTCTCGTGCGCGGCGGGCGCGTCGGTCTCTTTCAGAGGGTGGTCGTCGCCGACCACGACCAACACGCCACCGTGCTGCGCGGCGCCGGCCATATGGCCGTGGCGGATGGCGTCGATCGAGCGGTCCAGCCCCGGCCCCTTGCCGTACCACATGCCGTAGACGCCGTCGCGGGTGGCGTCGGGAAAAGCCATCGCTTCCTGCGAGCCGCGAATGGCGGTGGCGGCCAGGTCCTCGTTCACCGCCGGTAGGAAGTGGATCCCGGCGTCCGCCAGCAGACGGTTGGCGCGCCAGAGCTCCTTGTCGACGTTGTGCAAGGGCGAGCCGCGATAGCCGGAAATGAAACCCGCCGTGTTCAAGCCGGCGGACGCATCGCGCCGGCGCTGCGTCACCGCCGCGCGCACCAGCGCCTGCGTGCCGGTGATGTAGACCTCGCCTGCCATGCGCTCGTATTTGTCGTCGAGCGATATCGGAAGCAGTTGCATGAGGCCTCCGCGCAAGAAAATACGGGTGCTTTCGGCGCAACGATCGACCTTCGAGAGGTCACGAGGCGAGGCCGCTTCGTTGTCGACCGCCACGACCGCTTGTATATTGTTCCAAATGGAACTAAATGTCACTTCTTTTCGGCCTACTGCGGTCAGGCCCTGCCCTTGATCTTCGCGGCCGAGGGCGGCATGAATTGGGCCAGCAACGTGTCAGGAGGGGACCATGGCATTGGCGACGGCGACAATTTCCGAGACGTATGCCCACGACGGCTTCGTCTTTCCGATCGACGTGGTGAGCGAGGCGGAGGCACGCCAGATCCGCGACGACCTCGAGGCAGCGGAGGCCGAGCTGGCCGACGACCGCGACCAGCTGTCGATCCTGCGCTCCTATCCCGACCGGCTGCTGCCGTCCTTCGACCGGCTGATCCGCAACCCCAACCTGATCGATGCGGTCTCGCCGATCCTCGGCCCCGACCTGATGGTCTGGAGCGCCGGCCTCTTCATCAAGGAGGCCGACACGCCCCACGTCGTCACCTGGCACCAGGACCTGACCTATTGGGGCCTCGACGACGTCGACGAGGTCACCGCCTGGGTGGCGCTGTCGCCGGCGACGATCGACAGCGGTTGCATGCGCTTCGTGCCGGGAAGCCACACCCGTCCGGTGCCCCACGTCGATACCTTCGCCGACGATAATCTCCTCAGCCGAGGCCAGGAGATCGCGGTCGAGGTCGACGACAGCGAAGGCGTCGATATCGTGCTTCGGCCGGGTCAAGCCTCGCTGCACCACGGCCATCTCTTCCACGCCTCGGGCCCTAACGGCACCGACGACCGGCGCATCGGCGTCGCGGTCCGCTACATCACGCCGGCCATGAAGCAGACCACCGGCGACCGCTCGCTCGTGGCGCTGGTCAGCGGCGAGGACCGCTACGGTCACTTCACGATCGCCGGCCCGCCCGAGGGCCGAATGGCGACGGCCGACTTCGAACGCTGCCGCCGCGATAGCGAGATCAAGCGTCGCGTGCTCTATGACGGCGTCGAGGCGGGCAAGGGCCGGCGCTATCGGTAGAACGCCGCTCGCTCCGAGGTCCGGTGGTCGCGACCGCCGGGGTGGCCATCCGCCTTCGGCTGTGAAACCCTGAGCCTGGGCAAGACCGGACAAGGGGGGACGGCACAATGGCGGCGGAGCTGCTCTTCGGCATTCAGACCAACGGCATCAAGCACAGCCACGACGATCCGATGCCGGACGTCGATACCCGCTTCGCCATGGTGCGCGAAGCCGGCATCTTCGATTATGTCGACAAGACGCCCGACCCGGACCAGATCGACGAGTTCAGAAAAGCCAGCGAGAAGTATGGCCTGCCGGTCCGGGCCGGCGGCTGGTACTACACGCTGGGCCGGGACGAGGCGCTGCTGGAGAAGAACTTGGGCACGGCCCGCGACCTCGGCTCAGTGGTGCACAACACCCAGATACTGACCCACCATGCCGAAGGCCACGTGGTCACCGACGACGAGGTGCTAGCGGCCTACCTCCGGGCAGCCGAGCTCGGCGACAAATACGGTTGCGTGCCCTGCTTCGAGGTGCACGTGAACATGTGGTCGGAGGATTTCCCGCGTGTCACACGTGTCGGCGACATGGTCGAGGCCGAGGGACTGGAGTTCAACATCACCCTCGACCACAGCCACGTCATCTTCAAGATCGACAATCCGGACGAGCAGAAGATCTTCGATACCGACAAGAAGATCGCCTCGGGCGAGCTGATCCTCGACCCGTTCCAGGAGGGCAACGTCGTCTCGGAGTGGGTCTCGCGCGGCTGGGTGCGCCACTTCCACGCCCGCGCCGCGGTGCCGAACAACCCGAGGAACACGCTGGCCCACCATCCCGACGGCTCGGTCGGCCGCGGCATCCAGTACCCCTTCAAGGAGCCGGGGCCGGGCGAGTATCACGCGCCTTGGAGCGCCGAAGCGCTGGAGCCCTGGAAGGAGGCCATCCGCATCGCGATGCGCCACCACGCGCGCGATCCGAACGGTAAGCTCGGCCAGATCTCGACCGAGTTCATCCCCAACACCGACTACGGCGAGGGCTGCAAGTATTCGCTTTTCGAGCAGGCCATCGCCTGCGTCGAGTGGATGCGCGCCACCTGGGAGGAGAACAGGGCCGAGGTGGACGAGGCCTGAGCCCCTTGGACCGATCGGGCCCCGACCCCGATCAGATCTCGCCGAAGTCGCCGTGGCGGCCGAGGCCGTCCCTGAAGCGCGCCGCCCCGGCGAGGCCGTTCTCGACGAGGGCCGGGCGGCCGTTCTCCCATTCCTGGACCAAGGCGTCGCGTATCGGCAAGCCGTGCTGGCGGATCGCCGAGCGCCGGTCGGCGCGGGCGCACACTTGCGGGAAGCGGGCAATCTCGTGCGCCAGCTCCTCCGCCTTCTCGCGTGAGCGGCCCTCCTCGACCACGTACTCGCAAAGGCCGATCCGCTCACATTCCGCGGCCGGCACCTTGCGCCCCGTCAGGATGATCTCCAGCGCCCGGCCCTGGCCCACGAGACGCGGCAGCCGCACGGTGCCGCCATCGATCAGCGGAATGCCCCAGCGCCGGCAGTAGACGCCGAAATAAGCGCTCTCTTCCATCACCCGGAAGTCGCACCACAAGGCGAGTTCCATGCCGCCGGCGACGGCGGGGCCTGCGACCGCCGCGATCACGGGCTTGTCGAGTTCCAGCCGGCTCGGCCCCATGGCGCCGCGCGGCATCTCGTCGCCGTTCTCGGGCGGGTCCAAAGCGCCGAGCGGGTTCCCGCCTTCCAGGCTCGCCGCAAATTTCAGGTCCCAGCCGGCGCAGAAGGCACCGCCCTCACCCCAGAAGACCGCCACTGCCGCATCGTCGTCGCGCTCGAAGGCGAGGAAGGCCTCCTGCAACGCTTCGGCGCTCTCGGGGTCCATCGCGTTCCGCACCTCGGGCCGAGAATGGATCACTGTCCAGACGCGGCCCGACTTCTCGATTCTTACCGTCATGGATTCCTCCAACATCGCCGTCAGCGACCCCCGCGAAGCGCGACGGTCGCGGCCGCGTTCGTCACTCAGCTTGAATAGTCCTCGGGGTTGAAGCCGGTGTCGTCTGCCAGCACGCCGCGCCCCGGGACGTGGTTCACCTCCAGCCGGATGCCGTCGGGGTCCTCGAACAGGACGTAGTAGTAGCCGGGCGCCCAGGGCCCCTCCTTGGCCGGGCTAACGATGTGGGCATTCATCTCTTCGAGGAAGGCGGCGACGCGGTCGACGTCCTCACGGGCGCGCGCACGAAAGCAGATGTGATGCAGCCCGATCCGGTTTTGGACGAAGCGCTCGCCGGCATGCTCGGGCGCGCAGGGCTGGATGCCGATTGCTGTCCGCCCGCCGACGAAGTAGCAGAGCTCGCTGCCGTCGAAGACACACTCCAGGCCGAGTGTCGGCATCAGCCGCGAATAGAAAACCCTGGCGTCCTCGTAGCTGCTGACGGTCAGCATCACGTGCGCCATGCCGTTGACTTCGATCATCTGATCCTCCCTCGATGGATGGTCTGCGGCCTCTCGCCGCTCCGCGTCGAAACGTGAGCGTCCGGGTTTCGCGGGCCAGGTCAACGGTAATGCATCGACGCCACTGCCGGCTGCATTTTTCTTGTTTCAGAAGGCCTTGAAGCGCTAACTTGCTATTGCGATTCGGGGTTCCCGTCGCCATCACGGCCATGGATGCCGGCATGAACGAATGGGCGCGACATGGGATCTTTGCCGGCGAGGCCGAGCGGGCGATCGGCTTTTTCCTGACCCCCACCTTCTCGATGTTTTCCTTCGTCGCGGCGCTGGAGCCGCTGCGCGTCGCCAACCGGCTGGCGGGGCGGAACCTCTATCAATGGCGCGTCTTCTCCGCGGACGGTCTGCCGGTGCCGTCGAGCAGCGGCATCGCCCAGGCCGCCGACGCTGCGATCCGCGAGGCGGCGCGCTATCCCGTCATGATCGTCGTCGGGCCCTTCGATCCGACCGCCTACGACGAGCCGCAGGTCTTCGCCTGGTTGCGCCGCCTGGCCCGCCACGGTGCCGAGCTCGGCGGCCTCTGCACCGGCGGTCACATCCTGGCCCGGGCCGGACTCCTGAACGGCTACCGCTGCACCGTGCACTGGGAGAACATGACCGGCTTCACCCACGCCTTTCCCGAGATCGAGCTTTCCGACGAGCTTTACCAGATCGACCGCAGCCGCTTCACCGCCTCGGGCGGCACGGCATCGCTCGACGTGATGCTGGCCCTGATCGCCCGCGACCATGGCCAGGCGCTGGCCGCCGAGGTCTCGGAGAGCCTGCTGGTTGAGCGCATGCGCCAGCCGGACGAGGGCCAGCGCATGGCCCGCCAGGAACGGCTCGGCGCCAGCCACCCGAAGCTCGTCCACTGCATCGCCGAGATGGAGCAGAACCTGGAGCGGCCTTGGAGCCCCGCCCAGCTCGCCGCCGCCGTCGGCATCTCGCAGCGCCAGCTCGAGCGGCTCTTCCGCCGCCACCTGCAGACGACGCCTCGCCAGTACTACTCTGCCCTGCGGCTCAAGGCGGCACGGCGGATGCTGGAGCAGACGGCGATGCCGATCGCCGAGATCGCGCTCGCCTGCGGCTTCTCCTCGCCAGCCTATTTCAGCCTTCAATATCGGATCGCCCACGGCGTCTCGCCGAGCGAGGTCCGCCGCCAGGCCCGCCAGCCCCGCATCGTGTCGTCGGCCTTATAGTTCCGGTCGCCCCGCTCATACCGCCGCTAGGCCACCGCGCTCAGAATCGCTGACGCGCCATCGCTCCCTCCGGGAACGGCGCGGGATGCAGGGGTTGGGCTGGGAGGCCGGGCCATGTTGGAGACCGCAGGCCAGCGGCGGCGCAACGGCGGACGGGCAGCACGCCGGCTTGAACGGGCAGCGCCCGGGCCATCGACGGCGATCGCGCCGGGGCTTCAGGGCGGCGCCTATCGACCGCTGGCGGAGGCCGACGTCGCCCGCATCCATCGTGCCGCCCTCGAGATCCTGGAGACGATCGGCCTCGCCGACGCCATCCCGAGCTGCGTCCGGCTGCTGACCGAGGCGGGTGGCTGGCTCACGGCCGAGGGGCGGCTCTGCCTGCCGGCGGCATTGGTCGAAGACGTCATCGCCCGCGCCAACCGCGACTTCGTTCTCCCGGGTCAGCGCCCGGAGCACGACTTGGCGATCAGCGAGCGGCGCGTCCACTACGGCACCGCCGGCGCCGCGGTCAACGTCATCGACATCGAGACCGGCGCCTATCGCGATTCCAGCCTGCGCGACCTCTACGACATCGCCCGTCTGGTCGACAGCCTCGACAACGTGCACTTCTTCCAGCGCCCGGTGGTGGCCCGCGACGTCTTGGACGAGCGCGAGCTCGACCTCAACACCTGCTATGCCTGCATCGCCGGGACCGCCAAGCATGTCGGCACCAGCTTCACCTCGGCCGAGGGGCTGGAAGAAGCGGTGCGCATGCTGGACTACATCGCCGGCGGCGAAGGCGCTTTCCGGCGCCGACCCTTCGTCAGCCTCTCCTGCTGTTTCGTCGTGCCGCCACTTCGCTTCGCCGAGGACGCCTGCCGGACCTTGGAGGCCGGCGTGCGCGCCGGCATGCCGGTCCTGCTACTCTCGGCCGGGCAGGCGGGGGCGACCAGCCCGGCGGCGTTGGCCGGCGCGGTAGCACAGGGGGTGGCAGAGGTGCTGGCGGGGCTGGTCTATGTCGACGCCATCAGCCCCGGGCACCCGGCCATCTTCGGCACCTGGCCGTTCGTCTCGGACCTCAGGACCGGGGCGATGAGCGGCGGCAGCGGCGAGCAGGCGCTGCTGATGGCGGCGGCAGCACAGATGGCGGTGCATTATGGCCTGCCGAGCGGGGTCGCCACCGGCATGGCCGACGCCAAGATCCCCGACGCCCAGTCCGGCTACGAGAAAGGCTACACGACCGCGCTCGCCGGTCTCGCCGGCGCCAACCTCGTCTACGAGGCCGCCGGCATGCAGGCGAGCCTTTTGGGTGCCAGCTTCGAGAGCTACGTCATCGACAACGACATGCTGGGCGCCGTGCTGCGGCAAATTCGCGGCATCGAGGTGACCGAGGACAGCCTCTCGGTCGAGGTCATGCGCGAGGTCGTCTCAGGCCCTGCGCACTATCTAACGCACCCGCAGACCCTGCGGCTGATGCAGCAGGAATACGTTTATCCCAGGATCGCCGACCGCAAGAGCCCGGACGACTGGCTCGGCGACGGCGGCCTGGACATCCGCGAGCGGGCCCGCCAAGAGGCCCGCGCCATCCTGGCGCGCCATTATCCCCGCCACCTGCCGCCCGAAATCGACGCCGAAATTCGTCGCCGCTTGCCGATCCGCCTGCCGGTCGAGTCGATGCGGCAGGCCTGAGGTCAGCCACCGCGAAGGAACCGCCCTACCCGGTGCCGTAGTGGCGGCGCCAGATCGGCGCCATGGTCGGGTGCTCGCGCACCGCGTCTCTCAGCGCCGCCAGTCGGGGGGCGTCGGTCTCGCCCCTGAACCAGGTGAACAGCATGGCGACATAGACGTCGGCCAGGCTCATCGCCTCGCCCAGCAGGAACGGCCCCTGGACCGCAGCCTCCAAGACGGCGAGGGCCTGCCCCATGCGCTCGATCGCCGCCGCCCTGGTCGCCTCGGTGGCATTGGAATCGGTGGTGTAGCGGAACGGATAGGCGGCTCGCGCCACCGCCTCGTAGAGGTTGACGCTGGCGAAGACCATCCAGCGCAGGAAGGTGCCGTGCGCCGGCGTCCCCGGCTCCGGCGCCAACCCCTTTTCCGGGTGGCAGGCGGCCCGGTGGATCAGGATCGCCGCGGTCTCGGTCATCGTCGTGCCGTCGGGCATGACCAGGGTCGGCACCTGGCCCCAGGGATTGGTCTCGCGGAAGCTCTCTGGCAAGGGCGTGCCGGCCTTGGAATCCAGCTCCACCAGCTCGACCGGGGCGTCCGCGAGCGCCAGGGCAATCTCGACCGCGACACCGCCCGAGCCGATACGGTTGTAGAGTCGATAGGTCATCGCTTCATCATCCAAGGGTCGCCGTCTGATATGCCCGCCCTGCGCCGTCGGTCGGTTGAGAGGCTAGGAGCCCGGGCGCTTCGGCACCGAATCCAAGGCCGCCCGAATTCGGTCCGATAGAATGCGGCGAACCGTATTCTCGAAAACGGTCTTGTTGGGTGGCTTCACGAAGAAGCCGTCGATCTTGAGGATACGGGCGTGCTGGACGTTCTTCTCGCTGTCCTCTCCAGTCAGGACCAGGACGGGAAGGTCCTTGAAGTCGGGCGCGGCGCCAAAGCGCAGGCGGCGAATGAACTCGTAGCCGTCCATCTCCGGCATCTTCACGTCGCAAACGATCAGGTCGAGGCCGTCCTGCCGACCGTTGAGCAGTTCCAGAGCCTCCGCGCCGTTGCCGGCAGCGACGATCTCGCCGATGCCGATTCCCTCGAGCAGGCGCGAGACGAAGCTGATCGAGAACGCCTCGTCGTCGATGACCAACACGCTGGCGCCGCTGAACACCTTATCCATGGCCGTCACCTTGGCTCGTCCGCAGACCGAGGGAAAACATAGCATGGCCCCCCGTCACGGGTCATCCGCGCCGAGGGACGGCGTCACCCGACTCACCGCAGAGCCTGGAGGTCGTCGATATAGCCCTCGACCTTCCGGAAGGCGTCGCTCAGTCGCGGCGCATGACGATCGATGCTGGTCCAGTCCGCCGAGGCGCCGGCCTTCTCCAGCGTGACGCAGAGCTCGGCCAGCTCGTGGGCGCCGACGGTCTTGGCCGACGACTTGAGCTTGTGGCTGGCGTCGCCGACGGCACCGGCGTCGCGCGCCTGGAAGGCGGCCAGGATCTCGCCGACGTTATCCCGTGCCGGCGCGATGAAGTCGCCGAGGATTTCTCGGAAGGTGACGGGATCGTCGCCGAAGACGTCCTTGAGCGCCCGCTCGTCGATCGCCAGTCCGGGGTCGGTCCCCGACGGGGATACCAGGGCCGCGCCGTCGCTCGCGGCTGGCCGGTGCGCCGGCGTCGTCGCCGCCTGGGGCAGCCAACGGTCCAGCATCGCCGCCAACCGGTCCATCTCGATGGGCTTCTCGAGGTAGCCGTCCATGCCGACCTCGAGCGTCCTCTCGACCTCGGTCGGCAAGACGCTGGCAGTGATCGCGATGATCGGCAGGTGCTGGTTCGAGCCCACCTCCGCCTTGCGGACAAGGCGCGTCAGCTCGAAGCCGTCCATCTCGGGCATCTGGCAATCGGTGAGCAGCAGACCGTGGCGCTCGGTCGACAGGGCATCGAACGCTTGCCGGCCATTCTCGACGAGCTCGGCGGCGTAGCCCAACCTGCCCAGTTGGCGGCGGATGACGTCCTGGTTGGTGAGGTTGTCCTCGGCCACCAGCACGAGCCGCCCTTCCGCCGCGGCCTCCTCCGGGCTCGGTGGCAAAGCGAGGCCCGATTGCACCGGCGGCCCATCGGCGGCCGACGCGGCGCTGATCCGCCCCGCCGCCACCGCCACTGCGCGCAGCAAGGCCGTCGGCTTCAGTGGATAGGCGGCGACGGCGATCGGCCCGCCGTCGGGCACGGCTTCGGCGGGACGGCCGGCGCTCAGCAGCACCTGCCCCCGGCATGGCTCCGCCTCGACGGAAACGAGAAGCACGCCCTCGCCCCCCGACGGCGCTGGACCGAACTCCGCCTCGACGCGGCAGCCGGCATGTTCGAGGTGCTCCCGGACCATCGGCGCGAGCTCCGCCTCGTCGGCCGAGAGACGGATCCCAACGCCGGCGAGGTCGGGCGCATCGGTCCTGGCTTCCTCGTCCGGCGCGGCCTCGAACGGAATTCGCACCGAGAATCGCGAGCCGACGCCCGGCGTGCTGGTGACCGAGATCTCGCCGTCCATCAGATCCGCCAGCGTACGACTGATCGTAAGACCGAGCCCGGTGCCGCCGAAACGCCGCGTCGTCGAGGCGTCGGCTTGCGTGAACGGGGTGAAGAGCTTCGCCATCGTCGCCTCGTCCATGCCGATGCCGTCGTCGTCGACGTGAAATTCGAGCGTGACCCTGCCGTCGTCCCGCGCCACGCCGTGCCCGACCCCGATCTCAACATGTCCCGGCCGGCCGTCGCGGCCATCGGTGAACTTGACGGCGTTACCCGCAAGGTTGAAGAGGATTTGGCGCAGGCGCACCTGGTCGCCCATGAGCCGTCTCGGAATGCCGGGCTCGATCCGCAGTTGCAGGCGCACCCCCTTCTTCTCGGCGCTGGGCGCCAACGTGTCGGCGACGCCTTCCATCACTTGCGCCACCGACAGCGGCGCGCTCTCGAGGACGATCTTCCCCGCCTCTATCTTCGAGAAGTCGAGAATGTCGTCGATCACCCGCAGCAGCGCGAACGCGGAATCGCGAACGGTGGTCGTCATCTGCCGCTGATCGGCGGTAAGCTCGGTGCCATGCAGTAGGTCGATCATGCCGACGACGCCGTTCATCGGCGTCCGGATCTCGTGGCTCATCGCGGCGAGGAAGGTCGACTTGGCGCGCTAGGCCGCTTCCGCCTTGTCCCGCGCCTCGCGCGCCGCGAGCGAGTTTCGCCTGGCCATCTCCACGGCGGCCAGCGAGACGACGAGCAGCAGCACGACGATCGCCTCCGGCGTCATCCCGGCGATCGTATGGGCAACCACGTCACCGCTATCGAGGTAGACGATGTAGTCCCAGGGTGCACCGTCGAGACCGCGGCTCCAGACCAGGTGATCGCCGGCGGCGGCGAAGGCGCCGGTCGACGCGGCCCGAACGTCGGCGATCGCCGTCTTCAGGCTTTCGGGCACGACCTCGTGGAGATGCGGCGTCTCGGCCTCGGTCTTGTCGATGAGCACCGGATGGGCGACCAGCCGATGGGCGTCGTTCACGATCAGCGCCGTGGTCAGCTCGCTCCGCTGTCGGTGAACGAAGTCGCTCAGCGCATCTAGGGCCAGGTCCATGGCGAGCACGCCCCGAAACGTCTCGGCCTCGTAGATCGGCACGCCCAGCGTGACGGTGAGCTTGGCGTCGTGTGGATTGGCGTAGGGGTCGGTCCAGTACGGCGTCGCGTCCGGGTTGGCCGCGGGCAGGCCGCGGCGGAAGGCATCCGCCTCGACGGCTTGGCGACGCCAGCGAGAGACCGAGGACGGAACCCAAGGCACCAGGTTTTGAAAGCCCCGCAGCGACGTGTAGTAGAGCCGCGACAAGTGGGGCAGGGCCGCGGCCGTGCCCCGGAAATCGGCGTTCAACAGAAAGGCGAGCTCGAGCTCCCGGCGGTGGCTCTCGTCGAATTCGAGCGGCCGGCCATCGCCGGTCAGATTGCCGATCGTGTCCTTGCTCAAGGGCGGTGGCGGTTGGTCCAGGGCAAAGCCGTCGAAGTGCCGCGACTGCTTCAGGGCGCGCTCGACGAGAAAGTTCTGGCGCGCTTCGGAATGTCCTCGAAGCAGGTAGAAGTCCCCGGCGACCAGCCGCATCTGGAGGCCTTCGTTCCATGCCAGTGAGACGATGTGGTCGATCTGCTCGAAGGCCTCGTGGGTGCGCTCTGTGAGCGCCTCGAGCCGGAGCCGGCGCTCGGCGTCGTACTGGAGGTAGAGGCTGCCGAAAGCCAGGATCAGAACCAGGCCATATGCGAGGTACGCCCAGGCCCCGACGTCTATGAGCCGTCTCATGACGGCCAGCCGCCCTGCGGCAGGGCCAACTCCGGTCTCGCCCCCTTGGCCGGCAGAGATCCGACCCCGGCCCAGGTCGCATTCGCCAAACCCACGATAGACGACAACATAGTGGCAATCCGGTCCGTCGGAGCCGCCGAGCGAGCTGCGAGCCCTGACGGGTCGGAGGAACTCAGCACCCCGAGCGTGGCTTTATCGAGCCGTGCCGCCATCGTTCTTACCCCCGACAATTTCACCACGAAACGATGCTCGAAGGAAAGCTGAGCGCGTCGGAGGGGTATCGTCCACAAGAGCGCATTTTGGCTGTCTATCGCCTTCGACGAATGTCGAAAGGGCCGCGCGTACGCCATCATCGGCCGCCCTTTCGCCTCGACTCCTGGTCGGGCGCATGCCAGGAGCGGCGGCGAATTGACAAGCAAGCGCCCGGTTGAGCAAACTCCGGGCCGCACGCGTGGTGGACGGGGGCGTCCCGGGCCCAGCCCCCAGATCGTGGCGGACAGGACGGTGGGCGGCGATGGCGGAGACCGATCAGGGCCAAGCTGAAGAGCCGCACGCACTGCGGATCACGCTCAGGGCGAAGATCCTGTTGCTGGTCCTGTGCCTGGTGATCATTCTTTCTGCCGCCGCGGCCCAGGCGCTCTATCGGGCGCAGCTGATCGAGGCCGAGCTTCGGGTCCTGGCCGAGATCTTCGTGCCCCTGAACGATCACTTCGGCCGCCTGGCGCTGCTCAGCGTCGAGCGCGACCTGACCTTCCGCCACTTGCTGGCCGTCGCCGATGGACACGAGGACTCCGACCCGGTCGCGCTGGAGCGCGACCTGACGGCGGAAGTGACCAAAATCCGACATGCCCTGGCCGAGGTCGACCGATTGCTCGAGCGGGCCGCGGCCCGGCGCCTGTCCGACGAAAGCGCCAGGGTGATCGATACCGTGAGCGAGGCGGTCGCGGAGCTTGCCGAGGAAGCGGCAGAATATGACGATGCCTCCGCGATCGTGCGCCGCAGCCTGGCCGAAAAGACACCGCTCGGGCCGCACGCGACCCGCCTGATCGGCCACGGCCACGATCTCGAGAGCTCGTTGAATTCTTCGATGCGGGGCCTCGTCGCGCTGACCGAGACCGCCACCCGTAGCGCCGGCAAGCATCAGCGGCGGGCGCACTACCTGGGCGCCGTGATCGTTGTCCTGGCGCTCGCGCTCGCGGTCTGGCTGAGCGTGCTGCTCAGCGCCGGCATCACCCGTCCGCTGGGGCGGCTGGTGCGCGGTGCCACCGAGGTCGCAGGCGGCAACCTCGAGGTCACGGTCGAGAAGAGCACCCGCGACGAAGTCGGCGACCTGACCGGGGCCTTCAACAACATGGTATCGGGCCTGCGGCTGAAGGAGCGTATCGAGAACACCTTCGGGCGCTACATGGACCCGCGCATCGTCCGCGAGCTGGTGGATCGACCTACCAGTGTCACCCACACCGAGCGCCGGGAGAAGAGCGTCGCCTTCGTCGATCTGGCCGGCTTCACGAGCCTGACCGAGAGCTTGTCGGCGACCGAGCTGCTGGCCTTCCTCAACGCCTACTTTCAGGCCATGGCGGCGCCGATCGCGGCCCGCAACGGCGTCGTCGACAAGTTCATCGGCGACGCGGTGATGTCCTACTATGGGCCCCCCTTCACCTCGGCGGAGGCCCACGCCGCCGAGGCCTGCCTGGTGGCACTCGACCAGGTCGCGGCTCTGGCCGAATTGCGCCGGAGCTTCGCCGGCCTGCCGAGCTTCGACATCCGCGTTGGCATCGCCACCGGCGAGGTCGTCGTCGGCAGCATCGGCGCGGAGTTTCTGCAGTCCTACACCGTGGTCGGCGACCAAGTGAACGTGGCCTCCAGGCTCGAGAGCCTGAGCAAGAGCTTCGGCACCCGAATCCTGATCACCGGCCGCACCCGTGAGCTCGCGGCCGCGGCGATCGAGGCCCGCGAGGTGACGCGGGTCGCCGTGCGCGGACGCAGCGGCGAGACCAGCGTTTACGAGGTCATGGCGCCGGGCGGTGGTCTGACGGAGGACCAAACGGCGTTGGTAGCGCGTTATTCCGAGGGCCTCGCCCTTTACCGCGCCAGCGAATGGGAAGCCGCCGAGGCGGCGTTTCACCGGTGTCTGGAGATCGAGCCCGAAGATGGCCCGGCCGCCGCAATGATTCGCTTCTGCAACGACGCGGAAGCCTATCCCTAGCGCGCGAGTGCCCGAGACTCTGTCGGCATTGGCATGATCGCCGAGTCAGAGACTTTCGACGCGTTACGAACCATTGAAGCCGTGAAAGCTGGCGACGTTGGCAATCTCCTCGCGGTCGCTGACGAGGGTGTTCTCGATCGCCCCCTCGTCCGCATAGCCGAGACACATGCCCGAGACGAGGTCCTGATCATCCGGGATGCCGAGATGACGAAACACCGGCTCCTGA
>JASLMY010000116.1 GCA_030746295.1 Alphaproteobacteria bacterium | reverse complement strand
CCTCGGCGGCATAGTCGGCCTGGGCGGCGGGCTCGTCGAAGTCCTCCAGGGCTTCCTGGTCGATCGCGCCGGGACCGAAGGCCTCGGACCCTCCGGTCGGATCGAGCTGGCGCTCCAAGCTCTCGTTGAGATCGAAGTCGGTGATCGCCTGCGCTTCCTTCTTCAGGTCGTCGAGCTCGGTCTCGCGGATCATGTCGTCGACGCTGTTCTGGAAATCGCGGGCGATGCCACGCACCTTGGCGACCCACTGGCCGGCGGTCCTCAGCGCCCGCGGCAGGTCCCTGGGGCCAATGACGACGATCGCCACGACGGCGACCACCAACAGCTCGCTCCAGCCAATGTCCAGCATCGGAAGTCCATCGTGCCGCTACCCGGTGGGCAACGGCGCCATACTAGCTCTTGGCGGCCTCGTCGTTGCCGGCGACGGCCTCGGCCTTGGTCTCGATGCCTTCCTTCCGGGCCGCGGCGACGGTCTCTTCCTCCGGCTCCGCCATACCCTTCTTGAAGCTCTTGATGCCGCGAGCGACGTCGCCCATCAGCTCCGAGATCTTGCCGCGCCCGAACAGCAGCACCACCAGCACAAGGACGATGGCAATCTGCCAAAAACTCGGTGTCATCAGCCAAACTCCTGAAATTCAAGGCTTTTCGCCAAAACTCGAGAGGCATATTGGCAGAAACGGCCGGGCCACGCAACGAAGCCCCGGCGCCCTGCGCGCGCCCCTTTCTCCCTATCTAATCGGCCCCGCGCGGAAATACAAAGGTTTGCTCGGGATCGAGGCTGATCGCGACCTCCGCGCCCGGCGCCGGCAGGGCGGCCCGCGGCACCCGGCATTTGACCCGCTCGCCACCGCCGCCGAGGCGCAGCTCGACGATGCCGAAGGGGCCGAGCGAGCGCGCGACGACCACGGTCGCCGTCATGCCCTGGTCGAGGCCGTTGATGCGCACCGCCTCGGGTCGGGCCAAGACCTCCACTTGAGTGCCGTCCTCGACCCCCTTGGCCGGTACGATGCCGACCGTGGTCCGGACCCGGCCATCGGCCTCCACGGTGCCGGAAAGCACGTTCAGCTCGCTGAAGAACTCGGCGATGAAGCGGCTCTTGGGGTGGCGGTAGATCTCGTCCGGCGCGTCCTCCTGGACGATGCGGCCGGCGCGCATGACCGCGATCCGGTCCGCCATCCGCATCGCCTCGTCGGGGTCGTGCGTCACCATCAGGGTCGCCGCCCCCTCCTCGCGCAAGAGCGACAGCGTGTCCTCGCGCACGGCATCGCGCAGGCGGACGTCGAGGCCAGAGAAGGGCTCGTCCATCAGCATCACCGTCGGCCGGGGCGCCAAGGCCCTGGCCAACGCCACCCGCTGCTGCTCGCCGCCCGACAGGGTGTGCGGATAGGCATCCTGGAAACGGGTCATCCTGAGGCGCTCCAGGAGGTCGAGAGCGACGGACCGGCGTTTCTCCCCGGCCTGGCCATGGATACCGAAGGCGACGTTCTCCAGCACCGAGAGATGGGGAAAGAGCGCATAATCTTGGAACACCATGCCGACGCCGCGGGCTTCCGGCGGCAGGCCCTGGCCCGGCCGCGCGACGATGCGGCCGTCGATCACCACGACACCCTGTTGCAGGGCCTCGAGGCCGGCCGCGATCCGGAGCGTCGTCGTCTTGCCGCAGCCGGAGGGCCCCAGCAGGCAGACGATCTCGCCGTGACCGACGCTCATCGTCAGGTCGTCGACGACGACGACGCCGTCGAAGGCGTGCGACACTCTTTCGAGCGTGAAGCCGTCTGCCGACATCACTCGATCGCGGTCGGGCTTTCGCCTTCCGGCGCCGGCTGGCGGAGGTCCGGCGTTGCTTGCGTCGCGTCGTCGTCGCCCGCGGACGAGCGCAGCAGCGGCGGCGGCTCGGCGTCGAGAAGGCCGGCAGCCTTGAGCTCCTCCAGACCGGGCAGCGATTTCAGGTCCTCTAGACCGAAGTGCTGCAGAAAGCCGTCGGTGGTACCGTAGGTGACGGGGCGGCCCGGAACGCGCTTGCGGCCCCGGGGCCGAACCCAGCCGATCTCCATCAGGATGTCGAGCGTGCCCTTCGACAGGCCGACGCCGCGGACCTCCTCGATCTCGGCCCGGGTGATCGGCTGGTGGTAGGCGATGATCGCCAGGGTCTCGAGGCCGGCGCGCGACAGGCGCCGGGGCTCCTGGCGGTGCTGCTCCAAGAGATAGCGCAGGTCCGGCGCGGTTCGGAATTGCCACTTGCTGCCGAGCTGCACGAGATTGACGCCGCGGTCCTGGTAACGCGCGGCGAGTTCCTCGATCAATGCCGGCACGTCGGCGTCGTCGGGCAGCCGGGCCGCTAGGCTCGCCTCGTCGAGCGCTTCCTCGGCGGCGAAGAAGAGCGCCTCGACCATCCGGAGATGCTCCGCCGTGGTGCTCATTCCGGCTCCCTCGCCTTCACGAAGATAGGCCCGAACGGTTTTGCCTGGCGCATCTGCAGGCGGCCGTCGCGGGTGAGCTCGAGACTCGCCGACAAGGTCGAGGCGACGGCCGAGCGGCGCGCGAAGGCGCTCGTCAACTCGGGCGGCAGAAAGCTTTCGAGACTGGCCCAATCGGGCATCCGGCCGAGAATGCTCTCGAGGCGGCGCAGGGACTCCTCGACGCTGAAGGCCTTGGGTGGCTCCAAGGTGAGGTGCGTGACGTTGCCGCGGACCGACTGGTCGGCGTAGGCCTGCAAGAGCTCGAAGAGCGAGCACTCCCAAACAGATTCCCGGATCACCCGGATGCCTTCCGGCAGGCCGCGGGCGAAGACGTCGATGCCGAGGCGGTCGCGTTGCATCAACTGCTCGACGACCTCGCGCATGGCCTGCAGGCGCTCCAGCTGAAACTGCAGGCGGTGCGCCATCTCCTCGCCGGTGGGCTCGTCGCCGTCTTGCGGGTCGGGCAGCAAGAGCCTCGACTTCAAGTACGCGAGCCAGGCCGCCATCACCAGATAGTCGGCCGCGACCTCGAGCCGCAGGCGGCGGGCCTCGGCGACGAACTCCAGATACTGCTCGGCGAGCGCCAGGATCGAGAGGTTGCGGAGGTCGACCTTCTGCTCGCGGGCCAGCGTCAGCAGCAGGTCGAGCGGCCCCTCGAAGCCCTCCAGATCGACGACGAAGGCCGCCGCGCGCAGCTCGCCCGGCCGCATCTCCTCGAACTGGTCCGGGGTCGTGGTCATCACGTCGGGTCTTCTCGCACCTAGCCGAATCCGGCGATGTTGAGCAGCAGAGTATAGAGCATGCGGGTAAGCGGCCAAACAATCCAAGCCAGCAGGTTGACGTCGCTGCCGAGCTGGCGCGCCAGCAGCGGCAAGACGAACAAGAGCCCGATCAGGATCATCATGCCGTGCCGCTCGAGCGATGCGACCTTGCGGTCCAGGGGTGCGGGCAGCAACCCGACCAGGACCCGACCGCCGTCGAGCGGCGGCAACGGCAGCATGTTGAAGACCGCCAGCACGAGGTTTATCAGCAGTGCGTTTTCCAGGTTCTCGACCGCCCACTGGCGCGCCGTTTCGGGCAGCAACAGCGCCAAATGGATGGCGAAGACAGCGATCGTCGCCAGCAGAATGTTGGCGCCGGGGCCGGCCAGCGCCACCAGCATCATGTCCCGCTTGGGGTGGCGCAGGCGGCCCGGCACCACCGGCACCGGCTTGGCATAGCCGAACAGGATCGGTGACTTGAAGATCAGCAGCAAGGCCGGCAGCACGACGGTGCCGAAGGGGTCGATGTGGCGGATCGGGTTGAGGCTGAGACGGCCTTGCTGGCGGGCCGTGTCGTCGCCCAGCCAGTTGGCGACGAATCCGTGCGCCGCCTCGTGCAGCGTGATCGCCAGGAGGATCGGCAGGATCCAGATCGAGGCCAGATGAAGTGCCTGCTCCATGCCCTAGAGGGTCTCCGTCACGGGTCGCAACAGCCCTTCCAGGCGGCGTTCGGCCACCTCGGCGTCGAAGTCCTCGGGCGTCCGGCGCCAGGCGAGGGCCCGTGACGCCCGTGCGGCGCTGTCGCCATCGAGCGGCCCGACCCGGTCGGCGACCGCCCGCATCTCGCCCATGTCGCCGTTGCAATGCAGCACCATGTCGCAGCCGGCAACGAGCGCCGCCGCCGAGCGCTCGCCGACATTGCCGCGCAAGGCCTGCATCGAGATGTCATCGGTCAGGAGCAGCCCGTCAAAGCCGATCCGTTCGCGGATAATTCGATCGATCACCGTGGCCGAGGCCGTCGCCGGGGCACCGGCGTCAACGGCGGCCAGGAGCAGGTGGCCGGTCATCGCCAGCGGCAGGTCGGCCAGCGCCCGGAAAGGGGCGAAATCGGTCTCGGACAGGGTCGCTTCGTCGGCCTCGATGACCGGCAGGGTCTCATGACTGTCGACCCGGGCGCGGCCGTGCCCCGGCATGTGCTTGATGACCGGCAAGACGCCGCCAGCCAGCAGGCCGTCGGCGGCGGCCCGTCCCAGCTCGGCGACCAGGCCGGCGTCATAGCCGAAGGAACGGTCGCCGATGGCGTCGTGACTCTCAGGGGTGCGCAGGTCGAGGCAGGGCAGGCAGTCGATGTCGATCGACAGGTCGCGCAGCTCGGCCGCGATCAGGCGGGCGTTGAGGCGGCAGGCTTCGCGGGCGGCGACGGCATCTGTCTCGGCCAGCTGACCGAAGACCGCGGCCGCCGGGCGGCGGCGCCAATGTGGCGGCACCAGCCGTTGCACGCGGCCGCCCTCCTGATCGATCAGGACCGGGGCCTCGGGCCGGCCGACCGCCTGGCGCAACGCCGCGGTCAGGGCCCGGACCTGACCCGGCGTCTCGCAGTTGCGCTTGAACAGGATGAAGCCCCAGGGTCGCGTGGCGGCGAAGAAATCCCGCTCCGCTGCCTCCAGCACGGCGCCGGCGCAACCGAAGATCGCGGCCATCGGCGCGTGCTCAATCGTAGGCGACAACCAAACAACCCTGCTTCTTGGCCTGGAGCTTCCGACAGGCGGCGCGAGCCACGATATCGTCCTTGAACGGCCCGGCGATAAGCCGGTAGTAGACACCCTTGTCGCCGAGGTCGCTGCGGATCACGCGGCTCGTCAGGCCTTCGAGTACGGCGGCATGTGCGCGCACCAGACGCTTCCATTCGCCGGTGGCGCCGTCGGCCTTGCGAAGCGAGGCGAGCTGCACGCCATACCGGCGGCCGGCCAGCGGCAAGGGCGCCTTGACCGGCTTCGCCGCGGCAGTCGTCGCGGCCGGCGCGGGCTTGACCGCCGGCTTCGTCTTGATGGTCAGCGTCGTGGCACGCTTGGGCGGGGGCTTGCGCGGTTCCGTCTGCTTGGGCGGCACCACCTTCGTCGTGCCGACGGCGACGACCCCAGCCTCGCCTCTCGCCGTCGTCCCCGGCTTGGCGAGCGGTGCTTCCGGCGTCGGCAGCAGGCGCTCGACCCGCTTGCCCGGTTGGCTGGCGAGCATGCGCTGGTAGACGAGCTTGTCCTGGTTCGGCACCTTCATGCCACCGGGCTCTGCCGGCTTCATCTTGGTCGGCCGTGCATCCGCCTTGACCAGCGGCGGCTCGCCGCCAGGCGCGTTCTGTGTTCCCTGATAGTAGGCATACCAGAGGCTGGCGCCGAAGACGCCGACGGCGACGGCAGCGATCGTCACTGGCAGGCCGCGCCCCTGCCGGCGGTCACGGGCGGCGCGATTGGCCGGTGGCGCCGGCCGTTCCAGGCCGTCCTGCGGCGTGGTATCGGTCTGGTCCAGGCTCATCTCTCAGCGCATCTCCTCGACCGGCTCGACGCCCAACACCGCCAAGCCGGAGGCCAGCACCGTCCGGGTCGCCTCCAGCAGCGCCAGGCGCGCGCGCGTCAGCTCGGGCGTCTCGGCGATGATAAAGCGCAAGCGCGCGTCGTCGTTACCCTTGTTCCAGAGGGCATGGAAGGCGGACGCTAAGTCATAGAGATAAAAGGCTATTCGATGCGGCTCGTGAGCCTCGGCCGCGGCCTCGACGGTGCGCGGCCAGGAGGCGAGATGTTTGATCAGACCCAGCTCCGACGAATCGGCCAGCGTCGTGAGGTCCGCCTCGGCCAGCGCCTCGGGCGCTGTGTCGATCGCCGGCAGGTCCCGCGCCGCGTTGCGCATCACCGAGCGGATGCGGGCGTGAGCGTACTGGACGTAGAAGACCGGGTTGTCGCGCGACTGCTCGGCCACCTTGACGAAGTCGAAGTCCAGCGGGGCGTCGTTCTTGCGCGTCAGCATCATGAAGCGGACGACGTCGCGGCCGACCTCGTCGACGACCTCGCGCAATGTCACGAAGTCGCCGGCCCGCTTCGACATCTTCACCGGCTCGCCCTGGCGCAGCAGGCGCACGAGCTGGCAGATGCGGACGTCGAGGTCGCCCTTCTCCTCGCTGAGGGCGCGGACGGCGGCCCGCATTCGCTTGACGTAGCCGCCGTGGTCCGCACCCCATACGTCGATCATGCGGGCGAAGCCGCGCCGGTACTTGTCGTAGTGATAGGCGATGTCGGAGGCAAAGTACGTCCAGCTGCCATCCGACTTCTGCAACGGCCGGTCGACGTCGTCGCCGAACTCGGTAGCACGAAAAAGGGTCTGTGGGCGTGGCTCCCAATCCTCTGGCTTCTTGCCCTTGGGCGGCTCCAGGACGCCGGTGTAGATCAGGCCGTGCTCCTCCAGCCAGGCGAGCGCCTCGTCGATACGCCCCGCCGCGTCCAGCGAGGCCTCGGAGAAGAATATCTCCTGCTCGACGCCAAGCGCGGCCAAATCGTCGCGGATCAGCGCCATCATCGCCGCCACCGCACGCTCGCGGAAGACCGGCAGCCAATCGGCTTCGCGCAGCGCGCACCACTTGTCGCCGTCGGCCTCGGCGATGGCGGCGCCCACCGGCTTCAGGTAGTCGCCCGGATAGAGCCCCTCCGGAACCGGCCCGATCGCCTCGCCCAATGCCTCCCGATAGCGAAGATGGGTCGATCGGGCCAAGGCCGCCACTTGGGCGCCGGCGTCGTTGATGTAGTACTCCTTGCAGACGTCGTAGCCGACCTTGGCCAAGAGCGCCGCCAGGGCGTCGCCAAAGACGGCGCCGCGCACATGGCCGACGTGCAACGGCCCGGTCGGATTGGCGGAGACGTACTCGACGTTGATCTTTTCGCCCGCGCCGACCGTCGAATCGCCGTAGGCGAGCCCGGCCGCCAGCACGTCCCGAAGGCACTGCCGCCAGACGTCGTCGGCGAGCGTCAAGTTGATGAAGCCGGGCCCGGCAGTCTCGGCCCGTATCACCGCTTCGTGTCGGCCGAGCGCCTCCGCCAGCGGCAAGGCGATGTCGCGGGGCTTCATGCGAGCCTGTTTGGCGAGCACCAGGGCGGCATTGGTGGCGATGTCGCCGTGGCTGGAATCGCGCGGCGGCTCGACCGTCAGGGCGCCGCAATCGAGGCCGGTAGGCAACACGCCGGCCGCCGACAAAGCTTCGATCGATTCTTCAATTTCGTCTCGGAAGCTACTGAAAACGTTCATTCAGTCGGTCGTTCCTCGATCGAAGTGACGCCGGTGCTCCTCGAGCGCGAAGCGGTCCGTCATGCCGGCGATGAAATCACAGACGGTGCGTGCCGTGCGGGTCGCGCCGGCACCGTCGGTACGCGTCCGCCACTCCGCCGGCAATAGTTCCGGTCGGGCCGTATACAACCCGAAGAGATCGCTGACAACGCGTTTCGCGCGCGCCGTCATGGCGTTGACGCGCTCATGGCGATACATGTGACGCATCAGGAAGTCCTTCAAGACGCGGTCGGCCTCGCGCATCGCCTGGGAATAGCCGATCAGAGGGCTGCCGAGACGACGCACCGCCGCGACCGTAGCCGGCCGCGCCGCAGCGATACGCCGCCGGCTCTCGTCGATCAGGTCGTCGACCATCAGGCCGATCAGGCGGCGCACCACCTCGTGCGCCAGCCTCGCCGTGTCGAGGCCGGGCCAGTCGCGGACCACTTCGGCGTGGACCTCGCCCACCAGCGGCACCGCCGCTGCGGCCTCGATGGCGAAAAGGCCGGCGCGAAGGCCATCGTCCAAGTCGTGGTTGTTGTAGGCGATGTCGTCCGAGAGCGCGGCGACCTGCGCCTCAGGCCCCGCGAAGCTGTCGATCTCGAGGTCGTGCGCGTCGACATACTCCCGGATCGCTGTCGGCACCGGCACGGAGATTTTGGGGCCGACGAGCGGCCCGTTGTGCTTGACCGTGCCCTCCAGCGTCTCCCAGCAGAGATTGAGGCCGTCGAACTGAGCGTAGCGGCGCTCCAGGTCGGTCACGATCCGAAGCGTCTGCGCGTTGTGGTCAAAGCCGCCGAAGCCGTCCATGACCTCGGCCATGACCTCTTCGCCGGCATGGCCGAAGGGGGTGTGGCCGAGATCGTGCGCCAGCGCCAGGGCCTCGCCCAGGTCGATGTCGAGACCGAGGGCGCGGCAGATCGAGCGGGTAATCTGCGAGACCTCCAGCGAATGGGTCAGCCGGGTCCGGTAGTGGTCGCCCTCGTGGTAGACGAAGACCTGGGTCTTGTATTGCAGCCGGCGGAAGGCGGTCGAGTGGATGATGCGGTCGCGGTCGCGCTGGAAGGCGGTGCGGGTCTTGCTCTCGGGCTCGGGATAGCGGCGGCCCCGGCTGGCCCTGGGGTCGGTGGCGAAGGGCTGTAGGCTTTCCGTCATTCTCTTCGCCGCCGTCGTCTTCTGGCCTCCCTGTCGCCATAGTATAGATAGCGGGCCGCGGCAACAGGGCGAGGCGTCGGATGAGCGCGATCTACATCGACTGCACCGGGCCCATGCTGGCCCACTACGACGACGAGATGCAGGCCCTCTGGCCCGAGCTCGCGGTGCACCGGGCGGAGCCGGCGGCCGACGCCCTGGCCGGTCTGATCGGGGAGAATCGGGGCGTCCTGAACGGTCACACCTATCTCGGCGCCGAGGTCCTTGGCGCTTGTCCCGACCTCGAGGTCATGGTCTTCCTCGGCATCGGCGCCACCAGTTACATCGACATGGACACCGCCGAGCGCCGTGGTGTGAAGGTGCTGAACGTCACCCGCTATGGCGACCGCACCGTCGCCGAGCACACGCTGGCCCTGATGCTGGCCGGTGTGCGCAGCATCGCCGCCATGGACCGGCTGATGCGCGACGGCGGCTGGGAGCCACGCCAAGGCGGCGTCGAGCTTCGGGGCAAGACGCTTGGCATCCTTGGCCTCGGCGGCATCGGCCAAGAGATGGCACGGCTCGGCGCCGCGCTCGGCATGGAGGTGGTGGCTTGGAGCCGCAGCGGCCTGCCCGACGGTGTGCCGGCGCGCTTCGCCGAGATCGACGCGGTCGTCGCCGGTGCCGACGTCTTGAGCTTGCACCTGGCGGCGACGCCCGAGACCGAGCAGATCTTGGACCGCCGCAGACTGGCGTTGCTTAGGCCGGAGGCGGTGCTGGTCAATACCGCCCGCGGCGCCCTCATCGACGAGGATGCGCTGATCGAAGCCCTCGAGGCCGGGCATATCGGCCACGCCGCCCTCGACGTCTATGCCGAAGAGCCGCTGCCGGCCGACCATCCCTTGCGCGGCATCGAGAACGTCACGCTGACGCCGCATGCCGCTTGGATCTCGCCCGAGGCCGCCCGGCGCCTTCTGATCCGTGGCATCGAGACCCTGCGCGACGCCCTGGTGCCCAAGGTTTGACAACGCCACCGCCGGCATTACTTAAGGTCTTGCCGATCCGTGCTATGATCGGCGTGAGCACACGGGAACGGGGTCATGACGGAACAGGACACGGCAGCGACGGTGAGTGTGACGGCGAGCGCCGCCAAGCGCGTCGCCCAGTTGATCGCCGCCGAGGACCGGCCCGACCTCAAGCTCCGCGTCGCCGTGGCCGGGGGCGGCTGCTCGGGCTTTCAATACACCTTCGACTTCGACGATCAGGTAAACGACGACGACCTGGTGCTGGAGCGGGACGGCGTCGCGGTCCTGATCGACAGCATGTCGCTGGAGTTTCTGGGCGGGGCCAAGATCGACTTCGTCGAGGACCTGATCGGCGCCGCCTTCCGCATCGACAACCCCAATGCCCAGGCCGCCTGTGGCTGCGGCACGTCGTTTTCGATCTAGACGGGTCTCGCCTGCCGCACCATCGCGATAGCGTCGCGCCTCAGCTGCCGGGCGGGCTGTAGCTGCCCGTTGCGTCCTTGGCGCGGGCCATCGCCGCCATCGCTTCCGCCGCGGTCAGAAGCTTGGTCGTCGCGCCATGCGCCACCGACCCGCTGGCACCGACCGTCAGCGAAATGGCCGACATGGCGATGTCGTCGTCGGCCTCGATGATGGCGATCACGTCGGACTGACCGAAGGTGAAGAAGAAGCTGTGCAGCTTCGCGCCGACCGCCTCGGCCGCCGCGCGCGCCGCCGCCTCGCGATCCTGGGGATTTGCCACCATGGTCTTGATCGCGTCCGTCGTATAGCTTCCCGTAAACAGGTAATATGCCATCTTCGCCTCCCTGGCTGATGGATTGTGACCGATCAGTCTACACTCGGCCGGTGCCCGAGCACAGGACAAGTGGCGGCTACTGGCGTAGGGAAGCAACGGGCGCGAGCCGCCCCACCCCTTGCCGCCGGCTTTCAGTTGTGCGGCAATGCACGCCATGAAAACCGCGGCTAGCAGCCTCGATTGGACCACCGACCGGCAGCCCGGGGGCGCAGGATGATACCGGACGCGTTCGATGTTTCCGGTCGGGTCGTGCTGGTGACGGGGGCCGGGCGCGGCATCGGCAAGGGGGTTGCGCGGGTACTGGCGGAGGCCGGGGCGGAGGTGGCGATCAACGCCCTGACGGATCGCCACGTCGTGCCGCTGGCGAACGAACTTTCCGAGGCGACGGGTCGGCGCGTCCTGCCCGTCGTTGCCGACGTCACCAAGCCCGAGGGCGCCCGAGACGCCGTCGAGCAGGCGCTGGCCGCCTTCGGGCGCATCGACGTGCTGGTGAACGGCCTCGGCGATTCCATCCGGACGCCTCTGGTCGGCCTGCCGGGCGACGAGAACGATGGGATACCAATCTCCGACGACGACCTCGCCTTCATCATCGACATCAACCTGAGCGAGGCGCTGCTCTGCACCCGCGCCGTCGGGCCACACATGTTGGCGCGCGGCTCGGGCAAGGTGATCAACATCTCGTCGTGGACCGGGCACCAGGGCGGCGGCGAGATGGTCCTCTACACCACCGCCAAGACCGCGCTGGCGGGCTTCACCCGGGCCCAGGCCCTCGAATGGGCGCCGCACGGCGTGCAGGTGAACTGCATCGCGCCAGGCCTCTTCCCCGACGTCGTCACCGTCGGCGAGGAGCGGCTGCGGCAGACGGGCGAAAGAGCAAAGCAGGTCGTGCCGCTGGGCCGGCCCGGCGAGCTCGAGGAAGTCGGCTATCTCGCCCTCTACCTCGCCTCGAGCGCGTCGGACTACATGACCGGGCAGACGATCGTGCTCGACGGCGGCTTGAGCCTCTGACGCCGCACCGCCCGCGTTCGCCGATTCCCGCCTTTCGAGCAGCCCGCCCCGCCGGGCCTCACTGCGGGATCGGCTTCAGCTTCAGTTCCTCTGCCGAGGCGGCGACGAAGCCGTACTTGCCATAGATCTCCTGCGCCGTGGCCGTGGCCAGGTAGTCGAGATAGGTCTTGGCGTTGGCCTGATTGCGGCCGGTCTTCAAGGCACCGATTGCGTAGCCGACGACCTGGGCCTTGTTCAGCGGTGCCGGGATCGCCACACCGTCGATCTTGCGGCCGTGCTTCTTGGCCTCGATCACCTCGGTGGTCCAGACGATGCCGACGTCGGCCGTGCCCTTCTCGATGCGGTCCGGGGTCTCGCGGTGATGGCGCGAGGTGAACCAGGTCTTGCCTTCGATCGCCCAGCAGCTCTTGCACATGGCGTTGGCGGTCACCTTCTCGTAGAGGCCCGCGTCCTTCAGCATGGCGGAGCCGTAGAACTTGAAGATGCCCTCGGTGAGGGGGTTCGGGTGCGATTGCACCAGGTCGTCGCGGGCCAGGTCTTCCACACCCTTGATCCCCTTCGAGTTGCCCGCCGCCACCATCAGCTCCAGCTTGTTGTGGGTGTAGATGGCGTAGGTCTCCATCAGGCCCTTGGCCTTGAGCTTCTTCAGGTGGCCCAAGTTGACGCTGGCGAAGACGTCCGGGTTCTGGGCCGTGTTCTGGCCGTCGATCTGGCCCTGCTTCAGGATCTGGCCCTTGAAGATCTGCCCTGGCGGGATCGTCTCGACATAGATCGACTTGATCGTCGGGTTGCGGTTCTGGAAGTCGCGGATCAGCTCTTCCATGACCATGAACTGGTTGCCGGCAAGATAGAGCACCAGATCCGCCGTATAGGAATCACCGATCTTGCCGTAGTCGATATGGCCGTCGGCGTGAAAGGTCCGGTAGTCCTTGTTGTGGCCTGCGTCCTGCGCCGGCGCCGACAGCGCCAGCAGACTGGCCATGGCGCCCGCGATGGTCGCGGTGAATATCTTTCTCATCGATCCCCCCTTCTAATACTGGAGCCTTCGCCAGCCCCGACCCTTCTCGAAGCTCGGCGCCCCGTCGTTCCGACAGCGTCCGCCATGGCCGGCCTGACGGGTGGTGACGCCATTGAATAAGACGGAAAAACGAAGCCTCTCAAGAGCTTCGTGTCGTCCCCTCTCCCCCAAGGCGGCACTTCGCGCTCGCCTGCGCGTTCTTTCGAACGTCGGTCCGTCGCCCTTGGCAGACGCAATCCGGAAACCGAACACATTCAATTATTCATATCTGTTCATGTGTCCATAGCGACCATGACCCGGCCCGCGGGCGGGCGCCAGCACGATAGGGTACGCCGACGGTACCGCCGGCTTGCCGGGGGCGGTGGCAGTTGCGATGATCGGCCGGCCGGACGGGGACGCCGGCATGACCTAGGGGACCAGAAGCATGGATCGCGAGACCTTCGAGGCCGAGCTGATGCGCGATGGATTCGAGATAAAGGAAGGCGGCATGGCGGCCGGCACGGTGGTGCCCGACCACACTCATCCTTTCGATGCCCGTGTCTTCGTGCTGTCGGGCGAGATCACGATTGCCCGGGACGGCCAGGCACAGACCTACGGCGCGGGCGACTGGTGCGCCGTCGACCGGGATACGGTGCATGCCGAAGCGGTCGGGCCTGAGGACGTGGTCTACGTCGCCGGCCGGCGCGAAAGCTAACGCCGCACCTCAGGGGATGCCGACCATTTCGGTGCCGCTCTGGAAGATCTGCGTGGCGTCATAATCGACCCACTGCTGCATGCCGTCCGGGCGGATCGTCGCCCGGTAGCGGGCCCAGCCGGAGGCGTTGGGGAAGTAGAGCTCCGCCATCCCGACGTGAGGCGCCGTCTCCGGCTCCAGGCTGTGGCTCACCGCATAGCGAAAGCCGCCCACGGCCTCCATGGTCTGGCGGACGTTGGGGACGTGGACGTCCAGCCAATGATCGAAGAGCGCGCTCACGTCGCCGCCCTTCTGGATACTGACCAGGAAGGTGATCTTGAAGAAGCCGCTCCGCGTGCACGGAAACGGCGGGTTCAGGGTCGGCGGGTCCAATGGCAGGGCGCCGTCCATGACGACGTATTCGCGGGTCGCCCAGGGCAGATAGGGTTCCACCTTCTCTTGAAAGGTATCGGTCGGCGCCTGCCCGTGCGGGGTGTCGGGCTGTGGCAACGCCCGCTCGTACCAGAGCTGCGCGACGCCGTCCCAGGCCCGCGCCTTGTCGGGCTCGGGGTCGAAGAGCGTGGCGACGTACCGCGTCGCGGAGAGCTCGCCGGCGGCACGGTTCGTATCCTGCCGGGCGATGACGGCCGGCATGTGGTTGGCGAACCAGTGCGCGATCAACTCCTCACGGGTCGTCGTTTTCCGGCGCTTGATCAGGTACTGCATCTTCGCGCCAGGCGTCTCCGGGGGTCTCGATGCGCTCATGCCCTCACCTCATTTGCCGCTTTCAACCGGCCCAGTCTAGCGCGAGGCGTGAGGCCAGGCTATTCGAGCGTCACCGTATGCTCGCGGCGCACCAGGTCCCAGTCGATCTCGTAGCCGAGACCGGGCGCCGTCGGCGCCTGCACCCGCCCGTCGACATATTGGATGTCCTCCACCAGGCCGTATTCGTTGGCCCCGGTGCAGGGGAAGAACTCGAAGAACTCGCAGTTGGGCACCGCCATCGTGACGTGCAAATTGGCGACGTTGTTGAGCGAGTTGCCGCCGTGGTGGATCTCGCAGTGCATGTTGAAGCCCTCGGCCATGTGGCAGAGCCGGACGAGCGGGGTGATGCCGCCGGTCACGGCGACGTCGCCGCGCAGGATGTCGGTGGCGTTCTGCATGATCCAGGGCGCCATGCCGTAGAAGCGGCCGGGCGCGTATTCTGTCGACATGATCGGGATATCGAGCTTCTGGTGCAGCTTGACGTAGTTGTAGATGTCCTCCTCCACCAAGGGGTCCTCGTACCAGTAGAAGTCCAGTTCTTCGATCGCGCGCCCGACCCTGAGCGCATCCTCGTAGTTGTAGGCCCACATCGAATCCAGCATCAGCGTCATCTCGTCGCCGACGCCCAAGCGCACCGCCTCGGAGATCTCGATGTCCGCCTTTGGCTCGCCATGCGGGTGCAGCTTGTGCGCCGTCCAGCCCATTTCCTTGAACCGCAGCGCCTCTTCGACATAGGCCTCCTTG